>NZ_CP126740.1:1955865-2281842 GCF_030246925.1 Microbacterium sp. zg-Y625
TGCCGGCACCTACTCGACGGATGCCGGACCGCGCACGTACTCGGCGTCAGACGCGGCGCTTGTGGAATGGGTCCACCTCGCCTTCACCGAGGCATTCCTCGGCGCCCACCAGCGCTGGGGCGGCCCGCTCCCCGGCGGTGCCGACGCGTACGTGCGCGAATGGGCGCAGGCCGGTCGGCTGATGCACGTCGCCGATCCGCCCGAGACCGAGGCCGCTTTGCGGTCGCGGATGGATGCGTACCTCGACCGCGGTGAGTTGGTCTCTGACGCGCGCGTCGCCGAGGTCGTTCGATTCCTCCGCGACGTCCCCTTCACCGGATCGATGCGACTCGCCTATCGCGTGCTGTTCGCCGCTGCTGTCGCGAGCCTTCCCCGGCGGTACCGCAAGCTCCTCGGTCTCCGGCGCACACCTCTCCCGGTGGTCACCGCGACGCGGATCGTGCTCGCGGTCTCGTCCCGGGCCCTCGGATCAGGTCCGCGTGCCCAAGACTTCGCCCGACGACGACTCCGGCGGTTGCAGCACGCAATGATTGCAGATGAGTCGGCGATCCCATCCGCGGCGGATGACGGATCATGAAGTTGTGATTGGTCGCCGAGCCACCCCGCACGGGCGAACAGTGACGGCCAGCAGGTGATCCGAAATCTGGAGCCCCGCTGCCGGCAGAGCATCCGTCTACGGTACGGAAGCTGTCGCGCGACGGACCGGTCATCGGGGGTCCGATCTTCGACTGGTTCGGTCGAATAGCGTGTGGTCATGCCGTCCGTAGCTGAGAGAGTCGAAGAGATCCAGAGCGCGATCGCGCAGCTGCGCTCTGCCGCCATCCGCGACGACGATCCACGTCGGAGTCAATCTGCCGAGCGGCTCGAGTTGCAGTTCACGGGCATCACCAGTCCGCAAGAGCTGCGTTCGGCTGCCAGAGATGCCCTCCGCCTTTTTGCAGGTGGAATGGGTTCATTCCAGGACGCGGGAAGGTTGGAAGTGGACTCCGCGATCACGCGATTGAGCCGAGCGCTGCGCCAAGCAATATAAAAGGGTCCGGCAGCGGCCAACGAGGGACCCCGCTAGGAACGTGGCGGCTTCAGGGCGCCATTCTGGCTGCGCGCGATAGCGTCGGAGTGAGCCGGGAGGTCAGATGCAAGCCGAGTGGGACGAGTCCTTCTTCGAAGCGCAGTCGGAGGACGCATTCGTCTACTGGGTGTGCTTTTGGACTGGGGACGATGTTGAAACGCCGGCGCAGCACAACCCGCAGCGAGTCTCTGATGCCGACTCGGTGGAGGAAGTCCTCGCCTGGATTTCCCGCGAGCGAGGCGAACGAGGGTTCGAGCTGTTCGTCGAAACCGTCGAGTACGCGGAGTCGCGTGACGTAGGCTGGGCACCTCACCGCAAGCTTGTTCGTCTAGCCGGCAACTTTCGTCCTGCCAACACCCAGGTGACGATCCCTTTGATTCGAGCGCACTGACGATCGATCATCGCGCTCCCGAGTGCTGGGAGCGCTGGCTTTTCGCGGCGCGGACAACGGTCGATGAACGGGCGGTCTGCCCGCGGGCGCGCTCCCGCGCGCGGCGCCGCGCGCGTAGGGTGATCGCCATGAGCGAAGACGGGTGGCGTGCGTTCCTCACCGGCGAAGGCGTCGATGACTGGGTGATTCTTCATGGTGGCCCGACCGCCGTGTTCAAGGTGGGCTCGCTCCAGGAGGCTGCGCGGCTGGCGGCGGCCGTGGCGGAGATCCCAGGGCTCGGCCCGCGCACGTTGCTGACAGCGGTCTCGGACCGTCTCACGGTAAAGCTGACTCGCGAGATGTGGGGAACCGAACGGTCGCACCTTGATGTGGCTAGGAAGATCTCGACCATCGCCCGCGACCACGGTGCGGTCGCCGACACGGCCCGGGTACAGGAGGTGCAGGTCGCTGTCGCAGCAATGCCCGACGCGATCGATCTGCCGTTCTGGCGAGCGGTGCTGGGATACGCGCCGTTGCACGAGGACAACTGCATCGATCCGCTCGGTCAGGGATCAACGGTATGGATGCAGGAGTTGGACCCTTCAAAGCCCCTCACTCACGCCATGCACATCGACGTCTCGCTGGCCAAGGAGCACATCGAGGCTCGCGTCGCCGCGGCAGTGGCCGCGGGGGGCCGGGTGGTTGAATCCGTCGAGGCGCCCAGCGGATGGATCCTCGCCGACCGGTCGGGAAACAAGGTGTGCCTGGCAGCCTGGCCAGACGGCGCGGAACCCGCCAGCCCCGAGCAAGCCGCATAAAGTCCACAGCGGCGCAACCAGATAGAGGGCGCGGGACTTCGAAACTAATTGTGCGACCGATTGCCGGTCCCGGTACGGCACATCTCGATTCAGGGCCGGACCATGAATTCGCCGGTCGCGCTGGCGCAGCCGCCACTGCCAGCGCCCTCACAGAACGAGTAGTCCCAGTTCTCGATTCCCGCGTAGGCCTGGCCGTGCGGAAAGTCCGCAGGCAGAACCAGGGTTGCAGCGAAGGAACCGTCGAACTGATCGTCGCTCGTAGTTTGCGTATGTACGACCGCCGAGCCGGTGTGGGCCGCCGGCACAATCCATCCACCATCGGGAAGCGGGTCGTCGCAGCTGGTGTCCGATTCGAGCGTGATCGTGTCGCCCGGAGAGGCCACGGCTGGGCTGATCGTGATCCTTGGAACGCAACCGGCAGGCGGAGGTGGGCTCATGTAGCAGCCACTCATTGTCATCGCTGGCACGGTGAGGACGAGCGCGACGGTTCGGCGCCAACAGTGCATGGCATCAAGATACGGTGCGACCGGTCGTCGAACACTGCCGCATGGAGTGAGTAGCGGGACTTGACCGCGCTACTCACCTGACCGAAAGTCGGTCCTCCGTCGCGCGCGAATCAGTCGGGTTCGTCGTTCGCGGCGGTCTCGATCCAGTCGACTGCTTCGTCGGAGAGGAAGAAGCCATCGGGTCCTGACTCGCCGACCCACCACCCGCTCGAGGTCACAGCGCCGCCGGCCGTCGCGATCTTACTCATCACCTCCGGCGACACCGCTTCGCCGTTGTGGGCGATGAGCCACCCTTTGGCATCGGAGTCCAGCTTCGGCCACCACTCGATGATCTCCATGCGGCCACCATCGCACCGGATGAAGCCAACCGTAAGACAGTCGGTCACGCGCAGATGTCGGTCGGCACTCGGGCGCCGGATGCGCGTGTTCGCTCTTCGCCTACGAGCGGCATACCGCCGGTTCGCCAACTCGTCCAACTAGATCGATGCAGGTGGTTCCGCAGCGACATGGTCGGATTCGTTGATGAACTCGAGGAATCGTTCGCCCTTTGGCGAGGTGCGGGGCTGGAAGATCCCGTTCCGGCTCATCATGGTGGTCAGTGGGATTGAAGCAAGTCCGGCACGGTCGAGGTCTGCGACGGCTTGTGTGACTGACTCTCGCCATACGCTCTGGCGCATGCCGAGTGCCGCCCCGAGAGGGCCATCGATGCCGCCGGAGGAGATTCGGGAGTGCTGCTCATACAGGCCCCGAGCCTGAAGCCATTCCGTGGGATTCTGGAAGTAGTGCAGTAGCCAAACATGCAACTCCTCGAAATCCTCGACAAGGCGGACGAACTGCGCCCGCTCACTTGCTGAGAACGGAGCCCAACCGCCGCCATTCGCGACGGCCGCGGCTAGACGTTGTCGCTTCGATGCGCTTGCGGTCTCGGCTGCAGCTCGCTGAGCGCGCGTGACACCAGCGATGAAATCATCCGAACCAACGACATCCTCGAGGATCGCAGCGGAATCGATTCGCCGCATCGTCTCGGTGAGCGCGCGGGCGATCTGCACATTGAACTCGTGCTGGCGCTGAACCTGGCGAGCTTCGAGGGCGTAGGCAAGTGTTTCCGATGCGAGCGCCCCGATCGCGGGAATCAGCGACAGCGCCGCGCGCCCCGCGAACGTGATCGCGTCCTCTGCGGGCTCATGCGGAGGGACAAGGTCCTCGAGATCGCTCACACGCCCATAATGCCCGACACCTCCGCGCCCGTGGGGTACGCGCGCACGCTGGCCGGTACCCAAGCGTGCGGAGAGGCGGAGGCGAAGCGGCGCCAGCGGGGTGCACCCGCGTCCGACAACGACCGGAACGTGCCTGCTCGCGTCGATCGGCGTCTAGTGGATGACGATCTTCCAGATCTCATGGTTGCCGGCCGCAACCGAGACAAACTTTGCGCCTGCGCGGGCGAACGCCTTCTTGCTGGCCCCGTTGTCCCGATGAATGTTGCCCTCGACTTCGAACCCCCCGACCCAACCCAGCGACTCAAGGTCGGCAAACATGGCTGCGTAGGCCTGCCCGGCGAGCCTCTGCCCACGGCAGGACTGATCGCAGGCGACAAGCCGAACGAATACCTGGTCGCCGGTTTCGACGAGCTCGTATTCCTCGATTCGCGCCTCGATCATGACGTAGGTAATTACCGCGCGAAGGATGCCGTCCCCATCGAACCCAAGGAGTTGCCGCTCTGGCATCCGCCGAGGGCGTAGCTTGTGCACCTCTGACTGAACGTCGAACTCATACTGAACCGGGTGGTAGCGTCCGCGGCCCCTCTCGTACTGCTCACGTGGGGGGTCGGTGCAGATAAAGGCTCGAAGTGCGTCTCTATGCGACTTCGCAGCCTCACACCACCGGAGCTGCACCCGTGTGCCCGCGATGGCCGGGTGACCGCGGGCCGTCAGACAGCGGTCGCATAGGGCGTCCCGGTCCGCGGCGGTAGGCGCGCGCACGACGGGACTCATACACCCGGTGCGCTAGAGCCTCCCAAGCGCCGGCAAGCCCCGAGCGACATTCCGCCTGGCTTCGCATGGGCTCACCGTACTCGGAGCCTGGGACGGCCGCCAGCCGACTGAAGCAGGGCCACAGAACGGCGATGGTCGATCGGCTCCTCGCCTACGCAGCCGCTACTCGCGCTTCGCCGATCGAGAACAACCTAGGGAGGCGTTGTTGACGCCCCGTGCTTCTACGAGGGCCGCCGCTTCAGTGCCCGAGATCTAGACACCGGCGAACGAGCGCTGTGGCACACGCTCGAACTGTAACCCCGAACCACATGCCCGGACCGGGTCGTCCACCGTGCACTCTCACGCTGAGATCAGGTTCGCGATGGGCATCGAGGATCAGTGCCCGCATAGCCCGCCCTGGAAAATGAACGGTCGAGTTCCCCTATGCGAACGGCGACATACTCTGCGGACGAAACCGGACCCACAGCCTGACACTCCGCGGAATTACGCGGCAGATGGACCCTACTCAGACGTTGAAGCGGAACTCCACCACGTCGCCGTCCTGCATGACGTAGTCCTTGCCCTCGAGACGCGCCTTGCCCTTCGCGCGGGCCTCGGCCACCGAGCCGGTGGCAACCAGGTCGTCGAACGAGATGACCTCGGCCTTGATGAAGCCCTTCTCGAAGTCGGTGTGGATGACGCCCGCGGCCTGCGGCGCCTTCCAGCCCTTGCCGATCGTCCAGGCGCGGGCCTCCTTGGGACCGGCCGTGAGGTAGGTCTGCAGGCCCAGCGTGTCGAAGCCGATGCGGGCGAGCTGGTCCAGGCCCGACTCGTCCTGACCGGTGGACGCCAGCAGCTCGGCGGCATCCTCGGGGTCGAGGTCGATGAGCTCGGACTCGATCTTCGCGTCGAGGAACACCGCCTTCGCGGGGGCGACGAGCGCTTCGAGTTCGGCCTTGCGTGCGGCATCCGTCAGCACGGCCTCGTCGACGTTGAAGACGTAGATGAAGGGCTTGGCGGTCAGCAGGCCGAGTTCGCGGATGGGCGCGAGGTCGATGCCGGATGCCGACAGCAGCTTTCCGCGCTCGAGCGCGTCCTTGGCGGCGAGCGCCGTCTCGAGGACGACGGGGTCGGCCTTCTTGCCGCGGACTTCCTTCTCGTAGCGGGTGATCGCCTTCTCGAGGGTCTGCAGGTCGGCCAGCGCCAGTTCGGCATTGATGGTCTCGAGGTCGTTCTTGGGGTTCACCGCCCCCTCGACGTGCACGACGTCGTCGTCGGCGAAGCCGCGGACGACCTGCGCGATCGCGTCGGCCTCGCGGATGTTCGCGAGGAACTGGTTGCCGAGCCCCTCCCCCTCGCTCGCGCCGCGCACGATGCCGGCGATGTCGACGAACGACACCGCGGCCGGGAGGATGCGCTCGGAGTGGAAGATCTCCGCCAGCTTCTCGAGCCGGGGGTCGGGCAGGTTCACGACCCCGATGTTCGGCTCGATCGTCGCGAACGGGTAGTTCGCCGCGAGAACCTGGTTCTTGGTCAGTGCGTTGAAGAGGGTGGACTTGCCCACATTGGGCAGTCCGACGATTCCGATGGTAAGAGCCACGGGCATCGAGTCTACGCGGCGACCGGTGTGGGACCCGACCGGTCAGGTCGCGCTGAACGCCTGATACACCGTCACAATGCTCGCCGCGGCGAGGAGGATCGTGGCCCAGGGCAGGGTGCGACGCAGGCGCTGCCCCGGCACGGCGACGCCACGGGGAGGACGCAGCAGCGGGATGGCGTCATCGTCCGCGGTCGCGACCCGGCCGTCGCGCCAGCGCTCCCACTGCGCCAGCTTGCCGGTCATCGCGGCGTGCACACTTCCGAGCCATTCCCACGTCGCGGGATCGAGCGTCGCGAGGTCGGCGCGCCGGTAGAGGAACATCCAGTCGTCGACGATCTCGACGTCGAGCTCGGCGGCGTTGTCGATGAAGCGCGCCATGATGTCGGGGGTGAACAGATACAGCGCGTCACGCTCGTATCCCGCCGGGCAGTAGAGGCGGAACGCGCGGTCGAAGTCGCCCTCGAGGCTGAGCCGCTGCGCTGCCTTGAAGCCGACCGGCAGACTGGAATCGCCGAGGCTGTTGTTGCCGACCGCGTCGAGAACGATGTGCGGCAGCGGGGTGTCCAGGCGGAGGGCGAGGTACCCCCAGCGTCGCGTGCGTCCGATCAGCGCACGCCCCTCACAGCGGATGTTGCCGATCTCCATCACCCTGCCACGATCGTCGCTCACGACGTCTTGCGCATACCGCGAGCGCACGCGCGGGAAGAGCATGCCGGGTTTGTCCGTCACGGCGCCCGTCCGCCGATACTCCATGCCATTCGCGGCCGCGAACCGGCGCAGGCGATAGGCGCGCTCGTTCTCCGTACGCGTGCGCAGCGCCGACGAGACCATGCCGGCGGTCATCAGCAGGACCCACAGCCCCAGCATCCCGCCCACCGGCACCGCCGCCCGCGGCCCCGCGGCCTCGGCGAGGAACACCGTCAACGCGATGCCGCCGGCGAGGAAGGCCAGGAGGAACGGCGTAACGAGCATGACGAGCGTGACGGTGCCGCAGCCCCATGCCACCCGGTCTCCCGTGCTCGGGTCGCGGCCGTACTTGCGCACCGCCTTGCGATCGATCGGCTCGACCAGCGTGGTCGTGTCGAAGAACGTCGTGGCCTGCGCCGTCGTCATCGGTCCCCCTGGCTCCCAACTCTGTGAGAAGACTATGGGCGGGGGGTGCGGTCCCGCCAACGCCGTCGGCACGTGCTGAGACAATGGATCCTGCCGGGCCCCGCCGGCGGAGGAAGGCACCCTGTGAACATCACGCACCTGGAACGGTTCGTCGCCGTCGCCGAGGCGCTGCACTTTCCGCGGGCGGCCGAGGCACTCGGCATCCCCCTGGCGTCTCTGTACACCTCGATCGACAAGCTCGAGGCCGAGGTCGGGCAGGCGCTGTTCACCCGCGACGGCGCCGGCACCCGGCTGACGAAGGTCGGCCAGCTGTTCCTCGAAGAGGCGCAGGAGCGCATCGCGGCCGCTCCCGCCCCGGCGCCGAAGCCGGTCGCCGCCGCCGGCGGCAAGGCCAAGGCGTCCAAGGGCAAGGGCCGCGCACCCGTCGTGAAGGGCCAGCCGAAGCCCTACAAGAAGCGCCAGGGCCGCTGACGCGCGGCATCCCCCTCGCTAGAGCTCGGTGACCTGGCCCGCTTCGACCCGCCAGCGGCGGTCGGTCTGCACCGTGTCGAGCATGCGTCGGTCGTGCGTCACCAGCAGCAGCGTGCCCTCGTAGGTCTCCAGCGCCTGCTCGAGCTGCTCGATGGCGGCGAGGTCGAGATGGTTGGTGGGCTCGTCGAGCACGAGCAGGTTGACCCCCCGCGCCTGCAGCAGCGCGAGCCCCGCGCGGGTGCGCTCCCCGGGCGACAGCTCGTCGACGGGGCGGCTGACGTGGTCGGCCTTCAGCCCGAACTTCGCCAGCAGCGTGCGCACCTCGCCGGACGCCAGTTGCGGCACGAGCGCCTCGAACGTCTCGGCCAGCGGCGCGGCGCCGACGAACAGCGACCGAGCCTGATCGATCTCGCCGACCTCGACGCTCGCGCCGAGGCTCGCCGATCCCTCATCGGGGTCCTGTCGCCCCAGCAGCAGACGCAGCAGCGTCGACTTGCCCGCACCGTTCGGCCCGGTGATGCCGATGCGCTCGCCCGCGTTCACCTGCAGCGAGACGGGGCCCAGCGTGAACGTCCCCTGCCGCGCTACGACTTCGCTGAGGGTCGATACGACGGAGCTCGAGCGCGGCGCGGATCCGATGGTGAACTGCAGCTGCCATTCCTTGCGCGGCTCGTCCACCTCGTCGAGGCGCGCGATGCGGCTCTCCATCTGGCGGACTTTCTGCGCCTGCTTCTCACTGGATTCGCTCGCCGCCTTGCGACGGATCTTGTCGTTGTCGGGGGATTTGCGCATCGCGTTGCGCACCCCCTGGCTCGACCACTCCCGCTGCACGCGCGCGCGACCGACGAGGTCCGCCTTCTTGTCCGCGAACTCGTCGTACTTCTCCCGCTGCTGGCGCCGGAGCGTCGCCCGTTCCTCGAGGTACGCGTCGTAGCCGCCGCCGAAGACGCGGTTCGATCCCTGCGCGATGTCGAGCTCCAGCACCTTGGTCACGCAGCGCGCGAGGAACTCGCGATCGTGGCTGACGAGCACGACGCCGCCGCGCAGGCCCCGCACGAACGCTTCGAGACGCTCGAGTCCGTCGAGGTCGAGGTCGTTGGTGGGCTCGTCCAGCAGCACGATGTCGAAGCGCGAGAGCAGCAGCGCGGCCAGCCCGACGCGTGCGGCCTGCCCGCCGGACAGCGAGGTCATGAGCGCCTCGCTGGGCGCCCCGCCGAGATCGAGGCCGAGGTCGGCCAGCACCACCGGGAGGCGCTCGTCGAGGTCCGCGGCGCCGCTGGCGAGCCAGCGGTCCAGCGCCGCGGAATAGGCGTCGGCGGGGTCGACGGCGGGGTCTGCGGCGAGGGTCGGGTCGCCGAGCGCGGCCGCCGCGGCATCCATGTCGCGCGTCGCCTCGGCACACCCCGTGCGCCGGGCGATGTACTGCGCGACGGTCTCACCGGCGATGCGCTCGTGCTCCTGCGGGAGCCACCCGACGAAGGCGTCCGCCGGCGACAGGGCGACACTGCCGGACTGCGGCTCGTCGATGCCGGCCAGCAGCCGCAGCAGAGTGGACTTGCCCGCCCCGTTGGCGCCGACGACGCCGACGACGTCGCCGGGGGCGACGGTGAGATCCAGCGAGTCGAACAGCGTGCGGTGTCCGTACCCGCCGGCGAGGTCTCGGGCTACGAGCGTGGCGGTCATCCTCTCATCCTCCCACCGGCCCCGACGTGGCCCGTCCGTTCACGGGCGGACCGCCGGCCGCGCTAGCGTCAAGCATGCCCAGTTCGCCGCACGACGCCCGCTCCCCCGCCGCCCCGGCTGCGCAGCCGATCGCGGATCCGCCGCCGCCGGCATCCCGTCGCATCGAGATCACCTTCCGCAAACCCGCCTTCGCCCTGTACGCGCGCATTCGTCCCGCACTCGTGATCGGCGGGCGCGGCCAGCCGACGCAGTGGGGTGTCGGCACCTGGCAAGTCCCCGCCGGCGAGACCGCCGTGATCGGGGTCTACCTGTTCAACCGCCTGTGGCGGTTCGGTCAGGCGGAGTTCGCCCTGGAGCCCGACGATGCGCCGAATCTGGTGTACCGCGCACCGGTGCTGCCGTTCGGGCGCGGCAGCTTCAAGCGCGCGTGATCGCTGTACCGGCCGGCCCGCGGGTCACTCCGCGCTGATGGCACGGAACGCGTAGGTGACGTAGGGAAGCTCGACCAGCTCGTCCTCGAACGCGCCGATCTCATCGAACAGGTCCGAGAGCTCGCCGTCGATGCGATCCCGTTCCTCATCGGGCGCCGTGATCACGTAGCTGCGCGAGAAAGCCATGGCCCGCAGCTCGTCGCGGGTCATCATGCGCGACCACTCCCACCGGCGCTCTTCCAGCGGACCGAACGGGGACGTCACGGGCGGGTGCCCGGCCGCCAGCATGCGCTCGGCGTTGCTGCCGTGCATGATCGCGCTCATCTGCCGCACCCATTCCACCGACTCGTCGCGGATGTTCCACACCAGCCCCAGCACTCCGCCCGGTCGCAGCACCCGCGCCGCCTCGAGCGACGCCTGCTCCGGGCGCACCCAGTGCCACGCCTGCCCGAAGACGACCGCGTCGACGCTGCCGTCGGGCAGCGGCAGCTCCTCGGCACGACCGAGGAAGGCGGGGATGCCGCCGGTCGCCGCCCGCAGCGCGACGAGCATGCCGGGATCCGGGTCGACGGCCACCACGTCCGCGCCGAGGTCGCGAAGCCCCCGCGTCAGCTTCCCGGTGCCCGCCCCGACATCGGCGACGCGAACGGCGCGACCTGCGACGGGGGGCAGCAGCCAGCTCACCGCCTCGAGCGGATAGTCCGGCCGGCCGGCTTCGTAGTGGCCGGTCGCGGCACCGAACGACATCGCCTGATCTCCGAAATCTGCCATGCCACCACTGTAAGACGGCCGATCCGGCGGCGGACGGCGCGTCCTGCGGGCGCCCGACGCCCGCCGGGCGAGGGTGGAGGCGTGCCCCTGGATTTCACCGCGATCGACTTCGAAACGGCGAATTCCTCCAGCGCCTCCGCGTGCGCGGTGGGCCTCACCCGGGTGCGCGGCGGCGAGGTCGTCGCCTCCGCCGGCTGGCTCATCCGCCCGCCGGCCGGGCACGACCGCTTCTTCGCGATCAACACCGGCATCCACGGCATCTGCGCCGACGACGTCGTCGCGGCGAAGACCTGGTCCGATCAGCTGCACGACATCGCCGCCTTCGTCGGCACCGACGTGGTGGTCGCACACAATGCCGGATTCGACATGACGGTGCTGCGGCGGGCCTGCGAGGTCACGGGCGACGCGTGTCCGCCGTACCGCTACGTCTGCAGCCTGCAGGTCGCGCGCAAGACATACGAGCTCGATTCGTACCGGCTGCCGTCGGTGGCCGCCGCCGTCGGCTTCCTGGACTTCCCGCACCACGACGCGACCGCCGATGCCCTGGCCTGCGCGCACATCATGATCGACGCCGCCGCGCGGGCGGGGGTGTCGGACATCTCCGACCTCGCCGCGGCACTCGGCCTGCGGGTGGGGTGCATCCCCGTGCCCGAGACCCCGCCGGCGTCGTTGCCGGTGTCGGCCCCGTTGGCGCTGGCCTGAGCGTCGCCGCACCGATGTCGGTGGCCGGTGGCATTCTCGAGGGATGGATGCCGCACTCCTCCTCCTGATCCTCGTCGCCCTCGCCGCCGGGCTGCTGGCCGGCTGGTTCGCCGGGGCTGCCCGGGCGACTGAGCGCGCCGGGCGGGACCGGTCCGAGTTGTCGGAACGTGCCGCGGCGGCCGAGACGGCGCGCGACGCGCTCGGCGCGCAGCTCGAGCAGCAGCGCGCGTTGCAGCGTGAGCTCAGCCTGCAGGCACGTGACGAGCAAGCAGCCCGCGATGAGCGGGAGCGCCGCGAGCAGTCCGTGCTGCGCGCGCTGGCGCCCGTGCAGGAGTCGCTGGCATCGATGCAGCAGAAGGTGGAGGACCTCGAACGCGAGCGCCATCACCAGTACGGCTCCCTCGCTGAGCAGCTGCGGCGTGCGCAGGAGTCCGACGAGGCGCTGCGCTCCACGACCGAATCGCTCGCCGGGGCGCTCCGCTCCAACGCCACGCGAGGCGTCTGGGGCGAGACCCAGTTGCGGCGCATCGTGGAGTCGGCGGGCCTCACCCGCTACGTCGACTTCGACCTGCAGGCATCGATCACCTCCGATGCCGGGGCCGGTCGGCCGGATATGATCATCCGCCTGCCCGGCGGCAAGGCCCTCGCCCTCGACGCGAAGGTGCCGCTGGACGCCTACCTCGAAGCCAGCGCCATCCCCGAGACCGCCCAGGGCGAAGAAGGGGCGCGACGCCGCGCACTGCTCGACCGACACGTCAAAGCCGTCCGGGCCCACGTGGACGCGCTGGCGAAGAAGGCGTACTGGGCGGGGCTGGATGCCAGTCCGGAGTTCGTCATCTGCTTCGTGCCGAGCGAGTCGCTGCTGTCGGCGGCGCTCGCGCAGGACCCGACTCTGCTCGACCACGCGTTCAGCAAACGGGTGGCGCTCGCCTCACCGGTCAACCTCTGGGCGGTGCTGAAGACGGTCGCCTACACGTGGACGCAGCAGGATGTCTCGTCCGAGGCGCGCGAGCTCCTCGCCCTCGGCACCCAGCTCTACGAGCGTCTCGGCTCGCTGACCGGTCACGCCGACGACCTGCGACGCGCCATCGAGCGCACGGTCGACACCTATAACAAGCTCGTGGGCTCGCTCGAGAGCCGCGTGCTCGTCACGGCGCGACGCTTCCCCGGCATCGACGAGACGAAGCTCAGCGCGGTCGACGCACCGGCCGCGATCACCGGCACCCCGCGGCGGCTGACGGCGCCCGAGTTCGTCGCCGACGACACGCTGCTGTCCGCCGACGTGGGCGCCGTGCGCGACCGCGTCGCCCCGGACTGAGCGGCGCGGTGCGGGCCGCGCGGCGTCCGGGTGTGGTCAGACGCCGCCGGGGAAGAACGTCATGAGGCCGATGACGGCGAGCGAGACGCCCAGGAAGGCGCCGATCATCCACCACGCACTCATCTGGTGACCCTCCGGCATGCGCCGGCGGAAGAGCACGTCGGGTCGACGCGACGGGTCGGTCGACACGATGACCGGCATCTGTCCGGTCTTGGGGCTCTGCGCCTGAGTGCTCATGTGAGGATCCCCTTGGGCTTGTGAACGATGGTCTGCATCGCCGTCGACACCGTTCACCATTGTGACAGAGCCCCGCCTGGGAGAACGGTCACAGAGAGGTCACAGTGTCGAGCTCCCACGGTGGGCGTCGCATCTGCCCGTCGTCGTCACAGCCACTTCGAGGTGAGGTGCTCCGAACTGATGCGGCGCAGCGTGCCCGAGGCGCCGCGCAGCACGACCGACTCGGTGTACACGTAGTCCCGGGCCCGGCGGACGCCGGCGACGAGCTCGCCGTTGGTGACGCCGGTGGCGACGAAGATGGTGTTGCTGCCGCGCACGAGGTCGTCGGCTTCATACACCTCGCCGTCGACCTTCAACCCGGCATCCAGGCCCTTCTGCTTCTCGTCGTCATCGCGCGGCCACAGCCGGCCCTGGATGTGGCCGCCCAGCGCCTTGATCGCGCAGGCAGTGACGATGCCCTCCGGGCTGCCGCCGATGCCGACGCACATGTCGGTGAGTGCGTTGTGCCGGGCGGCGTTGATCCCGCCGGCGACGTCGCCGTCGCTCATCAGCCGGGTGCCGGCGCCGGCTTCGCGGATCTCGTCGATGAGCCGGTCATGACGCGGCCGATGCAGCACCGACACGACGATCTCGTCGACCGGCTTTTCCAGCGCCTTCGCCAGCCGGCGGATGTTCTCACCGATCGGCAGCCGGATGTCGACGACACCCACGCCCGCGGGACCGGTGACGAGCTTGTCCATGTAGAAGACCGTGGAGGCGTCCAGCATGGTGCCGTGTTCCGAGACCGCCAGCACCGACAGGGCGTTGTTGCGCCCCGCCGCCGTCAGCGAGGTGCCGTCGATGGGGTCGACGGCCACGTCGCACTGCGGGCCGCGACCGGTGCCGACGCGTTCGCCGTTGAAGAGCATGGGGGCGTTGTCCTTCTCCCCCTCGCCGATGACGATCGTGCCGTCGAAGTTGACGGTCGTGAGGAAGGCGCGCATGGCATCCACCGCCGCGCCGTCGGCGAGCTCCTTCCGCCCGCGTCCGATGAACGGCACGGAGCGGATCGCCGCTGCCTCGGTCGCGCGCACCAGCTCCAGCGCGAGGTTGCGATCGGGATGCAGGGGACTCATATCCGCAGTAAGGCTCACCATGGGGTCAGCCTATGCCTGCGGATGCCGCGCGCACCGGGGGAACGTGTGCGCGTGCGACGAAGGAACCTCGGTTCTTTCGCGGACGGCAAGCCCGCGCCCGGATACGCACGGCCCTCCCCCGGGACCTGAAGAGCCCCCTTCGCTAGAGTGAAGGCGAACGCCCGCCGATTTCAAGGAGCTGACATGCCCGTCGCAACCCCCGACCAGTACGCCGAGATGCTGGACCGCGCGAAGTCCGGCGGCTTCGCGTACCCGGCCATCAACGCCGCCAGCTCGCAGTCCATCAACGCCGTGCTGCAGGGACTCACCGAGGCCGGCTCCGACGGCATCATCCAGGTCACCACGGGCGGCGCGGACTACTTCGCCGGCCACACCGTCAAAGGCCGCGCCACCGGCGCCATCGCCATGGCCAAGTTCGTGACCGAGGTCGCCAAGAACTACCCCATCACGGTCGCCCTCCACACCGACCACTGCCCGAAGCCGGCGCTCGATGACTTCCTGCTGCCGCTGATCGCCGCTTCCGAAGAAGAGGTCAAGGCCGGTCGCAACCCGATCTTCCAGTCCCACATGTGGGACGGCTCGGCGGTGCCTCTCGCCGAGAACATCGAGATCGCGAAGACCCTGCTCCCCCGCATGAAGAGCATCAACGCCATCCTCGAGGTGGAGATCGGCGTCGTGGGCGGCGAGGAGGACGGTGTCAAGCACGAGGGCACCAACGACGCGCTGTACACCACCACCGGTGACGTGGCGCAGGTGGTCGAGGCCCTCGGCCTCGGCGATCAGGGCCGCTGGATCGCAGCGCTCACCTTCGGCAACGTGCACGGCGTGTACAAGCCCGGCAACGTCAAGCTCAAGCCCGAGCTGCTCGGCGAGATCCAGGAGGGCATCGCCGCCCAGTTCGGCACCGGCCCGAAGCCCCTCGACCTGGTCTTCCACGGCGGCAGCGGTTCGACGCCCGAGGAGATCGCCCTGGCCGTCGCCAACGGCGTGGTGAAGATGAACATCGACACCGACACGCAGTACGCGTTCACGCGCGCGGTCGCCGGCTACATGTTCCAGAACTACGACGGCGTGCTGAAGATCGACGGCGAGGTCGGCAACAAGAAGGCCTACGACCCCCGCGCGTGGGGCAAGGTCGCCGAGTCGGCGATGGCCGCCCGGGTCGTCGAGGCCACGCAGCAGCTCGGCTCCGCCGGACAGTCGCTCGGCGCCTGACGCCGACCGCCAGTCACGCGAAACGCCCCGGCCGGATGGTCGGGGCGTTTCGCATGGAGGGAGGGCAGCGGCCTCGACCCGCGGCTCGCCGCGCTTCTCAGGTCAACCGACGACGGTGCGCTGCAGGGCTTCCCATGCGGCCGGGTCGTTCATGATCGGGATCACCATGAGGGTTCCCGAGACGAAGTTGCAGAGGATGCCGCCGACGAGCGGGATCCACCACGTCAGCCGGCGCGCGGCGAGGCTGCGCCACGACAGCCATGCCGTCAGCAGCCAGCCGACCACGAGCACGGTGGCAGCGGCCACGCCCCAGCCGCGCAGGGCGGCCGGGTCCGACAGCTGGGCATCGACGGCGAGCGTCTGGAAGAGGGTCTGCGCGAACGCTCCGACATCGAGCATCTGGGGGGCGGCCGCGAGCACGGTCAGCAGGCCGTACCCGAGCAGCACGAAGGTGAACGCGCGGTCGGCCACGCGAGTGGGACGGGCGGCCGAGGTCGTGGCGGGTGCGGCGGGCACGGGATGCCGCGGCGGCGAGTCCTCGGGCGACACCCCGGCCGAGAGCGCGTCGGTGGCGTGGGGTCGCGCGATGCGCGCCCGCTGCTCTTCGGCCGTGGCGTACTCGCCGTACTGCGGTCGGGGACGCGGGTCGGTCTCGCTCACACGCGCCCCCGCCCGCCCAGCGCGCGGTCGTCCCGCTTGCCGGAGGCATCCTGGCGCAGCTCCTTGGGCAGGGAGAACATGAGGTCCTCCTCTGCGGTGCGCACCTCTTCGACGTCCCGGTAGCCGGCACCGGCCAGGTCTTCGAGCACTTCCTTCACGAGCACCTCGGGCACCGATGCGCCGCTGGTGACCCCGACCGTCTCGACGCCGTCGAGCCACTCCTGCTTGATCTCGTGGGCGTAGTCCACGCGGTAGGCGGCCTTGGCGCCGTACTCGAGGGCGACCTCGACGAGGCGCACGCTGTTGGAGGAGTTCGCCGACCCCACCACGATGACGAGGTCGGCGCCGACGGCGACCTTCTTGATGGCGACCTGGCGGTTCTGGGTGGCGTAGCAGATGTCGTCCGAGGGCGGGTCCTGCAACTGCGGGAAACGCTCGCGCAGCCGCCGCACCGTCTCCATGGTCTCGTCGACGGAAAGGGTCGTCTGCGAGAGCCAGACCACCTTGGAGGGGTCCTTGACCTCGACCAGGTCCGCCTCTTCGGGCGAGTTCACCACAGTGACGTGGTCGGGCGCCTCGCCCGCAGTGCCTTCGACCTCTTCGTGACCGGTGTGACCGATGAGAAGGATCTCGAAGTCGTCGCGCGCGAAGCGCACGGCCTCGCGGTGCACCTTCGTCACCAGCGGGCAGGTGGCGTCGATCGCCTGCAGCCCGCGGTCGGCCGCGGCGTCGACCACGGCGGGTGAGACGCCGTGCGCACTGAAGACGACGTGCGCCCCCGGGGGAACCTCGTCGACCTCTTCGACGAAGATCGCGCCCTGGGCCTCGAGCTCGGTTACGACGTGGATGTTGTGCACGATCTGCTTGCGCACGTACACCGGCGCGCCGAAGCGCTGCAGCGCCTTCTCCACAGCGATCACGGCACGGTCCACCCCCGCGCAATAGCCTCGGGGGGCGGCCAGGAGCACCCGCTTGCGTCCAGCCACCGGCATATCCTGGAGGTGGCCACGCCGCCCCGGAACGCGGGGCAGGGGCAGTCGGACCGCTGAAGTGCTCACACGACGATTCTATGAGTCGGCGGCTGGACAGAGGCCGGGCACCGCGAGGGAGACGCAGATGACGACGTTCCAGACCGCGCCGGGTCAGACCCCGCCGGCCGATGCGGTGCACCCCGGGGCATCCTCCCCCGCGACCCCGACGTCGGTGTCGCGGCTCAACGAGACGATCCGCGACTTCGTGCAGAAGTGGGGCGCGGTGTGGGTCGAAGGTGAGATCACGTCGTGGAACGTGCGCGGCGGCAACATCTTCGGCCGACTGAAGGACCTCTCCTCCGACGCGTCGCTGTCGTTCCGGCTGTGGTCGACGACCCGGCAGCGCATCCCCGCCGACCTGAAGTCCGGCGATCACGTCGTGGCGTGCGTGAAGAGCGAGTTCTACGTCAAGACCGGCGACTTCAGCTTCATCGTCTCGGCGATGAAGCACGTGGGGCTCGGCGAACAGCTCGAGAAGCTCGAGCGCTTGCGGGCGCAGCTGCGCAAGGAGGGCCTGTTCGACCCGGCGCGCAAGAAGCCGCTGCCGTTCCTGCCCCACCGCATCGGCCTCATCACGGGTGAGCGCAGCGATGCCGAGAAGGACGTACACCGCAACGCCGAGCTCCGGTGGCCCGCGGTGTCGTTCCGCACCGTGCATGTCGCGGTGCAGGGTGAGCGGTGCGTCCCCGAGACCGTCGCGGCACTGCAGGCTCTCGACGCCGACCCCGAGGTCGACGTGATCGTCATCGCGCGCGGCGGCGGCGACCCGCAGACGCTGCTGGGGTTCAGCGACGAGAAGCTGTTGCGGGCGGTGGCTGCGGCATCCACTCCCGTCGTCAGCGCCATCGGCCACGAGAACGACCACCCGCTGCTCGACGACGTCGCCGACCTTCGCGCGTCGACGCCGACCGACGCCGCCAAGCGCATCGTGCCCGACGTGTCCGAGCAGCGCGCACTGGTGCGCCAGCTGCGCTCGCGTGCCGGCTCCCGCCTCACCCAGCGCATCGGCCACGACATCGCCCAGCTGCAGCAGCTGCGCTCGCGTCCCGTGCTGCGCGCCCCCGAGACCATGCTCGACTCGCGCGCGCAGGACCTGTGGTTCCAGGTGTCGCGCGGCCGCGAGATCATGACGCGTCGGGTGGATGCCGCAGAGCGCACCACAGCAGAGCTGCGCGCGTCGCTGCGCGCCCTCTCCCCCGCCGCGACGCTGGAGCGCGGGTACGCCATCACGCATCTCACCGAGGGTGTGATCGTGCGCGATGCCGCCCAGGCGCCCGACGGCGCAGAGGTCACCGTCACGGTGGCCCGCGGCTCGTTCACCGCGCGCTCGCACGGCGAGGTGGACGAGCGCACCGCGACGGGCTCGACGGCAGGGGCGAACTAAGATGGTCGACATGACCGCCGCACGCGACGACGCACCCGACGTCGCCGCCCTCTCGTTCGAGCAGGCGCGCGACGAGCTCGTGCGCGTCGTCGCTGAGCTCGAACAGGGCTCACCGACTCTCGAGCAGTCCCTGGCCCTCTGGGAGCGCGGCGAAGCGCTGGCTTCCCACTGCGAGCAGTGGCTGCTGGGCGCCAAGCGCCGGCTCGACGCCGCGCGCTCCGACGCCCCGTCGCCCGGGGAGACATGATGGCGTCCTCCCCCCGGGTCGTGGCGGAACTGGGCCGGCCGGAGACTCCCGAGGAGACCGCCGCCCGCAAGGCGGAGTCGTCGCGCGTGCACCGTGCCAGCCGCAGCACCCGCAACCTCATCGCCGCGCTGCTGGTCACCCTGGGCGTCGTGCTCGTCATCGTCTTCGGGGTGCCTCGCGGCTCCATCCCGGCACCGGAGCCGATCGACGTCGCCGCAGAAGCCGAGCGGGTGCAGTCGTCGCTCGACCGCCCCGTCGTGGTGGCCGAGACACCCGAGGACTGGCGCGTCAACCGCGCATCGGTCGAGGGCGACGGCGACGTTCGTGCGTGGACCGTCGTCTACGCACCCGAACGCGGCTTCGTCAACGTCGCACAGGGCTTCGACGCGGACGCGGCGTGGGCCTCACGCGTGCTGTCGGGCCGTGGCGCGACGGGCACCACCACGATCGACGGGATCGAATGGACGGTGTACGAGGTCTCGGACCCCTCGACCGCCGGGAACATCTCGTATGCGCTGAGCACGGCCGCCGGCGACGACACGATCCTGATCTACGGCGCCACCGACGCCGCCACCGCCACCGGGGTCGCCGACGGCCTCGCCGACGATGTGCGCGCGCTGCGCGCGGAGGATTCATGACCGCTCCCGCGACACGTCCGAGCCCGCAGGAAGCCTGGGACGAGATGCGGCTGGGGAACGCGCGATTCGTCGCGGGCGAGCCCCGGCATCCCCGTCAGGACGTCGAGAGACGCCACGAGACCGCCGGGTCGCAGTACCCCAGCGCCGCGCTGTTCGGCTGCTCCGACTCCCGCCTGGCTGCGGAGATCATCTTCGACGAGGGCTTGGGCGACCTGTTCGTCATCCGCAATGCGGGCCAGGTCATCTCCGAGTCCGTCGTCGGCAGCCTGGAATACGCCGTCGCAGTGCTGGAGGTGCCGCTGATCGTCGTGCTGGGCCACGACGCCTGCGGCGCGGTGCGCGCGGCGATCGAGTCGACCGCCGTCGACGCCCCCGCCCTCCCCGTGCACGTGTGGCGCCAGATCGCACCGATCGTGCCGGCGGTGCGCCGGGTGCTGCGCCAGGGGGCCGAGGCCGGAGTGACACCCGAGACGGTGGATGCCGACCAGGTCGGACGCGAGCACCTGCGCGAGACGATCGCCGCGCTGCTGCAGTCCTCCGAGCTCATCAGCGAGGCCGTCGCCGAGGGCCGGGTCGCCGTCATCGGCGCCAACTACCGTCTGGCCGAAGGCACCGCCGTCCCCGACGTCATCGTCGGCGACGTCACCGCCGAGCACTGAACCCCATTCACCAGCAAGGAAACGAGGACGTGACCGTCATGGCAGAAACCGAGTACCGCATCGAACACGACACGATGGGCGAGGTGCGTGTTCCGAAGGACGCGCTGTACGCCGCCCAGACCCAGCGTGCCGTGGAGAACTTCCCGATCTCCGGCACCGGCCTCGAGTCGACGCAGATCGCGGCCCTCGCCCGCATCAAGAAGGCCGCGGCGCTTGCCAACAAGCAGCTCGGCACCCTCGACGCGGCGATCGCCGACGCGATCGCGGCCGCCGCCGACGATGTCGTGAGCGGGCGCTACGACGACCACTTCCCGGTGGACACGTACCAGACCGGCAGCGGCACCTCCTCGAACATGAACATGAACGAGGTGCTGGCGACCCTCGCGACCGCCAAGCTCGGCGCCCCCGTTCACCCCAACGACCACGTCAACGCCTCACAGTCGTCCAACGACGTGTTCCCGACCTCGGTGCACATCGCCGTCACCCAGGCGCTCATCGACGACCTCATCCCGGCTCTGGACCACCTCGCCGTCGCCCTCGAGGCCAAGGCCGAGCTGTGGAAGGACGTGGTCAAGTCCGGCCGCACCCACCTGATGGATGCCACCCCCGTGACCCTCGGTCAGGAGTTCGGCGGCTACGCCCGCCAGATCCGCCTCGGCGTCGAGCGCGTGCAGGCCGTCCTCCCCCGCGTCGGCGAGGTGCCCCTCGGCGGCACCGCCGTCGGCACGGGCATCAACACGCCCCTGGGCTTCCCGCAGCAGGTCATCGCGCTGCTCGCGGCCGAGACCGAACTGCCCATCACCGAGGCCAAGGACCACTTCGAGGCCCAGGCCAACCGCGACGCCCTCGTCGAGGCCTCCGGAGCGCTCCGCACGATCGCGGTGTCGCTGACCAAGATCAACAACGACCTGCGGTGGATGGGGTCCGGCCCCAACACGGGTCTGGGAGAGCTGCACATCCCCGACCTGCAGCCCGGCTCCTCGATCATGCCCGGCAAGGTGAACCCGGTCGTGCCCGAAGCGACGCTCATGGTGTGCGCGCGGGTGATCGGCAACGACGCGACCGTCGCCTGGGCGGGTGCGTCGGGGTCGTTCGAGCTCAACGTGGCCATCCCGGTGATGGGCACGGCACTGCTGGAGTCCATCCGGCTGCTCTCCAACGCCATGCGGGTGCTGGCCGACAAGACGATCGACGGCCTGGAGGCGAACGTCGAGCGCGCCGCCGCCTTCGCCGGCATGTCGCCGTCGATCGTCACGCCCCTCAACAAGCTCATCGGGTACGAGGCCGCCGCGAAGATCGCCAAGCACGCCGTCGCCAAGGGCATCACGGTGCGTGAGGCCGTCGCCGACCTCGGCTACCTGGAGCGCGGCGAGATCACCGAGGAGCAGCTCGACGAGAAACTCGACCTGCTCTCGATGACCCGCCCTGGTTGATAATCGGAGAGTGAACCGCACGCCACGGCACCGCCAGGCGCAGCGCCGCACCCTGGGCATCACGCTCGGAGTGGCATCGGCCGGATTCGTGATGGTCGGCGCCGTCACCGCCGCAGCCCTGGCGGTCGGATCCGACCTTCCCCCGCAGCGGCTGCTCCTCGGCGGTGCCGTCTACGTGCTCGCCGCACTGCTGGCGCTCGGCGTGCTCGCCGTCGCTTACTGGCTCGCCGCGCAGCCGGCAACGCCCGACTCCGGCGAGGGCGACCCGGCGGAGCAGCGCGAGGCGTCGTTCGAGGCGCAGCGTCAGCTGCTCGACGACGTCCGTCACGAGCTGAAGACGCCGATCACCATCGTGCGCGGGCATCTGGAGACGATGAAGGTCGACGACCCCGCCGATGTCACCGGCGTGCGTGACATCGGCATCGCCGAGCTCGACCGCATGACGCGGCTCGTGAACGACATCGACCTGCTGGCGTCGGTGGACGGCGATTCGTACACGTTCTCGGTGGTCGACCTCGGCGACCTCACCCGCCGGGTCGGTGGACTGGTGTCGGTGATCCCGGGCCACGACTGGCACGTCGAGCTGGCGGCCACCGGGCGCATCCGTGCCGACCACGACCGGCTGCTGCAGGCATGGCTGCAGCTGGCCGACAACGCCGCCAAGTACACGCCGGAGGGCAGCCCGATCGAGATCGGCAGCTCGCTGCACGCCAGCGGGGCGCAGCTGTGGGTGCGCGACCATGGGCCCGGCATCCCGCCCGCCGCCCGGCACCGCATCTTCCGCCGGTTCGACCGCAACGTCGGCAAGCGCAGCGTCGGCGGATCGGGGTTGGGCCTTGCGATCGTCGACGCGATCGCGCGCGCTCACGGGGGTCACTGCACGGTCGCCGACACACCGGGTGGCGGCGCGACGTTCACGATAGCCGTACCTTTGGGAACGGGGGCAGCCGCACCCGCGCCCGTGCGCGCGGGCGATGTGGTGCTGCAGAGAGAGGCGAGCGCATGACGCGCATCCTGGTGGTCGACGACGAGCCGCACATCGCTGCGCTGCTCAGCCGCGCCCTCACGGCCGAGGGCCACAGCGTCGAGGTGGCCGACAACGGCAACGACGCGCTCGCGCGGGCGGCGGATCCCGACGTGGATCTGGTGCTGCTCGACGTGGGGCTCCCGGGCATGGACGGCATCGAGGTGCTGCGCCGGCTGCGGGCGCTCGGGTCGATCGTGCCCGTCATCATCCTCACGGCGCGCTCGGGGACCCGCGACACCGTCGACGGTCTGGACGCCGGCGCGAACGACTACGTCCCGAAGCCCTTCGTGGTGGCGGAGCTGCTGGCCCGCGTGCGGTCCCGGCTGCGTGAGAGCGCGGCGGCAGCCGGCGTGATCTCGCACGGCGACGTGACCCTCGACGTCCTGGCGCGGCGCGCGACCGTCGGCGGGCGCGATGTGGACCTCTCCGCCCGGGAATTCGCCCTCGCCGAGCAGTTCCTGCGCCACGCCGGCGACGTGCTCAGCCGTGAGACGCTGCTGAGCCGCGTGTGGGGCATGGACTTCGATCCGGGTTCCAACGTCGTGGACGTGTACGTGCGGTACCTGCGGGCCAAATTCGGCGCGCACCACATCGCCACGGTGCGCGGCGCCGGCTACCGCTGGGAGTGAACCGCTCTCACAGCGAGAACCCCCGGGCAATTGCTCGGGGGTTCTCGTGAGGCGAAGCTGGGGGTCTTCGCGCTAGCCGCTTAGGCGGTAGTCCTATGTTCACCCATACCGGTACGTATGGGAACGCCCGGCCATGAGATTGTTCTCATTGTGCCCGGCCGCTCATATGGAACGGCCGGGCATGAGATTCTTCTCACTGTGGCGAGGCCCGTCAACTCGATTCGCCGGCCTCGAGCAGCTCCGTGACCAGGGCCGCGATCGCCGAGCGCTCCGAGCGCGTGAGCGTCACGTGGCCGAACAGCGCGTGCCCCTTCAGCGTCTCGATCACCGACGCGATGCCGTCGTGGCGGCCCACCCGCAGGTTGTCACGCTGGCCGACGTCGTGGGTGAGGACCACCCGCGAGTTCTGGCCCATACGGCTCAGCACGGTCAGCAGCACGTTGCGCTCCAGGGACTGCGCCTCGTCGACGATCACGAATGCGTCATGCAGCGATCGTCCCCGGATGTGGGTCAGCGGCAGCACCTCCAGCAGGCCACGGCCGATGACCTCCTCCACGACGTTGCCCGAGACGATCGAACCGAGCGTGTCGAAGACGGCCTGCCCCCACGGGTTCATCTTCTCCTGGGCATCGCCGGGGAGATATCCGAGCTCCTGCCCGCCCACGGCGAACAGCGGGCGGAACACGACGATCCGCTTCTGCTGCTGCCGTTCCAGCACCGCCTCCAGTCCGGCGCAGAGGGCCAGCGCCGACTTGCCGGTGCCGGCACGGCCTCCGAGCGACACGATCCCGACCTCCGGGTCCAGCAGCAGGTCGATCGCGATGCGCTGCTCGGCTGAGCGTCCGTGAAGCCCGAACACCTCGCGGTCCCCCCGGACGAGCCGGTATCCCCCGTCCCCGGTGACCCGCCCGAGCGCCGACCCCCGCTCGGAGTGGATGACCAGCCCCGTGTTCACCGGCAGGCCGGCGACGGCGTCGCTCGCCGCGACCTCGCTCTCATAGAGGTCGCTGATCTCATCCCCCGAGACGTCGAGAGCCGCCACGCCCGTCCACCCGGAGTCCACGGCCTGCTCGGCGAGGTATTCCTCTGCGGGGATGCCGAGCGAGGCGGCCTTGACCCGCATGGGGAGGTCCTTGGAGACCACCGTGACCTCCTGACCGTGCTGGGCGAGGTGCATCGCGACGGCGAGGATGCGGGTGTCGTTGTCGCCCAGCCTCAGACCTGCGGGGAGCACGGCGGGATCGGTGTTGGCGAGTTCCACCCGCAGCGTCCCCCCGGTGCCGACCGCGACGGGGAAATCCAGCCGCCCGTGCTCGACGCGCAGCTCGTCGAGATGCCGCAGCGCCTGACGCGCGAAGTAGCCCAGCTCCGGGTCGTGCCGCTTGCCCTCCAGCTCGGTGATGACCGTGACGGGGATCACGACCGAGTGCTCCGCGAACCGGAAGAACGCCCGCGGATCGCTCAACAGCACCGACGTGTCGAGCACGTAGGTGCGAAGATCCTGGTCAGCGACGACGTCGTTCTCGGTGCGGCCCTGCTGCGCGTGTGGTGCTCGTGTGGTCACAACCCACTCCCGACCCGGGTGCTCACCCGGCAGTCACGAATCGACCGAGGGGTCACAGGTCGCGATCTCCGGCCGACCCGACGGGCGCCTTGCCCGCTGGCATCACGGTACGTCCGGCCACCTGGCCCGGCACTGTCCGACACGCCCGAGTTGTGTGACGGTCAGGTGACGTCCACGTGTCAGCGCATGCGCGTGCCGGCGAACTCCGCCAGGGCGTCTTCGAGCAACCGGAGCGAGTCCTCGCCGGTACCTGCGTGCGCGGCCATCCGCACGTACCCCGACCGCAGCGACGCAGCCACGCCGTGGTTGGCCAGCGCTGCCGCCAGCGGTGCCGTGTCGCGGGGATCAGGCGCGAGCGACACGATGCCGGCGTGGCGGTACGCCTCGCGCGGGGTCACGACGGCCAAGCCGAACCGGTCGACCGCGGCCGCGATCTCGCCGGCTCGTTGCCGCACCAGGTCGGCGACCTGCGACACGCCCGCATCGCGGATGTCCCGGACGGCCGTGGCGAGCCGCGCCGTCGCGAGGTGGTCCGGCTCGGTGACGGTATACGCCTGCGCTCCCGCCACCGGCGGCGGAACCGGAAACACGCCGAGCGCGCCGCCCATGCCCGCGAAGCCGGAGAGCACCGGGGTGAGGCGCTCCAGCGCGCGATCCGAGAAAGAGGCGAACCCCGTCCCCCGCCCGGCGCGCAGCCACTTGTACCCGTTGCCGCACACCACATCGGCGACATCCCACTGCTCGTCGACCACGCCGAATGCCTGGATGGCGTCGACGATGAGCAGGCGATCGCCGATGACTTCGCGAAGCCCGGGCAGGTCGGCCCGGTAGCCGGTGCGGTAGTCCACGGCGCTGACGGCGAGGGCGGCGACGTCGTCCGTGAGTGCTTCGCGCACGGCATCCGGGGTCACGAGCCCGTCCGCCGTCTCGAGCCAGCGCGGGGCAGACCGCCCGAGTGCTCCGGCCCGCTCGGCGGCGACGCTGAGGCTCGGGAACTCGTGGCGCGAGACGAGCACGGCGCCGGGGAGCCCGAACAGGGCCTGCATGAGCCCGTGCGTGGTCGACGGCTGCAGGGTCACGTGGTCGGCCGTGGTCCCGAGCAGCTCGGCCAGCAGGTCGCGCGCCTCGTCGGCGCGCCCGGCGACGAGGTCTATGCCACTGGTGCGGCCCGATCCCAGCAGCTCCGCATCGGCATGCGCCTCGGCCCGCACGGAGGGGGACAGCGGGCCGAACTTCGCCCAGTCGAGGTACCCCGGCTCCGCATCGAATGTATCCAGATACGCCTGCAACCCGGTCACGCTTCCATTGTCTCACGGAGCCGGAAGGCGACGAGCTAGCCCCCGAAGCGTCGGTCGCGCGTGGCGTAGTCGCGGATGGCACGCAGAAAGTCGACTTCGCGCAGGTCCGGCCCCAGCGCCTCGACGAAGTAGAACTCACTGTGCGCGGACTGCCAGAGGAGGAAGTCGCTCAGGCGCTGCTCCCCCGAGGTGCGGATCACGAGGTCGGGGTCGGGCTGTCCCCCGGTGTACAGGTGCTCGCCGATCTGCTCGGGTGTGAGGCTCGCGGCGAGCTCCTCCAGCGAGCCGCCCTGCTCGTCGTGCTTGGAGATGATGCGGCGCACGGCATCCACGATCTCGGAGCGCCCGCCGTAGCCGACGGCCAGGTTCACATGCAGGCCGGTGTTGTCACGGGTGCGCGCCTCGACATCGGCCAGGACGCGGGCGAGCTCCGGGGGCAGCAGGTCGGTGCGACCCACCGGGCGCACCCGCCAGCCGGGTTCGTGCGACAGCTCCTCGGCGAGCTCCGCAATGATCTCGATGAGATCCGACAGCTCCTGGGAGTCCCGTTTGCGCAGGTTGTCGGTGGACAGCAGATACAGGGACACGACGGGGATGCCGAGGTCGTCGCACCAGCGCAGGAATTCGTGCATCTTCGCTGCGCCCGCCCGATGCCCCTGCGCCGCCGACGCGTAGCCGAGCTGTCGCGCCCAGCGGCGGTTGCCGTCGATCATCATGGCGACGTGGTGCGGCACCGTCGCTCCCACCAGCTGGCGGCGCAGACGGGTGATGTACAGCCGATACAGCAGGCCGCGCCCCTGGTTCGTCCCGCCGGTCGTCACGGTCATACGCTAGCGCGCCCGGCGGGGTGGATCATGTGCAGCCATCGGCATGCAGCCGCGCGTAGGCTGGGAATCGTGTCGCGACGTACCGGATCCGAGGGCGCTGAGATGCCCGAGCTGCCGCTCATCGACGCTGCCGCGGTCGGTGGGCACGTCGAGCTGAAGCCGACCTGGCGAGGGTGGCTGCACGCCGCCACGTTCCCCGTGGCCATCGTCGCGGGCATCGTGCTGATCTCGGTCGCGCAGGGCGATCCGGCCAAGTGGGCCTCCGCCGTGTTCATGGTCACCTCCCTGCTGCTGTTCGGCAACTCCGCGCTGTACCACCGCTTCAACTGGAGCCCCCGGACGCTCGCGGTGCTCAAGCGCATCGACCACGCGAACATCCTGCTGCTGATCGCCGGGACCTACACCCCCATCGCCGTGCTCGCGCTGCCGACCCCCAAGACCGTCCTGCTTCTCTCCCTGGTGTGGGGCGGCGCAGTGCTCGGCATCCTCTTCCGCGTCTTCTGGATCGACGCGCCGCGTTGGCTCTACGTGGCCCTCTACCTCGTGCTCGGGTGGGCGGCGGTGATGTACCTTGGCGACCTCCTCGCCGCCAACACGGCGATGATGGTGCTGGTCGTCGTCGGAGGGCTGTTGTACACCGCCGGCGCGATCGTCTACGGCATGAAGAAGCCGAACCCGTGGCCGGGCCACTTCGGCTTCCACGAGATCTTCCACGCGTGCACCGTGCTGGCATTCCTCTGCCACTGGACGGCCTGCCTGCTCATCGCACTGCACCCGGCCTTCCACCGCGGCTGATCAGCGCGTGGGCGGTGTGCCCGAGCTGTCGTCGCGCCCCGAGCCCTGCTCCTCGGCGTCGAGCTCCTCGCGGACCTCCGCGCGATACCGGCCCCGGCGGACGCGGCGCAGCATGTCCCAGACGAGCAGGATCACCGCGAGGGCGATGAAGGCGATCGCCGCGAACCCCGCGGGTCCGGGCGTCACGAGCTCGGGATCGACGGTCGATTCCGGCGTCGGCACGGACGCCGCCATCAGCGCGAGCGCGTCGATCACAGACAGCATGGAGAACCTCGTTCCGCGCCGGAGCGCCTAACCTGGAATCAAGCCTAATCTCCCGGAGACACCCATGACGACGCAGCAGTTCCTCGACGAGCGCTACGGCCGGCGCACCTCGCGACGCCGCTCTCGCGCGGGGTGGATCATCGTCGCGGTTGTCGCCGTGGCGGCCACGGTCTCGCTGGGGTGGAGCACGGTGGCCACCAGCATGTCGTCCGTCGACGTGGATGCCACGGCGTACTCCGTCGTCGACGAGCACACCGTCACCGTCACGTTCCAGGTCGTCGCGCCGAGCGACGGCATCGTCGCGTGCGCGCTGGAGGCACAGGACGAGGAGCACGGCGTCGTGGGCTGGCGGGTCGTGGAGATGTCGCTCGAGCGTGGCCAGCTCCAGGTCTTCACCGAGACGATCCCGACAACCGGCGAGGCCACGACCGGTTTGGTGAACTCCTGCTGGGTCGCGTAGTCTGCTGTGAACGCATCGCGCCCCGGCTGTCGCCGGGGCGTTTGGCTTAGGCCCGAGCGCCACCACCGCCTTACGAAGGAGACCGCTGTGTCCGCCGACGCCCCCGAGACCTTCCTCACCCAGGACGCGTACGACCGTCTCGTCGCCGAGCTCGAGCACCTCTCGACCACCGGCCGCGAGGAGATCGCCAAGCGCATCGAATCCGCGCGCGAAGAGGGCGACCTGAAGGAGAACGGCGGCTACCACGCGGCCAAGGACGAGCAGGGCAAGCAGGAGGCGCGCATCCGCACCCTCCAGCACCTCCTCAAGAACGCCAAGGTCGGCACGGCACCCGAGTCCACGGGCGTCGTCGAGCCGGGCACCGTGATCACCGCCGTCGTCGCCGGAGGCGAAGAGGTCTTCCTCCTCGGCAACCGCGAGATCGCCGCCAACTCCGAGCTCGACGTCTACAGCGAGGCGTCGCCGCTCGGCTCCGCCATCCTGGGGCTCAAGGAGGGCGACTCCACGTCGTACACCGCCCCCAACGGGCGCCAGATCAGCGTCGAGGTCGTGAAGGTGGAGACCTACAGCGGCCAGTGACCGCCCGGGTCAGTCCGCCAGGATGGTCGGCGCGTAGCCGGCATCCGTCAGCGTCTGGATGACGAGCGCCCGGTGCTCGGCGCCCCGCGTCTCGACGCTCAGCTGCAGGATCACCTCGCTGATCTGCAGCCCCTGGCCGTGCCGGGTGTGCAGGACCTCGATGACGTTCGCCCCGGCGATGGCGAGCAGCTCCGAGACCCGTGCCAGCTGCCCCGGACGGTCGGGAAGCGGGATCTGCAGGGTCATGTACCGTCCGGATGCCGCGAGGCCGTGGGCCACGACGCGCTGCAGCAGCAGCGGGTCGATGTTGCCGCCCGAGAGCACGACCGCGGTGGGACCCGACGCCTGCACCTTGCCTGCCAGGATCGCGGCCACTCCGGCGGCGCCCGCAGGTTCGACCACCTGCTTGGCGCGCTCCAGCAGCACCAGGAGGGCGCGGGCGATGTCGTCGTCGCTGACGGTGACGACCTCGTCCACCAGCTCCCGGATGATCTCGAAGGGCACGTCCCCGGGGCGGGCGACGGCGATGCCGTCCGCGATGGTCGGGGTGGTCGGGACGACCAGCGGACGGCCGGCCTCGAGCGATGACGGATACGCGGCGGAGTTCTGCGCCTGCACACCGATGATCCGCACCGAGCGCCCCTCGGCGGCCGCGCGGGCTTTGACCGCCGCGGCGATGCCCGCGACCAGGCCTCCCCCGCCGATGCCGACGACGACCGTCTCGAGCTCGGGGATCTCGTCCCAGAGCTCCAGCCCCAGCGTCCCCTGCCCGATGATCACATCGCGGTGGTCGAAGGGGTGGATGAGCACCGCGCCGGTGCGCTCGGCGTACTCCGCCGCCAGACGCAGCGGGGTCTCGACGGTCTCGCCCTCGAGGATCACCTCGGCGCCGTAGCCGCGCGTGGCCAGGAGCTTCGGAACGGGCACCCCGAGCGGCATGAAGATGGTCGCCGGGATCCCCAGCTTCTGCGCGGCAAGCGCCACGCCCTGGGCGTGGTTGCCTGCCGAGGCCGCCACCACGCCGCGCGAGCGCTCCTCGTCGGTGAGCCGCGAGAGCCGGTACGTGGCGCCGCGGATCTTGAACGAGCCGGTGCGCTGCAGGTTCTCCAGCTTCAGGTGCACGGGGGCCCCGAGCACATCGCTCAGATGCTCGGAGTCCTCGAGCGGTGTGCGCACGATGACGCCGCGCAGCGCCTCGGCGGCGTCCTCGAACTCCGCCAGGGTGGGGGTGGTCACGCGGGGTTCCTCCAGTCGCGGGGCACAGTGCTCCAGATGAGGTCGTCGGGTCGTGGCCGCACGCCGGTCTCCCAGCTTCGGCGGGCCAGGGAGATCCAGACGACGTTGACGAACGCGGCCAGCGGCACGGCGAAGAGAGCGCCGGGGATGCCGCCGATCATCGCCCCGCCCGCGACGACCAGCACGACAGCCAGCGGATGCACCTTCACCGCCGAGCCCATCAGCAGGGGCTGCAGGACGTGGCCTTCGAGCTGCTGCACGCCGAGCACGACGATGAGCATCCAGAAGGCGATCCACGGGCCGTTGTAGACGAGGGCGAGGAACACCGCCAGCGTGCCGGTGATCACGGCTCCCACGAACGGCACGAACGCGCCCAGGAACACCAGCACCGCGATGGGGATGGCCAGCGGCACCCCCAGCAGGAAGGCGCCGAGCCCGATGCCGATCGCGTCGATCGTGGCGACCAGCAGCTGGGTGCGCGCGTAGTTGATGACCGTCACCCAGCCGGCACGCCCGGCGCCGTCGACGGCGGCACGCGCGCGCTGGGGAAAGAGCTTCACCGTCCAGCGCCAGATGCCGGCGCCGTCCGCGAGGATGCAGACCAGGATGAACAAGGCCAGCAGCGCCCCCGTCGCCACATGACCCACGGTGCTTCCGATCGCCAGGGCGCCGGTCCACAGCAGCTCGACCTGCTCCTGCAGCAGGTTCCACCCCTGCGCGAGGAAGGCGTCGATCTGATCGGCCGTCAGGTGGAGAGGCCCGGTGATCAGGTAATTCCGGAACTCATCCGTGGCGTCCACCGTGCGGCTCTGCACCGATGCCCAGCCGTCGGTGATCTGCCAGACGGCCAGCCACAGCAGACCCGTGACGACGGCGAGGGTGCCCACGACGGAGAGGACGATCGCGAGCCAACGGGGGAACCGGTGGCGCAGCATCAGCGAGAACCCGGGCCACACCAGGGCGCTCACCAGGATGGCGACGAGAAGCGGGATCACCAGCAGCTTCAGCTGGATGACGAGCCAGATGGCCACACCGACCGCACCGGCGAGCACGAGGAACCGCCAGGCATAGGCGGTGGCGACGCGCAGGGTCCGCGGCACCGACGCCGCGGCGTCGTCCACCGGGGTGGCGTGGCGACGGCGAGCGGCGTCGAACAGCGCGCTGCGTGGCTTGTCGTCGGGGGAGCCGGTCACCTCGTCATTCTAGAGTCGGCGGCGCATGCTCACGACGACGCCCGCATACGCCGACGTCATGTCGGCTGCCCTGGCTAGGCTGGCGCCGTGCCGCCTGCTGTCCGCCCTGCCCGCCCTCGCGATCTCGGTCGCGACGAGGCGCGGCGCATGGCGCTGGCCGCCCAGGGCTTCGCCCGCCCGCGCCCGGTCGAGGCCGGAACCCGCCAGCTGAACCTGGCGATGGCACGCATGGCGACGCTGCAGATCGACTCGGTCAACGTCTTCGCCCGGTCGCACTATCTGCCGCTGTTCTCGCGTCTGGGTCCGTACGACCCGGCGCTGCTCGATCGACTGCTCTTCTCCTCAGCCGGGCGCTACACCGAGTCCTGGGCGCACATGGCCTCCTTCATCCCCACGGCCGACTGGGGGCTGTTCGCCTTCCGCCACGAGGCCACGCGCGAACGGTACCTTCGCCGCGACGCGGCGTGGTTCCGTGAGCACGGCGCCGTGGTCGAAGAGGTGCGCGCGCAGCTCGCCGCCCGCGGTCCGCTGCGGCCCGCGCAGATCGACCACGCGTCACGGGTGGGCGGTCGGGGGCCCTGGTGGGACTGGGACGTGGTCAAAAGCGCGCTGGAGTATCTGTTCCTCTTCGGCGAGGTCGCCATCGCCGGCCGGCGCGGCTTCGAGCGACGCTACGGGCTCACCGCCGACGTCATACCCGAGGCCGCCCGTGCCCCGGTCCCGCGCGCCGACGCGATCCGCGAACTCGTCGGTCGGGCCGCCGCCGCCTACGGCGTCGCGACGGCCGCAGACCTCGCCGACTACTGGCGCATCGCCGACCGTGCGGCAGTGCTTCGTGCCGTCGCCGACCTGGTCGACGAGGGCACCCTGACGCCGGTGACCGTCGAGGGCTGGTCGACCGCAGGGCGCCCGACGCCGGCCTGGGTGCACCGCGGCGCCGCCCTCCCCCGCCGCGTCGACGCCACGGCGCTCCTCACTCCGTTCGACCCGCTGGTGTGGTTCCGCGACCGTGCCGAGCGATTGTTCGACTTCGAGTACCGCATCGAGATCTACACTCCCGCACACAAGAGACGCTTCGGGTACTACTCGCTGCCCGTCCTCGTCGGCGACGACGTCGTGGGGCGCGTCGACCTCAAGGCCGACCGACCGCGCTCGACCCTGCTCGTGCAGTCCGCCTGGTGGGAGCACGGCCGACCTCCCCACGCTGCTGACACGCTGGCCGCGGAGCTGCGCCGAGCGGCGCGCTGGCAGGGACTTGAAGACATCTCGGTGGGACGGTGGGGCGATGCCGCCGACGACCTCGCCGCCGCGCTCGGCGGCCCGCCCAGACACGACCGCACGCTCGCGGCGCCCTCCCCCGCGGCTACCGTGGAGGAGTGAAGCGCACCACCGTCATCGCGATCGTCGCGGCATCCGCCGTGGTCGTCCTCGCCCTGGCGGCCGTCGTCTGGACCCTGGCGCGACCTCGCACGGTCGAGGATGCGGCGGAGCGCTACCTGCGCGCCCTTGCGGCGGGTGACACCGCCGTCCTGCGGCCGCTGCTCCCGCCGGACGCCCCGGCCGACACGGTGCTCGCGATGTTCGCCGAAGCCGACGCGTACGTGGAGGATCCCGAGATCACGCGCCGCGAGGCCGACGGCGACGTGACCACCTTCCGCGCGTCCGCGCGGCTGCAGGGCGAAACCGCCACGATCCGCTTCGACCTCAGCGAGGCCTCGGGGAACTGGACGCTCACCGACGACTCCCTGGCCGTGATCGACGTGACCACCAGCCTCAGCGACGCGGTCGCGGTCGGCGAGACCGTGCTGCCCCTGCGGGCGGAGGGCACCCTCGCCGTGCTGCCCGCTGTCTATACGCTGCAGGCGGCGCCCACCGACTTCCTCGACGGCGCCGCGACGGTCGTCGCCACGGCCCAGGCCCCTGTCCCGACAACGATCGACGCGGTGCTGGCCCCGGACGCCGCGACACGCGCCCAGCCCCAGCTCGATGCCTACCTCGACGATTGCGCGGAAGCCACGATCGAGGTGCCGCAGCGCTGCGGGCTCGCGATCCCCTGGGCCGCCGACCTCGCCGAGCTCACGGCCGTGAATCTGCGCATCGAGGCGTACCCCGTGCTGTCGATCGACCCTGCGACGCTCTCGTTCGTCGCGACCGACGGCGTCGTCGTCGCCACCGCCGTGGGCGTGGACCGCGACGGCGAGACCGCGTCTGCGACGTACCGCACCGACGCCTGGACCCTGCGCGGCGTCGTCACGTTCACCGACTGCCAGGCACTGCTGACGGTCTTCTGAGGCCCGGCGGCGTTTCCCCGCTGATCACTCCCAGCCACGCAGCTCCAGGCCCAGCCATGCCGCGAGAGCCTCGACCTCGACGGCCACGGCGGCCCGCGCGTCGTCGTCGAAGCCGTCGTCCTCGTGCACCGCGTTGACCTGCAGCACGCCCGCGCGCCGGTCGGCGCGCGCATCGAGCTTCCCCACGAACCGGTCGCCGTGCAGGATGGGCAGCGCGAAGTACCCCCAGCGACGGGCGGATGCCGGCTTGTACATCTCCAGCAGGTACTCGTACCCGAACAGGGCCTGCAGCCTGGCCCGGTCGGCCACGAGCGCATCCAGGGGCGAGACGAGCACTGTGCGCCCGGCGAACGCGGCGGACTCCGCGAGCATCTCGGCATCCACCCGCCAGAGCCCTTCGGTGTCCTCGACGACGGCCGCGATGCCGACCTCGCCGGTGGTGCCTTTCGCCCGCGCGATGCCCTGCGCGGCCAGTCGCCGCTCGGCGAGCTCGCGCGCGGCGTCGGGCTCGGCGACGTACGCAAGGTCTTCGGGGTAGACCCGCTCTGCGACGTCGAAGAGCCGCCCCTTCGTGTCCCGGCCCCACACCGCCACGTCGCCGCGGGCGAGGAGGATCTCGAGCATCTGCGTCGTGTTGCGGCTGTGGGTCCATCCCGTGGACTTCCACGACACCTGTGCACTGTCGGGGATCTCCGCCGCGTGCAGCGGACCCTCTGCGCGCAGCCGGTCGAGCACATCCCGGCGGAATCCGTCGTTGGCCTCGAACCAATCCCGCGTGCGCGCGTACTCGGGCCGACGGGCCATGGTGGCCCGGTACAGCGGCAGGTCGGACATCACGCGGTAGGCGGTGTCCCACTCGAACAGGTCGCGGTCGACCTCCACCGCCTGCCGCAGGTCGGGGGGCTGGTAGGGCCACCCGAGACGGCTGTAGAGGATGTGGTCCGCGCTCGGCATGATCGCGGCCGTGGGGTCGACCGTCACGGCGGTGAGGGCGTACACCGTCTCGACGATGCCGGCTGGGCGGGGATCGCTCAGCAGCTGGGCCCGCACCGCCAGACGGCGCGCGTCGCGCCGCGACAGCCGCAGCGGGGCGGGCATGTCAGAACCGTCCGCCGATCGTCTGCAGGCGCTCGATGCGCTCCGGCAGGGGCGGGTGGGTGGCGAAGAGCCGGGTCATCCCGCCCGGGCGCAGGGGGTCGGCCAGCCAGAGGTGTGCCATCGACGTGTTCGCTCGCTGCAGGGGCTGGGACGCTGTGCCGATCTTCTCCAACGCGGATGCCAGCCCCTCCGGGTCGCGCGTCGTGAGCGCCCCTGTGGCGTCGGCCAGGTACTCGCGCTGCCGCGAGATCGACGCCTGCACGACGGCTGCCACGAGTGGCGAGATGACCGCGGCGACGACACCGAAGAGGAGGAAGATCAGCTGGGACTGGTTGTTGCCGCCCCGTCGGCCGCCGCCGAAGAACGCCATGCGCATCACGATGTCCGACAGGGCCCCCACTGCGACGACGAGGCCGAACACGACGAGCGAGACGCGGATGTCGTAGTTGCGGATGTGGGCGAGCTCGTGCGCGAGCACACCTTCCAGCTCGCGATCCGTCAACAGATCCAACAGGCCCGTCGTGACCGTGATCGCAGCCTGCTCAGGCGTGCGTCCGGTGGCGAAGGCATTGGGAGCGGGGTCGTCGACGACGTAGAGCTTCGGCAGGGGGGTGCCGGTGCTGATGCAGAGATTCTCGACGATGCGGTGAAAGCGCGGGGCGTCGGCCTGAGACACCTCCACCGCTCCCGACAGCGCGAGCGCCTCGCGATCGGCGGCGAAGTACTGCACCGTGGCGTAGCCGACGGCGAACACCAGCACGAACGCCGTGATCCACCAGTTGTTACCCGCCAGCCAGCCGGCGAGAACACCCACCGCGGCGATGGCGACAACGAAGCCGATGAGGATCAGCCACGTGTTGCGCTTGTTGCGGGCGATCGCGGAATACACGGCCCGTCCGCCTCGAGGTGTCCGGTGTCAGAACTGCACGCGCGGGGGCTCGGAGATGGCCGCGCCGTCGACGACCTCGAAGAACTCCCGCTCATGGAAGCCGAGGTTGCGGGCGAAGAGGTTGTTCGGGAACACGCGGATCTTCGTGTTCAGCTCGCGCACGCCACCGTTGTAGAACCGGCGCGACGCCTGGATCTTGTCCTCGGTGTCGACGATCGACTGCTGCAGGTGCAGGAAGTTCTGGCTTGCCTGCAGCTGCGGATACGCCTCCGCGACGGCGAAGAGCGACTTCAGCGCCTGCTGCATGTGCCCCTCCGCCACGCCGGCATCGGCGGGGCCGGTGGCGGACAGCGTCTCGGCGCGGGCGCGGGTGACGTTCTCGAACACCGCCTTCTCGTGCGCGGCGTAGCCCTTGACCGCCTCGATCAGGTTCGGCAGCAGATCGGCGCGCCGTTTGAGCTGCACCGTGATGTCGCTCCACGCCTCATCGACGCGGACATTCAGCGCGACGAGCGAGTTGTACGTCGCCCACAGATAGATGCCGACGACGATGACCAGTGCAACGACGATCAGTACCGGGATCAACCATTCCCACATGTGCCCCCGACTCCCCTCCGAGTTTTTCCCATCCTAATCGCACGCGGGGAGCCCGCTGACGCACGGTGTCCCACTCCCAGTCGTTACCCACCGAGAACGCGTTCCAGGTAGGCGTTGTGGAACATGCGCGTGGGGTCGAGCCGATCGCGCAGCGCGGTGAACTCGGCGAAGCGCGGGTAACGCTCGCGCAGCTGCGCGGCATCCAGTCCATGCATCTTGCCCCAGTGCGGCCGGCCCTCGTGGCGCAGCATGACCTGCTCCACGGCCTCGAAGTACTCCGCGGGGTCCTCCCGCCAGTAGCGGTGCACCGCGATGTAGCCGGAGTCCCGCGCATGCGCGGTCGACAGCCAGAGTCCGTCGGCGGCAGCGGTGCGCACCTCGACCGGGAACGACAGTCGCCAGCCCCGATCGGCGATGAGCGTGCGGAGGTCGCCGAACGCCGCGGAGAGGCGATCGATCGGCACGGCGTACTCCATCTCCCGGAAGCGCACCGTCCGGCGCTGGGTGAAGACGGCGTGGGAGTCGTCGGTGTATTCGCGATCGCCCGTCAGCCGGGTGGCGAGCCGGTTCACGGGGCGCACGAGGGGCGGAGCCCCGGCGCCCGCGGCGCAGGTGACCCGGTACAGCCCGTTGGACAGCAGCGTGTCGTCGACGAACCGTGCGCGGGCAGACAGCCTGTGCCGCGGTGCGCTCGCGGGCAGCCGCGTATTGGTCTTGGTCAGTGCCACGTCGGTGTGCGGGAACCAGTAGAGCTCGAAGTGGTCGGCCGCCGCGTGGCGCCTCGGCAGCACTTCGGCGACGGCGTCGAGGGGCTCGGGGCGTTCGACGGCATGCAACACGAACGCCGGGACGCACTGCAGGGTGACGTCGACGAGGATGCCGAGAGCGCCCAGCCCCAGGGCGACGGCGGGCAGCAGCCCGGCGTTCTCGTCTTCGTCGACGGTGAGCACCTCGGCGTCGGCTGTGACGAGCGTCGCGGCCACGACCTGGGTGGCGATGCCGCCGAAGCGGTCACCGGTGCCGTGCGTGCCTGTGGAGATCGCTCCCGCGATGGTCTGGCGGTCGATGTCCCCCAGATTCGGCATCGCCAAGGCGTGCGGCGCGAGCAGCCGCGGAATGCTGTGCAGTCTGGTGCCCGCCCGCAGGCGCACCCGCCCGCGCTCGCGGTCCACTGCGACCAGGCCGGTGAGATCGCTGAGATCGACCAGCACGTCGGGGGCGGCGGCGATCTCCGAGAAGCTGTGGCCCGCTCCCACCGCCTTGACGCGAAGTCCCCGCGCAGCCGCGGCCTGCACGCATCGGCGGACCGCCGCGACCGTCGAGGGGAACTCGACCCGTTGCGGGCGCACCTGGGCGGTGCGACCCCAGTTGCGCCAGACTCCGCCGGGCCGGGTCACAGGAAGCTCATCCCCTCACCGCGGTAGGTGGGCGTCTCCCCCACGATCCGCCCGCCATCGATGAGCCGGTAGCGGTCGACGTGCTCGGCGAGCTCCCCGCTCTTGGCGTGGCGGAACCACACGCGATCACCGACCCGCAGTCTGCGCGCGGCGGCGCCCTGCAACGGCGTCTGCACCTCCCCTGCGCCCTCGCGCGGGAGCGTACGCAGCCCGGCGGGCCATACCGGCGCGGGCTGGCGCGACGGCACCGCAGGGCCGGACGCGATCCATCCGCCGCCGAGCACGGTCGCGATGTCCGGCGCCGGCTTACGGACCACTTCGAGGGCGAAGGCGGCTGCCGGCGCCGGTTCGAACGCCCGGTACCCGTCGAACAGGTGCCCGGCGAGCAGCCCGCTTCCTGCGGTCACCTCGGTGACGGACTCGTCGGCGGCGGTGTACTCCAGCGAGCCGGTCCCCCCACCGTTGACGAACTCGAGGGGTGCGATCTCGCGCACCGCGGCGACCACCGCCGCGCGACGCTCCCGCAGCTCGTGCCCGGAGCGGCGCTGCATCCACCGCACGACGCCGTCGCCCGCACCGGTCGCGTCGGGCTGCCCGGCGATCTGCGCTTCGTACATCATCATGCCGACGAGCCGAAAGCCGTCGCGGCCGGCGACCGCCCGCGCGAGGCGTGCCACTTCGGCGGGATCGTGCACGGGCGAGCGGCGCACACCGATGTGCCCCAAGCCCGGTGCCTGCCAGGAGGCATCGACGTCGAGCGCCACGCGCAGCGGCGGGCGCGAGCGGGGCGGCGCCACGCTGTCGATCACGTCGAGCTGCGCGAGATCATCGACCATGAGCGTGATGCGCGACGCTGAGCGCTCGTCTGCGGTGAGGCGGGCGATGGCGGCACGGTCGACGCTCGGGTACCCCAGCACGACGTCGTCGTGCCGCTCGGCCAGCCACAGGGCCTCGGCAAGGCTGAAGGCGAGGATGCCGTGGTAACCCGGGAGCGCCAGTGCGGCATCCTGCACCTCGCGCACCCGCACGGACTTGCTGGCCAGGCGGATCGGCACGCCGCCGGCACGCACGACGAGATCGAGCGCATTGAACCGCAGCGCGCTCACGCTGATCGCGGCCACGGGACCGGACAGATCGGCGACGGCAGCCGTCATCGCCTCCCAGTGGCCGATGGGGGCAGCGGGCGAGGCGGCGGCGGCGCCGAGCAGGTCGAGCACGACGCCAGCCTAGGGCCGCCGGCGAACCGGTGCGTGAACGGGGGTGGAGGTGCCGCGTCAGCGGGTGACCGGCAGCGTCCGCAGGAGGTAGCGCTCGGCCGATCCGGCCCGCTGGGCCAGGTCCCAGAGGGTCGAGGATGCCGCGCCCGACTCCTCAGCGGCGGTGCCGTCCTGCGCCCCCTCGCCGGCCGGGTCCTCCGGACTCAGCGCGTGGAGGACCTGCTCCAGCTCTTCGGGCGTCAGCGTCGTGGCTTCGGCCAGCGTGGTCATGTCGCGCAGCCCCGTGCGCAGGTCGTCGAGCTCGGCGAGCTGCCGCTCGTCGAGCCGGTCACGGTCGGGTACCAGTTCGTCCTGCGCGCGGGTGGCGTCGCGGAACAGCGCGATCTCCTCCGGCTGCGACGCACCCGTGCCGTGCGACGAGGCGCGCAGGGCGCTCGCGGTGGCGGAGGTCGCGTTCTCGATGCGCCGCCGCAGCGGTGCGGGCCGCAAGCCCGGGATCACGACGAAGCCGAAGACGACGCCGACCACCACCGCACTCGCGGTGAGCCCGACGTACTGCAGCAAGAGGGTGACCGGATCGAGATCGCGGTTCACGGCATTGAAGCCGACGCTCACGACGACCATGAACGCGGCACCCAGCGCAGGGCGGGTGACGATGTACCACAGCCCCAGGCACAGGGACACGGCGGCGACCGCCACGAGGTAGCTGTGCGGCACGACGAGCAGGATCACCGCGACCGCGAGCGAGCCGCTGACGACGCCGATGATCTTGTTCCGCGTCTTGGTCACGGTGTCGCCCCAACTGGCCTGCAGGATGCTGAACGTGGTCAGCAGCGCCGTGGACACCAGCGGATCGCCCGGCTCCAGGCCGGATGTGATCAGCAGCATCAGCAGCACCGCGAGCGCCGCGCGCAGAGCGTGCCGGAGCTGGATGGACCTCACCCGTGCCGACGGGTGCAGCACGGCATCCCCGAGCTGGTGGCGCCGATCGCGATCGAGGTGGACAGCGGCGGTGTCGTGCTCGCGGATCGCCTGCTCCACGGTGTCCAGAGCGCTCGCCGCCTCGGCGAGGTGCGGGTCCGCGGCATCGGGCGCCGCGGCGGGGGCCGCCGCCGCCGTCACGGGCTTGTCCTGTCCGGGCTTGTCCCGTGCGGGCTTCGCCTTCAGCTCCTCGGCCAGCTCGCGGGCTCGCCCCTGGAGGGCGGCGCCGGCGGCGTCGGCCCCGGCTGCCCGCGCCACCTTTGCGGTGCGGAGGGCCAGCCGGTACCGCGAGGCTCCCTCGAGGGCGTCGGCGAGCCAGCGCTGCCGGCCGTCGCTGAGCCAGGTGCCGAACGCGGTCGCCGTGGCCGCGCTGGGGTCATCGGCGACGAGCACGTCGGCGATCTGCTCGCGGGTCGGCTTCGATGGATCCGAGATCCCCATCAGGATGCGCAGCAGGAGTGCGACGACGACACCGGCGACGGCGGCGGCGATCACCTGCTGGTGGTCGGCCCCGCCCATCGGGGCGTAGCCGTAGCCGAACATGGTCGTCATGCCGAGACCCATGCCCGCGTTGGCGAAGCGAGGACCGATCACCGGCAGGAGCGCGGCGACGAAGGCCAGCAGCACCACGAGCGCCATCGCCGCAGGACGCGAAGCTTCGGCCACGAGGCGAGGGACAGCCGCGGCGATGATCAGCAGCGGGCCCATCACCAGAGCGACGCGCAGGTCGGCCCGCAGGGGGCCGCCCATGAACACCACCAGCGAGAACATGCCGGTGAGGCCGCCGATGATCCCCGCCGCCCCCGCGCCCCAGGCGTCCGCGAGCAGCACGGAGGGCAGCACCACGATGATCATCAGCACGATGAGCATCGGCGTGCCCTTGGGGCGCTTGGTGCGCTGAGCGCGCTGGGATCGCGCGCGGCGCTCAGGCGCCTGGGTGCTCCCGGAATCGCTCGCGGGGCCTCCCCGGCCCTCGGCTGGCGCGTTCATTCCCCGACAGTAAGGCGCAAGTACGGGAGGCGCCAGAGGCCATGATCCCCGGCCCGGGCGACGATGTGCGTGCGTACCCCCGGTGGGACTCGAACCCACACTGAAGCGATTTTAAGTCGCCTGCCTCTGCCATTGGGCTACGGGGGCGCGGCGCTCGGAACGCCGCGCCCACCCTATCGCCCCGATGCGGGGCGCGAGATTCAGCGGGATGCCGTCGTCTGCTCGGGCGCCTTGCCGGCCTTCTCTGCCACAACCGTCTTGGGGTCGATGGCGGGCGCGGGCGCGGGCGCGGGCGCGTCGGACGTGGCGGGACGCGGACGGGCGGCGAACTCCTCGAAGACGTAGCGCGGGTTCTGCACGGCCTGCAGCGAGACGTTGTCGCGGTTCAGCCACAGGTTGTGCCACCAGTCGCCGATGACGCGCCACTTGCGCTCCCACGACGGCATGGCCAGGCCGTGGTAGCCGCGGTGCGCGATCCAGGCGATGAAGCCCTTCAGCGCGATGTTGCCGGACTGGAAGACGCCGTTGTAGAGGCCGAGACCCGCCACCGCACCGAGGTTGTGGTGGATGTACTCGCTGGGCAGTTCGCCGCGCAGCACCGCGGTGAGGTTCTTGGCCAGCAGCTTCGCCTGGCGGACGGCGTGCTGTGCGTTGGGAACGCAGTAGCCGCCGACACCCTTTCCGGTGAGGTCGGGGACGGCGGAGATGTCGCCGGCCGCCCAGGCGCCCTCGACGATCTCCTCGTCGGTGCCGACGCGCAGGTCGGCACGGGTGCGGATGCGGCCGCGCTCTTCGATGGGCAGGTCGCTGCCACGGACGACCGTGGGGTTGGCCATGACACCGGCGGTCCAGACGATCAGGTCGGTCGGGATGACCTCCCCGGTCGAGAGCTCGACGTTGCCGTCGATGGCGCCCTTGACCTGCGTGTCGAGGTGCACGTTGGCCCCGCGCTTGGCGAGGTCCTTCAGCACCCACTCGCTCGTCTTCAGCGACACCTCGGGCATGATGCGGCCCATCGCCTCGATGAGGTGGAAGTGCGTGTCCTCGAACGTCAGCGTCGGGTAGTTCTCGATCAGCGACGAGGCGAGCGCGCGCATCTCGGCGAAGACCTCGATGCCGGCGAAGCCGCCACCGACGACCACGACCGTCAGCAGGCGATCGCGCTCCGGACCGGCGGGGAGGTTCGCGGCACGGTCGAAGTTGGTGAGGATGCGGTCACGGATCGCGACGGCTTCTTCGACCGACTTCAGGCCGATCGCGTTCTCGGCGATGCCCGGGATCGGGAAGGTGCGCGAGACGGCGCCTGCGGTGACGACGATCTGGTCGTACTCGTGCTGCCAGGGCTCTCCCACGGCGGGCGTGATGGTCGCGACCTTGTTCGCGTGGTCGATGCCGGTGACCTTGGCGGTGACCACCCGCGTGCGCTTGAGGTGACGACGGAGCCCCACCACGACGTGGCGGGCCTCGATCTCACCTGCGGCGACCTCGGGGAGGAACGGCTGGTACGTCATATAGGGCAGCGGATCGACGATGGTCACGTCGGCCTCGCCCTTGCGAAGGTGCTTTTCGAGCTTCCATGCGGTGTAGAAGCCCGCATAGCCGCCGCCGACGATGAGGATCCTGGGCACGGTGCTGGTCACGGGAAGACAACTCCTAGATTGGGCTGCTCGGCACACGGTGCGCGCGAGCCGATCTGATGCGCCGGGTAGCAGCGGTGACACCGAGCGCCACCAGTATACCGGCCACGGTGGCCACCGAGAGCGGAAGGGTGCCGTAGATCAGGGTGTGTTCCGACGGCAGCAGGGGCGTGGTGGGTCGGGTGGCGGGATCGGCGGCCGGCAGCGGGGGCACCGCGACGGGGCCCGTCGTGGGGACGGGCGCGGGTTCGGCATCCGCTCGGCGGTACAGCCGGATCCACTCCTTCAGGTCGCCCATCGGGTTCGTCTCGACGGCTGCCACCGCCTGGGACACCGCCGCGGACGCATCGACCAGGCCGTAGCCGTAGAGCGGATCGCGCGGGCCCGACGCCCCGGCTGCCGGGGTGGCCGTCTTCACGATGCGGTTGATGACGTTCGCTGCGTCGAGCTCGGGGTGGGCCGAGCGGACGAGCGCCGCGATGCCGGCGACGATGGGCGCGGCGCCGCTCGTGCCGTTCCACTGAACGGTGTTCCCCTCCGGCGAGACGCCGAGCAGATCTTCGCTCGGGCCGCTGATCCCGATGGTGATGCCCTGCGTGGATGCCTCGACGCTCGCCTTGCCGGTGCGGTCCACGCCGCCGACGGTGAGCACGCCGGGGATCGTGGCCGGGGCTCCCACCCGGTCGGTGCCGCTGCCGCGGTTTCCTGCGGCCACGACCACGACGACGTCGTGCTCGAGGGCGTACAGGAACGCGTCGTCCCAGCTCTGCGGCCAGTCGAGGGTGTTCGTCGTGAACGACAGGTTGATCACGTCGGCCCCGTGGTCCACCGCCCACCGCATCGCCTCGGCCACCTGGTCGGCGAACGGTGTGGACGCCGCCGCGCCGAACGACAGCGACAGCGACAGCAGCTCCGCCTCGGGTGCGACTCCGATCACGCCGGCGTCGGGCCCGGTGCCGCGGCCTGCGGCGAGGGATGCCACGAGGCTCCCGTGCGCGGCATCCACCGCTCCCACGGGCGTGCGACCGTCGGGCGATCCCAGTCCGGAGAAGTCCGCGCCGGCGACGACGCCGTTCAGTTCGGCCGGTCCCCGAGCCACCCCGGTATCGATGATCGCGATGCGGGTGCCCGCGCCCCGCGTGGTCTCCCAGGCGTCGCGGATGCCGTAGTCGTCGAGCCAGTACTGCGCGGCCCGCACCGGGTCGGGAGCGGTCACCGGGACCGGCGAAGGCGCCGGCGCGGGCGCCGCCCCGAGCAGCCCGACGCTGGCCAGCACCACCGCGGCCGCTGCGAGGCTGCGGCTCATGACACCCGCCCGCCCGGGTGGGCACACGTGCACCGCTCGGGCGACCAGGACGACAGCTCCAGCGCGCGGTCGCCGATCGGGTTCACACCGGGGCCCGCCGCCAGTGCATGCCCCGCCAGGGCGTGCAGGCACTTCACGCGCGTGGGCATGCCGCCGGCGGAGATCCCCTCGATCTCGGGCACCTCGCCGTAGGGCGCCCGGTCGCGCAGGTACGCCTCGTGCGCGCGCAGATAGGCCGCGGCCAGCTCCTCATCGGCGGCGAGCTCGTCGGAAAGGTCCTTCATCACCTGCTCGGCTTCGAGCGTGGACATCGCAGCGGTCGCACCCGGGTGGGTGAGGTAGTAGAAGGTCGGGAACGGGGTTCCGTCGGGCAGCCGTGGAGCCGTCGCCACGACGGTCGGGTTGCCGCATACGCAGCGGGCCGCGATCCCCAGCACACCCCGAGGGGGGCGACCGAGCTGCTCGCGGAGGACCGCGAGGTCGGCGTCGTCGGCGGGGTCGAACGGCGGGGTGCTCACCGAACCAGGCTACCGTGAGCACGCTGAGCACATGCCGGTCAGGGCGCGGGCTGCTCCGCGGGCGGGTCTGGCACGCCGATCTCGTACGTGACCGTCTCGGCCGTACCGGCAGCGACGACCGAGCGCACCAGGAGCGCCATCCAGTCGTGCTGGGTCTGTTCGACGTCCGAGCTCACCGGCGCCCGCTCCTGCGGCACCTCGAGCGCGGGCAGATCGTTGTCGACGAGGAAGACGACCTCGCCGGGGCGGTGGTAGTACAGCCGCTCGCGCGCCTGCGTCGTGATGTAGGCCGGGTCGCCCCAGCGGTCACGCGTCGCCTCGAGTTCGGCCACCTCGTCTTCGCCCAGTTGCACCGAGCGCTCGAGTGCGGCGATCTGCTGCCGCTGGTCGAGGTAGGTGCCCACCGTGGGCACGAGCACCAGCGCGCCGAGCACGACCAGGCCCAGCATGATCATCATGAAGCCGGACAGGCGGATGCCGCCCAGCCACTGCCGCACATCGACCTGGGGCGAACGAGAAGGGGGAGCCGTCGATCTCGCCACGGCTCCCCCTCTCATTCGGTCTGCGTTCTGCGCTTATCCCTTGAAGCGGGGGAAGGCGGAGCGGCCGGCGAACGTCGCCGCGTCGCCCAGCTCCTCTTCGATGCGCAGAAGCTGATTGTATTTCGCCACGCGCTCGCTGCGAGCGGGCGCGCCGCTCTTGATCTGACCCGACCCCACGGCGACCGCGAGGTCGGCGATGGTGGTGTCCTCGGTCTCGCCCGAACGGTGCGAGAGCATGGTCGTGTAGCCGGAGCGGTGCGCCAGGTCGATGGCATCCAGGGTCTCCGACAGCGTGCCGATCTGGTTGACCTTGACCAGCAGCGAGTTGGCGGCACCGCGGGCGATGCCGTCGGCCAGGCGCGCGGGGTTGGTGACGAAGAGGTCGTCTCCCACGAGCTGCACCCTGCGGCCCAGCTTCTCGGTGAGGGCGGTCCAGTTGTCCCAGTCGTCCTCGGCCAGCGCATCCTCGATCGTCACGATCGGGAAGTCGTCGACCAGGCCCACGTAGTAGTCGGTGAGCTCGGCGGCGGTCCAGTCCTTGTTGTCGAGGCGGTAGACCCCGTCGTTGAAGAACTCGGTGGCCGCGACGTCCAGGCCCAGGGCGATGTCGGCACCCGGCGTGAAGCCGGCCTTCTCGATCGCGCGGACGAGGAACTCCAGGCCCTCGCGGTTGCTCGGCAGGTCGGGGGCGAAGCCGCCCTCGTCACCGAGACCGGTGGCGTAGCCGGCGGCCTTCAGCTCGCTCTTGAGCACCTGGTAGACCTCGGCGCCCCAGCGCAGCGACTCGGCGAACGTCTCCGCGCCGATGGGCGCGAGGAAGAACTCCTGCATGTCGATGCCGTTGTCGGCGTGCTCGCCGCCGTTGATGACGTTGAACAGCGGCACGGGCAGCACGTGCGCGTTCGGGCCGCCGAGGTAGCGGAACAGCGGCAGGTCCGCGCTGTCGGCGGCGGCCTTGGCCACCGCCAGGCTCACGCCGAGGATGGCGTTCGCGCCGCAGCGCGACTTGTTCTCGGTGCCGTCGGTCGCGATGAGGATCTCGTCGACGATGCGCTGCTCGCTGGCGTCGATGCCCTCCACGGCCGGGCCGAGCTCGTCGATGACGGCGTTGACGGCCTTGAGCACGCCCTTGCCGCCGTAGCGGCTCTTGTCGCCGTCGCGCAGCTCGTACGCTTCGAACGCGCCGGTGGATGCGCCGGAGGGGACGGCCGCACGCTGGACGATGCCGTCGTCGAGCAGCACCTCCACTTCGACGGTGGGATTGCCGCGCGAATCCAGAATTTCTCGCGCGCCTACAGCATCGATCAGTGCCACGGATGACTCCTTGCTTGTGGAGGGTGGATCTCGGAAACGTCGTCGGTCCGTTGCTCCCCACTCTAGTGACGACCGCGGCGGCGCCACAGGCCACCGGCCGTGCGAAAGGTCAGACGACGAGCGCGATCGCGACGCCGTCCCACCCCTTCGCATCCAGCGTCTGGATCGCGGTGGCGTCGAACCGGGGGTCCCGGCCGAGCATCTCCAGGCCCCGCTGGGTGCCGATCACCTGCGGGTCGGTGGTGTCGGCATCCGCCACACGACCGGCACGTCCGACGTTGTCGACCACGACGACGGTGCCGGGGCGGCCCAGCCGCGCGGCCCAGTCGAGGTAGATCGTGTTGGACTCCTTGTCGGCGTCGATGAAGACCAGATCGAAGGGCTCCTGCCCCTCGAGGGTGGGGAGCACCTCGGCGGCGCGTCCGAGGAGGATCTCGACCTTGCCGCCCACCCCGGCGCGGTCGAGGTTGGCCCGCGCGACGGCGGCGTTGCCCGGCTCGGCCTCGATCGTGATGACCTGACCGTCATCAGGGATACCGCGCGCCAGCCAGATCGTCGAGTACGCACCCAGCGTGCCGATCTCCAGCACACGGCGGGCGCCGCTCATGCGGGCGAGCAGGTGCAGCAGCTTGCCGTGGACGGGCGCGACCTCGATCGACGGGAGGCCGGCGCTGTTCTGGTCGGCGACGGCCTGCTCGAGCGCGGCATCGTGCCCCACGAGGGTGTCGGTGAGGTAGCGGTCGACGCGACGCCAGGCCTTTTCGGTGGGTTCGGTCATGCCCCCACCTTCCCGGCGCGGGCCCGGCGACGTCAAGACGCGTGGGCTCCCCGGATCGGACCCGCCCGCGCTGCGGCGCGGCGCGGCCGGAGCCCGCCACAATGTCGGAGATCACCTCTTCTTCGGACGCGAGGGGCCGCATTGGCCCGATGATGTGGATTTCTCCGAAGAAGGGGCGAGCGGATGCCGCAGGAGCGGCCGAGCGAGGGCACCGTGAGCGCTTGCCTCACCCGCAGGAATACTTGATTGGCACGTCGAATACTCACTCGAGAGCACGAATACTCACTCGCGGGATTGTGGACCGGCTACAGGCGATTTCCGCTGGGGCTGTGGTGACCCGCCACACTGTGAGCCATGCGTGTAACCCCTCGACGACTCGCCCTCGGCATGAGCCTGTGGGCACCCAACCTCTTCAGCGGCATCCGCGTGCGCCGCTTCTCCGACGACTGGACCGAGGCCACGGTCGAACTGCACGTGAACCTGATCACGCGCAACTACGTGAAAACCGCCTTCGGCGGGTCGCTTTCCTCCATGACCGACCCATACTTCTTCATGCTCGTCATGCACCAGCTCGGGCGTGACTACGTGGTCTGGGACACCCGCGGCGAGATCGAGTTCCTCAAGCCCGGCCGGGGCGTGCTGACGGCCCACTTCCAGGTGTCGCGCGAGAAGGCGGAAGAACTGCGGGAGCGCGCCCGCGGCGGCGTGAAGGTGCTCGAGTGGTTCGACACGGAGGTGAGGGATGCCGCCGGCGATGTCGTCGCGCGCGTGCGCCGCGAGGTCTACGTCCGCGAGAAGCGGCGCGTGAGCGAAACCGCCCGCGCCTGAGAGATCACGTGCCCTCGGGCGGGATCCCCCGATCGCGCACGAGGTAGATCCAGGGGAAGGCCCGGCAGCCCACCTGCCAGCCGTCGCGCTCTTCGGCCGCGAGCGACGTGCGCCAGAAGATCCGGCGGTGTTCCCACTGGGTGTCGGTGCGGAGCATCCGATGCGAGAGCATGCCCGCCTCGACCGTGCGCCAGCCCGCTCGACCGGCCGCCTCGAGTTCGGGCATCTCGTCGAACGCGGTGACGGGACCGAGCCACCGCTCGTCGGCGGCCGCGCCGGGGAGGTCGGGCGCGGCATCCGACGCATTCCCGAACCGCTGCTGCGCCGCCTGGCGCGACATGCCCAGCTCCGCGCCGATCAGGGCCCAGCTCGCTCCCCCACCGCGGGCGGCGGCGACCGATCGCTGCAGGATCGCGCGGGCCTCGCCCTCCGCGCGTGCCGCGGCGTTGATGAGGGCGAGGTGCTCGGGCACCCCGATCGCGGCGCTGTCGTCGACCTGCGCGGCCGCGAGGACCGCCCGGCCGACGGCGTCGGCCAGATCGCTCACGCCCGGTCGTCCCGGCTGGGAAGCCACGCCGCCTGCGGCTCCGCCCGGCCGATGCCGTTGCCATAGCCCCAGAAATACGCCCCCACCGCCATCAGCCCGATGCCGGCGCCCTGCACCGCCCCACCCCAGAAGCCACGCCACTCGAAGCCGATGGCGACGAAGAGCACCACCGCTCCGGCGAGCATGCCGATGATCGCGACCCACTTGACGCGCCCGATCGCTTCGGACGCCCGACTGCTGATGTTCTTCATGACGTCAACGTATCCTTGACGTCACGCTCATGTCAACCGGCTCTTGACACGCGGCCCCGGCTCGCCTGTCGCGGATCGCGGTTTCCCGGGTCCGGATCCGGCGATATGCGACAGGCGAGCGCGAAAGGAGGGACGCGACAGGCGGCGCGGGATCAGCCGAGCGGCTTCACCTCGAGCTGGCCGGGCGTGGCACCGGCCGGCAACGTCGCGAAGGCGGTGTAACCGTCGTTCGCCGCCCGCTCGAGCAGACCCTTGAGGTTCTTCGTCCGCTGCTCCAGCCGCACCCGCGCACCGGATGCCACGAAGGCCGCCTTGTGGGCGAGGAGCTCGGCCATCGGCACGTCGCGGTCGTGGACGAGGACGATCGCGATGTCGTCGGCACCCGACGCGTCCGCGAGCAGGTCGACGATGCGCTCGAAGCCGATCGAGAACCCGACCGCAGGAACGTCCTGACCGAGGAACCGCCCGATCATGCCGTCATAACGCCCGCCGCCGCCCAGCGAGTAGCCGACGCTCGGGTGGGCGAGCTCGAAGATCGTGCCGGTGTAGTAGCCCATGCCGCGCACGAGGAACGGGTCGAAGACGAGCGGCACGTCACCGCCGCCGCGCGCGGCCGCCACCGTCGCCCCCAGCGACACCAGGTGGGCCACGACGTCGTCGGGGACGCCGTCGGGCAGTGCGGCGCGGATCTGGGGCTCGCCGAAGGGGTGCTGCTCCCCCGCGTGCGGCCGGGTGAGGAAGGCCTCGAGGGCGTCCGCCGCCGTCGCGGTGGCTCCGCGGTCGCGCAGTTCCGCGACGACCCCGGCGGGACCGATCTTGTCGAGCTTGTCGATCGTGATGAGCACCCCGGGGCGCTCATCGGCGGTGAAGCCGAAGACGTCGAGCATCGCGTCGAGCAGTCGGCGGTCATTGATGCGGATGCTGCCACCCTCGAGGCCCAGCGCGTCGAGCGCGTCGAGGCTCGCGACGATGAGCTCCGCCTCCGCGCGCGCCGACGCGTCGCCGATGATGTCGATGTCGCACTGCACGAACTGGCGGTAGCGACCCTTCTGCGGGCGCTCGGCGCGCCACACCGGGGCGATCTGGATCGAGCGGAACACACTCGGAAGCTCCGCGCGGTGGGTGGCGTAGAACCGCGCCAAGGGCACCGTGAGGTCGTAGCGCAGGCCGAGGTCGGCGAGCGCCGCGACGTCGAGGGCCGGCGCGTCGGCGGCGGCCCGCACCGCGTCGGCATCCAGCCCGCGCTTGAGGATGTTGAAGGCGAGCTTCTCGTTGTCGCCGCCGATGCCGGCATGGAGGCGACCGTACTCCTCGAGCACGGGGGTCTCGATCTCGTCGAACCCGTGGGCGCGGTAGCGCTCACGGATGACGGCGAGCACGCGCTCGCGACGGGTCTTGTCTGCGGGGAGGAAGTCGCGCATGCCGCGCGGCGGATTGACGGATGCCACGGAACGATTCTCTCAGGAACCCCGGGGGTGCTCCGCCGCGCGGATCTCCCCCTCCAGACCCCGCAGTCGCTCGCGCAGCGCACGCTCGGCGTCCCACCCGCGGGCGCGGGCCGTTGCGACGAGTGCGAGCAGGGCGTCACCGAGCGCCGCCTCATCGCCGAGAGCGGGGGCGGGTGCCGGGGGCGGCGCATCGCCGTCGAAGGGCGCGGCGACCGTGACCCCCACCGACGCTGCCTTGCCGAGCAGCTTCTGCGCGAGGGCGAGCGAGGGCATGTGCCGCGACACCCCGTCGAGCACGCTGGTGCGGGCGTGCTTCTCGGCGGCCTTCGCCGCGTTCCAGTGCACGAGCACCTCTTCGGGTGTGGTCGCGGTCTCGCCGGCGAAGACGTGCGGATGCCGCCGCACCATCTTCTCGGTGAGGTCACGGGCGACGTCGTCGATGTCGAACGGGTCGTCGGGGTCGCTCGCGGCCACCTGTGCGTGGAACAGCACCTGCCAGAGCAGGTCGCCGAGCTCCTCGCGGAGGTCCTCGCGGGACCCCGCCTCGACGGCATCCACGAGTTCGGCCGCCTCTTCCACCAGGTAGGGCACGAGCGCACGGTGGTCGATCTGCTGCGTCCAGACGCACCGCTCGCGTACCGCGCGCATGGTGTCGGCGGCGGCGCGGAGCGCGTCGTCCCCGTCGGATGCGGGCAGTGCGGAAGCGTCGCTGGTGGTCACCGCACCATTGTGCCCGTCAGTTCAGCTGACCGCCCGTGGGCGACGGCGGGCGCGGTGCCTGCTCGCGGTCTGATTCGGACGTGGCCAGGCGCCGGAAGTGGCGCGCGCGCTGCGAGACGAGCAGGCCCGCGACGATCAGGGCGATGCCCGACCCCGCCAGCACACCGAGCGTCGCCTCGTCGCGCACGAGGGGGTCGCCGGCGAACGCCAGTTCCGACAGCAGGAGCGAGACGGTGAACCCGATGCCGCCGAGCGAGCCCGCGGCGAGCAGGTCCAGGAGGGACAGGTGCGGCGCCGCCCCCCGGTTGCCGATCCGCAGCGAGATCCAGCCGAAGAGCGTGATGCCGATGATCTTGCCGACCGGCAGCCCGACGACGATGCCCCAGAACGCCGGCGACAGCTCGGTCGGCGACACCTGGGGGATGACGACCAGTGCGGCGGAGAACGCGAACAGCGGCAGCACGATGCCGTTGACCCACGGCTCGAGGGCGTGTCGGGTGCGCAGCGCCGGACGCTGGGCCATCGCGAGCCCCAGGGCGACGCCGGCGAGCGTGGCGTGCACGCCGGAGAGGTAGACCAGCACCCACGCGGCGATCGCGAGGAGCACCAGCAGGATCGTGAGCGGGACACGGGCGCGCGTGTCGAGTCGGCGGCTGAGCACCCCGAAGACGATGACGGCGAGCGCAGCGAGCGCGAGCAGGCCGATGTTGACGTCGGTGGTGAAGAGCACCGCGATGAAGACGATGCCGACGATGTCGTCGAGGATCGCCAGCGCCAGCAGGAAAATGCGGATGCCGGAGGGCAGCCCCTTGCCGAAGACGGCGAGCACGCCGAGGGCGAAGGCGATGTCCGTCGCGGTGGGGATGGGCCAGCCCGCGGCGGAGTCGGATCCGCCGGCGAAGATCAGGAAGATCACGATGGGCACCAGCACGCCACCTGCAGCCGCGATCGCCGGCTGCAGGGCGCGGCGTGCGGAGTTGAGCTCGCCGTTGGTGAGCTCGAACTGCAGCTCGACAGCCACGGTGAAGAAGAAGATGGCGAGCAGGCCGTCCTGCACCCAGTGCCCCACCGACATCTCGAAGACGCCGGGAATGCCGACGTACGTCTCCTTGACACCCACGACGGCCTCGCCGAGCGGCGTGTTCGCGATGATCAGGGCGGCGATGGCGGCCGTGAGCAGGATGACGGCGGGCAATCGCGCCGAGCGCAGCAAGGACATCGGACCTCCAGGGGTCGGGTGGCAGCTTCCGCCCTCGACACCCGAGCGCGAGCCGACCAGACTTCCCGGCGCACCGGCGTCCATCGTAGCGAAGCGAAATGCAACCGCGGCGTCGCGTTAGCGTTGAACCCATGCGTGAAGTCACCCCCACCGAGGCCATCGATCTGGTCGGCCGCTTCGAAGCCGGTCAGGAACTGCCCGAGCAGATGCGCGCCGACGTGCGCCTGCTGGGGGCACTGCTGGGCGACGTGCTGCGTGAGAGCGGCACCCCCGGCCTGTACGACGACGTGGAGCGGCTGCGGACGGCGACGATCCAGGCGTACACCGACGAGACGGATGCCGCCTACCGGCGTGCCGCGGCGATCGCCGACGGCTTCACGCTGGCCCGTGCCGAAGAGGTCGCCCGAGCCTTCACCTGCTACTTCCACCTCGTGAACCTCGCCGAAGAGCACCAGCGCGTGCGCATCCTGCGCGAGCGCGACGCCGATCCCGACCGGGCCGACGTCGACACGGTGGCCGCCGCGTACGGACGCCTCTCCGAGGAGGTCGGCGACGACGTCGCGCTCGAGCGGCTGCGCGCCCTGCGCTTTCACCCCGTCTTCACCGCTCACCCCACCGAGGCGCGCCGCCGTGCGGTGTCCACCGGCATCCGCCGCCTGGCCGGCCTGCTGATCGAACACGACGCGTCGTTGCCCACGAGCACGGAGCGACGCCGCGTCGAGGGCCGCATGCTCGAGGAGATCGACACGCTCTGGCGCACCGCGCCACTGCGCCCCGAGAAGCCGTCGCCCACCGACGAGGTGCGCTCGGTGATGAGCGTCTTCGACGAGACCCTCTTCACCGCCGTGCCGCAGGTCTACCGCCGCGTCGACGACGCGCTGCAGGGGCCGCTCGCCGGCAGCCGCCCGCCCGTCGTGGCTCCGTTCGTGCGCCTGGGCACCTGGGTGGGTGGAGACCGCGACGGGAACCCCTTCGTCACCGCCGCCGTCACCCGCCGCGCCGCGGCGATCGCGAGCGAGCACGTGCTGCTCGGCCTCGAGCGCGCCGCGAACCGCATCGGTCGCGCGCTCACGCTGGATGCCGCCACCACCCCTCCCAGCGACGAGCTCCTCGCCCTCTGGCACCGGCTGCGGGCGAGCGACGAGGACGCCGCCGACGAGATCGCCAAGCGCTCCCCCGATGAGCCCCACCGCCGGGTGCTGCTGCTGATCGCGCGCCGGATCGCCGCCACCGGCGCCCGCAACGCCGACCTGGCGTACACGGAGCCGGAGCAGCTGCTGGCACACCTGCGGGTCATCCAGGACTCGCTCGTGCAGGGAAACGCCGCGCGCCAGGCGTACGGCGCGCTGCAGCAGCTCATCTGGCAGGTGGAGACCTACGGCTTCCACCTCGCCGAGCTCGAAGTGCGACAGCACTCCGACGTGCACAAGAAGGTGCTGGCCGAGCTCGACGCCGGCGGCCCCCGCAGCGACCTCACCGAGGAGGTGCTGGACACCTTCCGCGCCGTCGCGTTCGTGCAGGAGCGCTACGGCATCCGCGCCGCCGGTCGCTACATCGTCTCGTTCACCCGCTCCGCCGACGACCTCGCCGCCGTCCACCGCCTCGCCCGCTACGCCGTCGGCCCGGGAGGCACTCCCCCGACCCTCGACGTCATTCCGCTGTTCGAGACGTTCGCCGACCTGCAGGCGGCCCCCGGCATCCTCGCCGAGATCGTCGAGCACCCGCAGTTCCAGGCGCGCCTGGAGGCGACGGGTCGCCGACTGGAGGTCATGCTCGGCTATTCCGACTCGTCCAAGGACGTCGGACCCGTCGCCGCGAACCTCGCGCTCTACGAGGCGCAGGCGAAGATCGGCGCGTGGGCCCAGACCAACGGCATCGAACTGACGCTGTTCCACGGCCGCGGCGGCGCCCTCGGGCGCGGCGGCGGGCCGGCCAACTCCGCGATCCTCGCGCAGCCGCCGCACTCCGTCGACGGCCGGTTCAAGCTCACCGAGCAGGGTGAGGTGATCTTCGCCCGCTACGGCGACCCCGCCATCGCGATGCGCCACATCGACCAGGTGGCCGCGGCGATCCTGCTGGCATCCGCCCCCTCCAACGAGGAGCGCAACAGCGCTGCGGCGGCACGGTACGCCGACGTCGCCGCCACGATGGACGCGGCCTCGCGGGAGCGGTTCTTCTCGCTCGTGAAGGCGCCGGGGTTCGCCCCCTGGTTCGCGACCGTGACGCCGATGGAAGAGGTCGGCATGCTGGCGCTCGGCTCGCGCCCCGCCCGGCGCGGCCTCTCGGTCGAGTCCCTGGAGGACCTCCGCGCCATCCCGTGGGTGTTCGCGTGGACGCAGGCGCGCATCAACCTGGCCGGCTGGTTCGGCCTCGGCACGGCGCTGCAGGCGGTGGGCGACGAGCCGCTGCTGCGTGAGGCGTACGAGCAGTGGCCGCTGCTGCGCACCCTCGTCGACAACGTCGCGATGAGCCTCGCCAAGGCCGACCCGCGCATCGCTCGCGAGTACCTGCAGCTCGGCGACCGGCCCGATCTCGCGGACCTCGTGATGGACGAGATGACCCTCACCCGTGACTGGGTCATCCGTCTGACCGGCGGCCGAGACCTGCTGGCGAGCAAGCCGGTGCTGCAGCGGGCGGTGAAGATGCGCAGCCCCTACGTCGACGCGCTGTCGCTGCTGCAGCTGCGGGCGCTGCGCGCACTGCGCGAGAACGGGATGAGTGAGACGGATGCCGCCGACACCCGGCACCTGCTGCTGCTGTCCGTATCGGGCGTCGCCGCGGGCCTGCAGAACACCGGGTGAGCGCGCGGGCGGGTCGTTTCGCGGGGCGCGCGCGGCCCAACTCCTCGACTTCGTGCGCCTGAGCGCGGAGTCAGCCCTGATTCGGCCCACCAGGGCCCGTTCTTGAGGAGTTGAGCACGCCGGACGGATGCCGGAGCTGTTCGTCCGCGCGCCGGGCCCGTGCCCGCGGCATCCGTGACGTCACACGCGTCGGGGCCCTCGTGAACCGCGGGTAGGGTGGAGCGGGCCGTTTCGCGCGGTCTGCCTCACCCGTCGGCAAGAAAGCTCCACCTGTGACCGAGACCCTCGTCGCCCTGCCCGCCTCTGTCCGCGACGTCTTCGAGACCGTCGTCGCGCGAAACCCGCACGAACCCGAGTTCCAGCAGGCCGTGCACGAGGTGCTCTCCTCCATCGCCCCCGTGCTGGAGCGGCATCCGCAGTTCGTCGAGGGCGGCATCCTCGAGCGCATCGTGGAGCCGGAGCGGCAGATCATGTTCCGCGTGCCGTGGGTCGATGATGCCGGGCGCCTGCAGGTCAACCGCGGCTTCCGCGTGCAGTTCTCCTCGGTGCTGGGTCCCTACAAGGGCGGCCTGCGCTTCCACCCGTCGGTGAACCTGTCGATCATCAAGTTCCTCGGCTTCGAGCAGATCTTCAAGAACGCGCTCACCGGGCAGGGCATCGGCGGCGCCAAGGGCGGCAGCGACTTCGACCCCCACGGCCGGTCGGATGCCGAGATCATGCGCTTCTGCCAGTCGTTCATGAACGAGCTGTACCGCCACCTGGGCGAGCACACCGACGTGCCGGCCGGTGACATCGGCGTGGGGGCCCGCGAGATCGGATACCTCTTCGGCCAGTACCGCAAGATCACCAACCGCCACGAATCCGGGATGTTCACCGGCAAGGGCGTGCAGTGGGGCGGGGCCGAGGTGCGCACCGAGGCGACCGGTTACGGCGCGGTGTTCTTCGCGCAGGAGATGCTGGCCGTCCACGGCGACTCCCTGCACGGCAAGCGCGTCGCCGTCTCGGGCGCGGGCAACGTGGCGGTCTACGCGATCGACAAGGCCTACCAGCTGGGCGCGACCCCGGTGACGGCATCGGACTCGTCCGGGTACGTCGTCGACGACGCCGGCATCGACCTCGTGCTGCTGCGCCAGGTGAAGGAGATCGACCGCGAGCGGATCTCGGCGTACGCCGCGCAGCGTCCCCGCGCCCGCTTCGTCGAGGGCAGGCGGCCGTGGGAGGTGCCGGTGGATGTCGCGATTCCCTCGGCAACGCAGAACGAGCTCGACGCGGACGACGCGGACATGCTCATCGCCAACGGGGTGCGCGCGGTCGCCGAGGGCGCAAACATGCCGTCGACGCCGGGGGCGGTCGCGGCCTTCCAGCGCGCCGGGGTGCTGTTCGGCCCGGGTAAGGCCGCCAACGCCGGCGGCGTCGCGACATCCGCGCTGGAGATGAGCCAGAACGCGTCGCGTCAGCGCTGGAGCTTCGCCGACAGCGAGCGCAAGCTGCAGGCCATCATGAAGGGCGTGCACGACTCGGCCTTCGCTGCCGCCGAGCGCTACGGGCACCCGGGCGACTACGTCGTCGGCGCGAACTCCGCCGGCTTCGAGCGGGTCGCCCACGCGATGCTGGCCCAGGGCGTCATCTGACGCGAGTGAGTATTCGCGGCGTCGAGTGAGTATTCGCGGCGCCGAGTGAGTACTCGCGGCACCGAGTGAGTACTCGCGGCACGGAGTGAGTATTCGCGGCGGCGAGTGCTCTCCTGCGTCCCTTCCCGGGCTTCGGTCGTCGCGAACGGACCCTCCGGGCGCCGCAACGGGACAGACGCGACCACTGAACCGCTCCAAGAGCGGGGTCTACCGTCCTGGGGGCGCTCGGTCGCCGCGAACGGACCCCGCCGCGCGCGGCAAGGGCCGAACGCGACCACCGAACCCACGCCGAGGCCCGGGCCGCTCCGCCGGTGGCCGCTGGGTCGTCGCAAACGGACCCCTCCTCACATAGGGGCGCGCATGCGATGAGGGACCTAGGTTGGCGCCGGGCGCGAGACGTAGAATGCCGCACTCGCCGCGCTGAGTACTCACTCGGCGCAGCGAGTACTCACTCGGCGCAGCGAATACTCACTCGGCGCAGCGAATACTCACTCGACGTGCGTGATCTCGCAATCCGAGCCCGGAGACAGAATGCCCTCGTGGCCGTCGTCGAACGTGACCGTGAGCAGCGGCGACGTCGGGTCGCCGGTGACCTCCGTCACGATGCCCTCGCGCTCCGGCGCGCCCACGGTGCGACCGTGGATGCGGATGCGATCCCCCACTGCGGCTTTCATCGTCGACCACCTCCGGCGCCCACCGTACGACGCCCCGGGCACGCGCGCGAGGGGGTGAGCGTCAGCCGGCCGCCTTCTCCTGCACCGCCGGCGCCGAAAGCGGGAAGAACTGGTCCAGCAGCTGCGAGACCCAGGCGATGAGATCCCGGTCCGCGAGCGCCTCACCACCGGCGGTCGGCATCGGCACGACCATCGCGTCTCCCCCGGCCAGCAGCTTGCCCTTGGGGTACAGCCGCTGCAGGCGCACGCGCAGCGAGTCGGGCAGGTGCGCGGGCGCGACGCGCAGGTTCGGGCCCATCGCCACGACGTCGGTGAGCCCGGACTGGGCGGCCCGCCGCCGCAGTCGCGCCACGGCGAACAGCCCCTCCGTCTCGGGCGGCAGGTCGCCGTACCGGTCCGTCAGCTCCTCGATGACGAGGTCGATGGCGTCGTCCTTGGCGGTGGCGGATGCCGCCGCCGAGAGCTTCTGGTAGGCCTCGAGGCGCAGCCGCTCGCTGTCGATGTACGACTCCGGGATCCGGGCCTGCACCGGCAGCTCCAGCCGCAGCTCGGCCGGCCCTTCGACATCCTCGCCACGGAACGTGGCGACGGCCTCGCCGATCATCCGGAGGTACAGGTCGAAGCCCACCCCGGCGATGTGCCCGGCCTGCTCGGCGCCCAAGAGGTTGCCGGCACCGCGGAGTTCCAGGTCCTTGAGCGCCACCTGCATCCCCGACCCCAGGTCGTTGTTCACCGCGATCGTCTCCAGACGGTCGGCGGCGGTCTCACTCAGCGGCTTCATGTCGTCGTACAGGAAATAGGCGTACGCCCGCTCCCGCCCGCGCCCGACGCGGCCGCGCAGCTGGTGCAGCTGGCTGAGACCGTACTTGTCGGCGCGGTCGATGATGATCGTGTTGGCGTTGGAGATGTCGAGGCCCGTCTCGATGATCGTGGTGCACACCAGCACGTCGGCTCGGCGCTCCCAGAAGTCGTCGACGACCTGCTCCAGGGCGTGCTCGCCCATCTGGCCGTGCGCCACGGCGACGCGGGCCTCCGGGACGATCTCGGCGAGGTGCGCGGCGACCCGCTGGATGGACGACACCCGGTTGTGCACGTAGAACACCTGTCCTTCGCGCAGCAGCTCGCGACGGATGGCGGCGGCGATCTGCTTGTCGCTGCGCGCGCCGACATACGTGAGGATCGGATGCCGGTCCTCGGGCGGGGTCTGCAGCGTCGACATCTCCCGGATGCCGGTGACCGCCATCTCGAGCGTGCGCGGGATGGGCGTCGCGCTCATCGCGAGAAGGTCGACGTTGGTCTTGAGCTTCTTCAGCTGCTCCTTGTGCTCGACACCGAAGCGCTGCTCCTCATCGATGATCAGCAGGCCGAGGTCCTTGAAGATGACCTTCTCGGTGAGGATGCGGTGCGTGCCGATGACCATGTCGACGGTGCCGTCCAAGAGTCCCGCGACGACCTCGCGGGCCTCTTTGTCGCTCTGGAAGCGCGAGAGGGCGCGCACCTTGACCGGGAATCCGGCGAAGCGCTCCGTGAACGTCTCCAGGTGCTGCTTGACCAGCAGCGTGGTCGGTACGAGCATCGCGACCTGCTTGCCGTCCTGGATCGCCTTGAAGGCCGCCCGCACCGCCACCTCGGTCTTGCCGAACCCGACGTCTCCCGACAGCAGCCGGTCCATCGGGATCGGCTTCTCCATGTCTGCCTTGATCTCGTCGATCGTCTGCAGCTGGTCGGGGGTCTCGGCGAAGGGGAAGGCCTCTTCCAGCTCCCGCTGCCAGGGGGTGTCCGGGCCGAACGCGTGGCCCTTGGCCGCCATGCGCGCCGAGTACAGCTTCACGAGGTCCACCGCGATGTCCCGCACCGCGCGGCGCGCCTTGCTCTTGGCCTGCGCCCAGTCGCTGCCGCCCATCTTGGACAGTGCCGGGGCCTCGCCTCCGACGTATTTCGACAGCAGGTCCAGTTGATCGGTGGGGACGTAGAGCTTGTCGCCCGGGTACCCGCGCTTGGAGGGAGCGTATTCCAGCACGAGGTACTCGCGCTGGGTCTTCACGGCGTTGCGGCCGCCGCTGGAGACCTCGCGCTGCATCAGCTCGACGAAGCGGCCGATGCCGTGGGTGGCGTGGACGACGTAGTCCCCTGCCTTCAGCTGCAGCGGGTCGACGACATTGCGGCGACGCGAGGCGAGCTTCTTCACGACGCGACCGTCGCTGCCGATCGTGCGGCCGTAGAACTCCGACTCGGTGAGCACGGCGACCTTGGCGTCGGGCACCTCGAAACCGCGCTCCAGGGTCGCGACGACCGTCAGCGCGACGCCTGTCTCGGGGATGCCGTGCACATCCGGCACTTCCCGCGCGGCGAGGCCGCGGTCCGCCAGCACCGCGCGGGCGCGTTCGACCAGTCCCGCCCCGGACGCAGCCACGACGACGCGCCAGCCGTCCGCCAGCAGCTCGCCGATGTGGGCGGTCGCGCCGTCGACGTTGCCGTGGAAGGACGGCACGGGACGGGCGGACACCCGCACGGCGGCGGCGTGCTCCAGCGCGACGTCGACGTCGATGAGGCCCTCAGCCGTGGCATCCGCTGCCCCGGAGTCGAACGCGCTGAACGTCCACCACACCCCGTCGCGGTCGTGCGCGGCCTGCTGCAGCTGCGGGAGGGTGAGGAAGTCGCCGGCCCCGAGGTCGACGGGGCTGTCGGCGCCGGCGGTGGCTGCGCTCCACGCCGCCTCGAGGAACTCGCGGTTGGTGTCACCCAGCGTCATCGCGCGCGTGATCGAGCGCTCGGGGTCCAGGAGTGCGGCCGCGGTGCCGCGCGGGAGGTAGTCGGCGATCGTGACGATCTCATCCACCAGCACCGGCAGGAGGGATTCCATGCCCTCGGCCGGGATGCCCTCCGCCATCTTCTCCAGCATGCCGGCGAGTCCCGGGTACTGCCCGGCCAGGCCGCGGGCCCGCTCACGGACCGCCTCGGTGAGCAGCAGCTCCCGGCTCGGGATGAGGGTGACCTCCTTCACCTCGCCCGGAAGCGAGCGCTGGTCGGCGACCGAGAACGCGCGGATCTCGTCCACCTCGTCGCCGAAGAACTCGACGCGGTACGGGTGATCGGCGACGGGAGGGAAGACGTCGAGGATGCCGCCGCGCATCGCGAATTCGCCCCGTCGGGAGACCATGTCGACGCGGTGGTACGCCAGCTCGACGAGCCGCCGGGCGACGTCGCCGAGATCGTGGCCGCGGGCGCCGGCCACCAAGTGCACGGCATCGATGTCGGTGAGCCCGCCGGCGATGGGCTGCACGGCGCTGCGGACGGAGGCCGTGACGACGAGGGGCACCGTGCCGTCCCACGCGGCGACATCCCGCAGGACCGCAAGGCGCTGCCCGACCGTTTCGGCGCTCGGGCTCAGCCGTTCATGCGGCAGCGTCTCCCACGCCGGGAAATGATGCACGATCGCGCCCGGAAGCATCTCCCCCAGCGCCATGCCGAGCGACTCGGCGCGGCGGCCGGTCGGAGCGATCGCGAGGAGGGCGGCCGGTTTGCCTGCCTCGCGGCGACGCTCGATGAGCGCGGCGAGAAGCGGGGCGTCGAGGCCTTCGACGATCGAGAAGTCGGTGTCGACCGGCGCTGAGTCCACCGCCTCCCGGAAGGAGTCGGCCTGCATGAGGGCGCGCACGATCCCGGGAACTGTCACGCTACGAGTCTACGACCGCCGACGGACACCCACTCCTAGGATGGGGCCGTGAGCGACCACCCCGCGCCTTCGGCATCCCAGCCCCCGTATCCCACGCCGTCCGCCGCACCGCCGATGTACGGCTACCCGGTGCAGGCCTTCGCCGGGCCGCCGCCCTTGCGCGCGCCGCAGGCCGCGCGCCCGGCGACGCTCGGGACTGTCGCGCTCGTGCTGGCGCTCGCGGCCGCCGTGCTCGCCTCAGTGATCGCCGCCGTCGCATGCGTGCGGGTCGGTGAGGTCGCCGGGGCGGCGATCCTCGCGGGCCGGGCCACCGAGTTCGACTGGGCCTACCTCGCTCCCGCGCGGGGGTCGGTGCTGGCCGCGGAGCTGAGCTTCTGGGCCGGCACCGCGCTGGGAACCTGGGCGCTCGTGCAGGGGATCGTCGCGATCGCGCAGCAGCGGGGTCGCGGACAGGGCGTTGCCGCGGTGGTGGCGGCGGCGCTCGGTCCCGCGGTGTTCGCCGTGGCCGTCGTGATCGCCTTCAGCGCCGGCACGTCCGGCTCCCTCTGACGCCGAGTGAGTATTCGTCGCGCCGAGTGAGTATTCGCGGTGCCGAGTGAGTATTCACAATGCCGAGTGAGTACCCGCGGTGCCGAGTGAGTACCCGCCGCTATATAGATGATCCGTGCGAGCGGAGGCGAATACTCACTCGCGAGCACGAATACTCACTCGCGAGCACGAATACTCACTCGCGAGGGGCGTGATGACGCTGCTGCGCGGCGAGGAGGCCCTCGCCGATGAGCTGCTCCACAGCGTCGGCGGCATCGGAGACCAGTACCGGCAGCGTCTTCCGCTCGGTCGGGCCGAACGGGTCCAGCACCCAGTCCGCCGCATCCTGCCGTCCCGGCGGCCGGCCGATCCCCACCCGCACCCGCGCGAAGTCGGGGGTTCCGAGAGCCTTGGCGACGTCGCGGACGCCGTTGTGTCCCCCGTGCCCGCCGCCGACCTTGAGCTTGATGGTGTCGAACGGGATGTCCAGCTCGTCATGCACGACGACCACACGCTCGGGCGGCACCCCGTAGAAGGATGCCAGGTTGGCCACCGGCCCACCCGACACGTTCATGAAGCTGTTGGGCTTGGCCAGCACGATCTTGTCGCCACCCGGGCGCAGCCACGTCTCGGCCGCGCGGGCGTTCGCCTTGTGCGCACGGAACGTCTCGGAGCGCCGCGAGGCGAGCTCGTCCACGACCATCTGCCCGATGTTGTGCCGCGTCATCTCATACCGGGGGCCGGGATTGCCCAGTCCCACCACGAGCCAGGTGTCAGCCATGTCATCCATCCTGTCGGAGCGACGCGCCCCATCACCGCGAGCGACCCGCGCCATCGCCGCGAGCAACGCGCCCGATCACCGCGCCGCGAGACGCGAAGAGGGGGTGCGGAATCCGCACCCCCTCTTCGTGCAGGTCCTTACTCGGACGCCTCGGACTGGTCCTCGGCGACGGCCTCGTCGGCCGCCTCGATCTCGTCCGCAGCGGCGAGCGTCGACGACGGCACCGAGACGGCGACGATCAGCGTCTCGGGGTCGGCCACCAGCGCGGCGCCCTTCGGGAGCTTCAGGTCGGCCGCGGTGATGTGCGCGCCCTCCTCGAGGCCCTCGACGTCGATCTCGATCGACTGCGGGATGTGCGTGGCCTCGACCTCGAGCAGGATGCTGACGGCGTCGAGGTTCGCGATGGTGCCGGGGTAGGGCTCGCCGACGACCGTGATCGGGACGTCGACCTCGATCTTCTCGCCCTTCTTCACCACGAGCAGGTCGATGTGCTCGATGATCTGGTGCACGGGGTCCTTCTGCACGTCCTTGACCAGCGTCAGCTGCTGCGTGCCGTCGAGCTCGAGCTCGAGCACCGCGTTGGCGCGGCGGATGAGCAGGGCCATCTGGTGCCCGGGCAGAGCCACGTGCAGGGGGTCGGTGCCGTGGCCGTAGATGACGGCAGGGATCTGGCCGGACGCGCGCAGGCGCCGGGCGTAGCCCTTGCCGAAGTTCTCGCGCTTGGTGGCGACGACCTTGGTGTCGGTGTCAGTCGACATGATGATTTCTCCTTGCGGGCTCTTCAGCCCAGATCTGGGTCTGTGGTTCGACTCGAACGCATGCGCGTGAGGAAAGCCGCAAGGCCTGCATCACCGCGTCGATCACGGATGGCTGCGCATGGCGCGCGGCATCCCTCGCCGAAGTTCGGTCCCGAGTCTACCAGCGGCGCCGGTACCATGAAGACGCCCACTCACCTGCCCGGAGGACTCCCATGGAATACGGCTTCATCTCCCACGCCCTCGTGTGGCTCATCGGCGGCCTGACAGCGCTCGCCGCCGTCGGCACCGTGGGCGCCCTGTGGTCGATGGGACGCCAGGGGTACAAGAAGGGCTGACCGCAGTCCGCCCACCCGTCGATCGGAGAACCCGGTGGCCCAGGCCTCTCACGGATCCGTCACGGACGATTTGGGCATCCGCATCGCAACGGGGCAGCTCCCGCCGGGGTCGGTCCTCACCCTGGCCGGGCTCGAAGAGCAGTACGGCGTCTCCCGCACGGTGATCCGCGAAGCGGTGCGGGTGCTCGAAGCGATGGGGATGCTGCATTCGCGCCGCCGCGTCGGCGTCACCGTGCGACCAGCGTCGGAGTGGAGCGCGCTGGACGGCCGCCTCATCGGCTGGCAGCTGCGCGGTCCCGGCCGCGATCGACAGCTGGTCGTCGCCAACGAGCTGCGGGCCGCCGTGGAGCCGATCGCCGCGCGCCTGAGCGCGCAGCGCGCCACCGCCGACGAACGCGAGCGCATCGTCGGGCTCGCCGCCCGGCTTGAGCGGCTGGGCGCCGAGGGGCGCGGCGACAGCGACGAGTACCTGACGGCGGACATCGCCTTCCACGACCTCATCCTCGATTCCAGCGGCAACCCGATGCTCGCTGCGGTCAAGCCCGCCGTCGCTGCCGTGATCACCGGGCGCTCCCGCGCCGGGCTGACCCCCGGCGTTCCCCACTCCGAGGCGCTGCACAATCACGTGCAGACCGCCGCCGCGATCGCCCGCGGCGATGCCGAGGCCGCCGAGCACCACACCCGCCGCTACGTCGAGGCGGTACTGGGCGAGGTGCAGGTCGGCGACTGAGCTGCGGCGGCGCGACAGATCGGCGACTGAGCTGCGGCGGCGCGACAGGTCAGGGACCGACCTCTGGCGGCGCGGTGCGCGCGTACTGATCGAGGTACCGGGCGAACCCGGCGTCGTACCGGTCGCGTCGTTCCCCGCGGGGACGGATCACCTCGGGAATGCCGCCATCGAACGCCGGGTGGCGCATGTCGCTGCCGGTGGCCTGCAGCCCCATCCGCACGGCACCGACGATGGAGCTGTGCTGGCGGGGCGACACCTCCATATCGGCACCGAAGACGTCGGCGGTCAGCTGGGTCCACGTCGGCGACGAGAGCACGCCACCCGACAGCACGATGCGCCGGGGCGCCCCGTGCACGGCGACGAGCTCGCGATAGCAGTGGTACAGCGAATAGACGATGCCCTCGAGCACACTCTGGTACAGGTCCGCGCGGGTGTGGTGCGGCTGCAGCTCGAGCCATCCGCCACGGCGCTGGTCCTGCCACCCGGGGCTGCGCTCTCCGAAGAGGAAGGGCAGGAACACCGGCAGATCAGCGGCATCGGCCGAGAGCAGCGGCTCGAGGTCGGCGTAGTCGGCGTCCGCACCGAACAGACGCTCACGCGCCCAGTCGACGCAGTTGCCGCACCCCGAGGTCGCCGCTCCGCTGAGGGGCCCGACGGGCGATCGATACGACCATGTGCTGAGCGACGGCGAGAGCGAGGGATGCCGCGTGGCGATGCGCAGCGCGCCGCTCGTGCCCATCGAGAAGGTCATCTCCCCCGGCTCCGTCGCCAGGTCCCCGACCTGGCTGAGCCCGCCGTCGGGGCCTGGGGTGAGCACCGGGATGCCGGCGCGCAGCCCGAGCGCCGCGGCGCCCGCCGCCGTGAGGGGTGCGGTCGCCGTCGACGAATGCAGCGGGGGGAGCACGACGTCGCCGAGCCCGAGGCGGTCGATGATCTCGGCATCCCACTGCCCGGTTCGGGCGTTGAGCAGTCCCGTGCCCGACGCGAGCGACGCGTTCGTCCAGACCTCACCGGTCAGGCGCGCAAAGATCAGCGTGGGCTGGTCGAGCGCGAGACGTCCCGCGACATCGACGCCCTGCTCCCGCAGGTGCAGTAGCTTGAACGCCGGATACGAAGCGTTGACCATGCATCCGGTGCGGTCGTGGAACCAGCGCGTGAATTCATCATCGCGACGCAGACGCGCAGAGAGATCCTGGGCGCCGGTGTAGGGCCACTCCATCACGGGGGTGACCGCCGCCAGATCGCGGGCGCGCAGCGTCAGGCCGTGCCAGGTGCCGCTCAGCACGATCAGGTCCACCGGCTGCCCGGCCGCGTTCTCGCGCCCCAGCGCCAGCAGCTGCGCGCAGATCGCGTCGCCATCGCGCACGGCGGCATCGGGCCCGCCGAGCTCGAAACGGCGCGAGCGCACCTGCACCTCGCCCGTCTCCGTATCGAAGAGCATGGTCTTCGCCGACGTCGTGCTGGCCTCGAGGGCGAGAATCTTCATGGCGCATCCATCGTGGGTGGAACCGGCGCCGCATCGCCGCCGCACCCCAATGATATGATCATTCGGTCTCCGCGCGGTGACGCGCCCGTCGAAAGCGGCCGATGAATCAGATCCTCTCCCTGCTGCGCCCCCTGCGCCTCGTGCCGATCGTGACCGCGGAGTCCGCCACCGAAGCCCACGCCCTGGCGGGGGCCCTCGTCGCGGGCGGGCTGCCCGTCGCCGAGATCACCTTCCGCACGCCCGCGGCCGCAGACGCCGTCGCGGCCGTCGCCTCCCGCGGCGACACGCTCGTGGGTGCGGGGACGATCGTGCGAGCCGATCAGGTGGATGCCGCCGTCGACGCCGGCGCCCGCTTCATCGTCTCCCCCGGGACGAGCCGAGCCGTCATCGAGCGCTGCCACGAGCGCGGTGTCCCCGTGCTCCCGGGCGCCGTCACCGCCACCGAAGTGCAGACCGCGCTGGAGCTCGGCGTCACGACGGTGAAGTTCTTCCCCGCCGAGGCATCCGGCGGCGCGGCCGCGCTGCGCGCACTGACCGCACCGTTCGGCGAAGTCACCTTCGTCCCCACCGGCGGCATCAGCCCCGCGAACCTCGAGGACTACCTCGACATCCCCGCCGTGGCCGCCGTCGGCGGGTCGTGGATGCTGCCGGCCACCGCCGTCCGCACCGGGGACTGGAACGAGGTCACACGCCTGACCGCCGAGGCGGTCACACTCGCCCGGAGGACCCCGGCGTCCGCACTACGCTAGACCCGCCGGGGTGTGCGGCCCAGATCGCGGCGCACCGCAGGTCGGCAGGCACGAGGAGAAACATGAACGACAACGCCCAGACCAACATGTCCCACGACCGCGACGACACCCCCGGTTCCGCCGAGCTGCATGAGGGAGCCCCGTCCCCGGAGGACGTCCCCCGCGAGACCCCCGCCGCCGAGGGGCCCGACTCCGCCGCGGCGCCGGTCGCCAACATCGGCGTGGTGGGCCTTGCCGTCATGGGCTCGAACCTCGCCCGCAACCTCGCCAGCCGCGAGGGCAACACCGTCGCCGTGTTCAACCGCTCCCGGTCCAAGACCGATGAGCTCGTCGCCGCGCACCCCGAGGCGGGATTCGTCCCCGCGTTCTCCTATGACGAGTTCGCCGCGTCGCTGCACAAGCCCCGCACCGCCATCATCATGGTCAAGGCCGGTGGCCCCACCGACGCCGTCATCGACGCGCTCACCCAGGTGTTCGAGCCCGGCGACATCATCGTCGACGGCGGCAACGCCCTCTTCACCGACACGATCCGCCGCGAGCGCGCGGTGCGCGAGACGGGCATCAACTTCGTGGGCGCCGGCATCTCGGGCGGCGAGGAGGGTGCACTGACGGGCCCGTCCATCATGCCGGGCGGCTCGGACGAGTCGTGGGTCACGCTCGGCCCCATCCTCAAGTCGATCGCCGCGGTCGCCGAGGGCGAGCCCTGCGTCACCCACGTCGGCCACGACGGCGCCGGGCACTTCGTGAAGATGGTGCACAACGGCATCGAGTACGCCGACATGCAGCTCATCGCGGAGGCGTACGACCTCATCCGTCGCGGCACGGGCCGCTCCCCCGCCGAGATCGCCGACGTCTTCGCCGAGTGGAACCGCGGCGAGCTGGAGTCCTACCTGATCGAGATCACCGCAGAGGTGCTGCGACAGGTGGATGCCGCCACCGGCAAGCCGCTCGTGGACGTCATCCTCGACCAGGCCGGCGCCAAGGGCACCGGCGCCTGGACCGTGCAGACCGCGCTGAACCTCGGCACCCCCGTGTCGGGCATCGCCGAGGCCGTGTTCGCCCGCTCGCTGTCGAGCCACCCCGAGCAGCGCGAGGTCTCGCAGGACCTTCCCGGCGCCGGCGAGACGCTCTCGGTCGAGGACGCCGACGCCTTCATCGAGGACGTGCGCCTGGCACTGTATGCCTCGAAGATCGTGGCCTACAGCCAGGGCTTCGACGAGATCCGCGCCGGCGCGGCCGAGTACGACTGGGCGATCGACCTGGGTGCGATCGCGAAGATCTGGCGGGGCGGCTGCATCATCCGCGCGCAGTTCCTCAACCGCATCAGCGACGCCTACGTCGTCACGCCCGACCTGCCGGTGCTGCTGACGGCGCCGTACTTCGTCGACGCGCTCGGCCGTGCACAGGACGCGTGGCGCCGCATCGTCGCCACGGCGGCGACCTCCGGCATCCCGGCCCCGGCGTTCTCGTCGTCGCTGGCCTACTACGACGGGCTGCGCGCCAAGCGCCTTCCCGCGGCGCTCATCCAGGGCCAGCGCGACTTCTTCGGCGCCCACACCTACAAGCGCATCGACAAGCCCGGCACCTTCCACACGCAGTGGTCGGGTGACCGCAGCGAGATCGAGGCCGAGGACACGCACTGAGCAGGCCCCGGATGCCGGTGCGAAGCCGCCGCGGGCGTGTGCTGCTCGCGGCGGCTTCGGCGTTGTACCTGGCACTGCTGGCGTCGCTGACCCTCGGGCCTCAGCCCGCGACGGTCGGCGGCACCCTGGCCGTCCTCGGCGACTGGTTCGCCGGCTGGCAGGGCACGGCATGGCTCACCTTCGCGGTGCTGGAGTTCGTGTCGAACGTCGTGCTGTTCCTGCCGCTGGGCCTGCTGTGGGTCGCCTGGACGGGGACGCGCCGCTGGTGGCTCGCCGCCCTGGCCGGGCTGTTCTTGAGTGGCGCGATCGAGGCAACGCAGGCACTGGCGCTCCCCGACCGCTACCCGGACGCGCGCGACCTCGTCGCGAACACCGCGGGCGCGGCGCTCGGGGCTGCCGGCGCTGCCGGCGCCGACCGGGTCGCGCGACGCACGCGAGGGCAGCGAAGGGACCGCTGAGCATGCGTCAATGCCGGCACGCCCTCCCGGCGGTCCGTCCGGCCGCGTACGGCGAAGCCGTGCCCGCAGCGCGCTGCACGCTGCGCGCAAGCTCACAGCCTGCGCATAGAGCACCCCATAGGAATCGTGCGCGTCGGAGTTCACAATGGGGGGCATGACCGCGCCAGCATCCGTACCCGCTCTTCGCCGCCCTGACGGCTCCCCCGTGCGTGTGCTCGTCGTCGACGATGAGCAGATGCTGACCGACCTGCTGTCGATGGCCCTGCGGATGGAGGGCTGGGAGGTGCGCACCGCCGCCTCGGGATTCGACGCCCTGCAGGCCGCTCGCGACTTCGAGCCCGACGCGATGGTGCTCGACATCATGATGCCGGACCTCGACGGCATGTCCGTGCTGCAGCGGCTGCGCCACTCGGGCAACGACGTGCCCGTGCTCTTCCTCACCGCGAAGGATGCCGTCGGCGACCGGGTCGCCGGGCTCACCGCCGGCGGTGACGACTACGTGACCAAGCCCTTCAGCCTCGAAGAGGTCGTCGCACGGCTCCGCGGACTCATGCGCCGCGCGGGGACCGCGGCGACCGTCGGCAGTGAGCCGATCCTGCGCGTCGGAGACCTGACGCTGAACGAAGACTCCCACGAGGTCGAACGCGCGGGCGACGCCATCGAGCTGACGGCCACGGAGTTCGAGCTGCTGCGCTACCTCATGCGCAACCAGCGGCGTGTGGTGTCTAAGGCGCAGATCCTCGACCGGGTGTGGAACTACGACTTCGGCGGCCGGTCCTCGGTCGTCGAGCTGTACATCTCGTACCTGCGTAAGAAGATCGACCAGGGTCGCGAGCCCCTCATCCACACCGTGCGGGGCGTCGGCTACATGATCAAAGCGCCGCAGTGACCGCGGATTCCACGCACCCCGCACGCCTCCCGACCCGCCACCGCTGGAGCCTGCAGACCCGGCTGATCACGGCGGTGGTCTCGATGGTGGCGCTGATCCTCGTGAGCATCGGGCTGGCCACCGGCACGATCCTCGGCAACATCATGATGCAGAACCTCGACGCGCAGATCCGCGAGTCGGCATCCCGCATCGGCGTCGCGCCGGATGTCACCGCCGTCGACGCGCTGTCGGGCAGCCGGCAGGAGCCGGGGACGCTGCTCGTGCTCGGCACGGTCAGCGGACTCACCGGCGCGTACGTCGCCGATGACGAATCGGTGGTCGCGCTGGACGACGGCGAGATCGCCCGCATCCTCGCGGCCATCGAGGACCAGCGGGGCGCGACGGTGAGCCTGCCCGGGCTCGGCGAATACCGCGTGCTCATGCCGTCCGATCGCTCGAGCTTCTCGGCGGTGCTCGGCAAGCCGACAACCGAGGTCACCGACACGGTGGCGCAGATCCTCACCACCGTGACCCTGCTGACATCGGGCGGGCTGCTGCTGCTCTCTGCGGCGATCGCCCTGATCATCCGCACGTCGCTGCGCCCCCTGCGCGCCGTCGCCGACACCGCCACCCGTGTGGCATCCCTTCCGCTTGCCGAGGGCGAGGTCTCGATCACCGAGCGCGTGCCGGAATCCGAAGCCGACGAGCACACCGAGATCGGGCAGGTCGGTGCCGCGCTGAATACGCTGCTCGACCACGTGGGCGAGTCGCTCACCGCCCGTCAGCGCAACGAGGAGCGCATGCGCGCGTTCGTCGCCGACGCGAGCCACGAGCTTCGCACGCCGCTGGCATCCATCCGGGGGTATTCGGAGCTGTCGCTGCGCGCCCTCCACCAGGCGCCGACTGCGCCGGAGACGGCCGCCAACACCGAGCAGGCGCTCGAGCGCATCCAGGCCCAGTCGCTGCGGATGACGGCGCTCGTCGAGGACCTGCTGCTGCTGGCGCGCCTGGACGAGGGCAAGGAGCTCGTCGTCGGCACCGTGGACCTCACGCGCCTCGCGGTCGAGGAGGTGGGCGACGCGCGCGCCGCCGGACCCGACCACACGTGGCGGCTGGAGGTCGGCGAGGAGCCGGTCGTCATCGCCGGTGATGCCGCGCGGCTGCACCAGGTCGCCGCGAACCTGCTGGCCAACGCGCGCGTGCACACCCCCGCCGGCACGACCGTGACCACGACCGTCGCGTATGACGGCGACAGCGCGGTGCTGCGCGTGCACGATGACGGACCCGGCATCGACCCCGCGCTCGCGAATGAGCTGTTCGAGCGCTTCGCGCGTGCCGACCGCTCCCGCGCGCGGCGCACCGGCGGCACGGGGCTGGGCCTGTCGATCGCGCGCGCGATCGTCGACGCCCACCACGGGGAGCTGTCGGTCGACAGCCGTCCCGGCGACACGACGTTCGAAGTGCGGCTGCCCGCCCGCGCACGGGACGAGGAAGCTGGCGCGGGCTCTGGCGACGCCGGCTGACGGCGGCGTCGTGCGCCGGGCGCGTGGCCGGTGCGCCGGGCGCGTGGCCGGGCTGAGCCGGGCTGAGGCGTTCCCGCGCTTCCGTCGTCGCGAACGTCCCATCCGACGCCCCCAGAGGGCACCGGTGCGACGACCGAAGCAGGCCACCGGCCGCGGCGCCCCCGCCGGCTCAGTACCCCGAGAAGGCGTCCGTCGTGATCGACCGGGCGCGCTCCAGGGCGGGCGCGAGCTCCGCGATCAATCCGGGCGGGCCCGAGATGTACGCGTGCCGCGCCGCGATGTCGGGCACGACCCGCAGCAGGCCGTCGGCGTCGAGACGCACGCCCCGAGCCCACCGCCAGTGCGCGGGCAGGTCGGCAGGCCGGTCCCGCGTGAAGACGACCACCGGCACTCCCGAGGCGGCGATCTCGTCGCGGAAGGCCAGTTCCGACGACTCCGAGGCGACGTACACCAGCACGACGTCGCGCTGCTCGCCGGTCAGCCGCATGTGCGTCAGTTGCGAGACGAACGGCGTGACTCCGATGCCGGCGGCCACCATGAGCACGGGACTCTGGCTGCGCCGGGGCAGCACGAAGTCCCCCCAGACGCCGGTGACCGCCAGCGGGTCGCCCGCGCTCACCGCCGCCAGCGCCTTCTTATAGCTCGACTGCGGCCCGCCGCCCTCGCGGAACGCGATGCGCAGCTCGGGCAGCTCCTCGGGCGACGAGACGATACTGAACTCCCGTCGCGTGCCACGGGCGTCGGGATGGTGGTGCGGCACCTCCAGTTCGAGGAACTGTCCGGGGACGAATGACAGTCGGCGCTGGGTGCGGAAGCTCAGCTGCCGGGCGGTCGGTGTGAGGGCGGTGCGCTCGGTGAGGGTGAGCCGCACGGCGGCACGCCAGGAGAAGAAGAAGGCGACCAGGTTGCCGACGAGGAGGGCACGCTCCTGACCCAGGCTCAGGATGCCGAGATCGATCGGCCACCCGGCCAGCACACCGACGACGGCAGCTACCGTCAGCTGCTGCCACCGGCGCGGTGGCAGGGTGAGGGGCTCGGACAGCATGAAGGCGCCGAGGAACAGGAACGGCGAGGCCGACACGATCTGCCAGACGATGTCGGCGCCGGCCATCTGAAGGCCGGCCTGCTGGTACTGCACGGAGGTGCGCATGATCGCCACCGCCACCGCGATCACCCAGAAGACGGCCACGATGCGCACCTTCTCGGTGCGCAGCAGCACGATTCCCCCGAGGATCAGCACCGGCAGCGCGAGATAGGGCGACCCCACCCACCACGCCGAGGTGCCGAGTCCCGTGAGCGTGACGACGGTCGCACCCACGGCGGCGGGGTTGAACACGTGCCGACCGCGCCACGCCAGCACGTACTTCGACAGCGAGGCGACCGCCCCGGCGACGGCGATGCCGAGGAGCGGCAGGATCTCGGTCGAGGGCATGAGCACGAACACCAGGATGTGCGCGGTGATGAGGGACGATTCCACGCGCCACGGCAGCTTCAGCACCCGCTGGGCTGCCGCATCGACGACGCTGCAGGCTGCGGCGAGCACCACGAGCGTGGCGACGAGTTCCAGCGGCGTCGGGACCAGCACACCGAACAGCGAGGCCCCGAAGGCGATCACCGCCAGCGCGCCCAGCGCGGACAGCACGAGGCGGTACATCGACACCTTGCCCAGCAGGCCGAAAACCCGGCTCCAGATGGCGGTCAACGAACCCATCAGGCGTCTCGGAGCGGGGAGGACGGATGCCGTGAGGGTGCTGCTGCCATGGCATCCACGCTAGCGCGCCGCGCGGAACAGCTCGGCCCCGCAGCCCGGTGACCAGTCCACCTGCCCGTCGGTCGCCATCCGCACCCACGACGCCCCCCAGCGGGCCGCCAGTGCCTCGCCACCGGCGAAGAAGAGCGCCGTGGCGACGGCATCCGCGCGCATCGCGGTGGGGGCGACGGCCCACGTCGCCGCCACCGTGCGCACCGGCTGCCCCGTGCGGGCGTCGAGCACGTGGTGCAGGCCGTCCCCCCACGCCCGGCGGTTCACCGCCGACGCGCACAGGGCGGCATCCGTCACCTCCCACACGCCGATCGCGCGCGACGGGTCGTAGGGATGCTCCAGCCCGATGCGCTCGGTGACGCCGCGCACCGACACGTCACCGCCCGCATCGACGACGATCCCACCGTCGTCCGAGCGGTGCAGGCACGAGGTCACCAGATCGACCAGGCGCCCCTTGCCGAGCGCGCCGACGTCGATGATCGCCGGCTCGCGGAGCGTCAGCGTGCCGGCATCCCAGCTCAGGCGCTGTCGCCAGTCGCCGGTCGCCGCGAGCGGCCCCCGGTCGACGAGGGAGTAGGCCGCGTCGTAGCCGCGATGCGCGAGCGCCGCCCCCACGAAGGGGCTGACGGCGCCGCCGGTCGCCTCCGACAGCTCGGCGTAGGCATCGAGCATGGCTGCTGTGTCGGCGGGGGCAGGAACGGTGACCTCCCCGGAGCCGCCGGCCAGGGTGCTCACGAACGAGTCGGGACGGAAGCGCGACCATTCCCGGTCGAATCGCCCGATGACGGCGGATGCCGCATCCCGCGCTTCATCCGGCAGTGCGGCGGCCGTCTGGATCTCCCACCGGGTGCCGATGGCGTCGAAGCGCCAGACCGCGGGTGCGGTCGTCACTGCCGGGCGTCGGACTTGATCTGCTCGATCGCCTCGTTGAAGCCGCCGCTGGTGAGGGATGAGCCCGCCACGCGGCTGACCGAGATGTCGTCGAGGCTCTTGCCGACGACCTCGTCGGAGATGCCGCCGATGAAGCGTTCCTGGTACCGCTCCGATTCGGGTCGGGTCGGATCGCCGACGACCTCGACCGCCGAGATCATGCCGTCGGTGAGTTCGACGGTGACGTCGATGGACTCGACCGACTCGGGCGTCGCATACGAACCGGATGCTTCGTACGTGCCGTCCGCGTACGAGGCGTCGCCTGTCGTCGTCCCGGCGGACGAGGCGGCGTCTGCCGAGCCGCAGCCGGCGAGTACGAGCACGCCGGCGGTGCCGGCAAGGGCGGCGCCGAGGCGCGCCGCACGGACCGAGGAGGCGGAGGGGGTCACGCGGGTCCTTTCCGTGTCGTTGAGCGCTCCGCGCGTCGGCGGAGTTCTTTCAGCCCTTCGACCGCGAGGAAGATCACGATCGACAGGGCGATGGGGAGCAGCCACGACTGCAGCGTGAGCGGGCGCGAGCCGAACAGATCGTTCATGAAGGGCGCGTAGGTGTACACGAGCTGCACCGCGATGAGGGCACCGGCCGACCACCAGATGACGCGGTTGCCGCGCAGCACGTCAGGGGTGAGGCTCGAGCGGGTGAGGAAGCGGCAGTTGAACAGGTAGGCGAGCTGTCCGAGCGCCAGCATGGTGACGGCCTCGGTGCGCGCGTACGCGATGTCGACGCCGGTCGCCGCGACCGAGTAGAACAGCGCCAGCGCCGCGCCACCGATGAGCGCGGAGACCACCAGGACGAAGCCGAGCTCGCGCCCGTTCACGAGCGAGCCGCCGGGCGCGCGCGGCGGACGCGTCATGATGCCGCGCTCGGCCGGCTCGTAGGCCAGCGCGAGCGAGAGCGTGATGCCGGTGACCATGTTGATCCACAGCACCTGCACGGGCGTCAGCGGCAGCGCGAGCCCGAAGACGATCGCCACGAGGATCACGAGCGACTGCGCGCCGTTGGTGGGAAGGAGGAAGACGATCGATTTGCGCAGGTTGTCGTAGATGCGACGCCCCTCGCGGATGGCGCTGCGGATCGTGGCGAAGTTGTCGTCGGCCAGCACGATCTCGGCGGCTTCCTTGGTCGCCTCGGTGCCCTTGATGCCCATGGCGATGCCGACATCGGCCCGCGTGAGGGCGGGGGCGTCGTTCACGCCGTCACCGGTCATGGCGACGACTTCGCCGTGGGACTGCAGTGCGCGCACGATGCGGATCTTGTGCTCGGGGCTGGTGCGCGCATACACGTCGACGTCGCGCACCACCCGGGCGAGCTGGTCCTGGCTCATGGCCTCGAGCTCCGTCCCGGTGAGAACGGTGACGTCGTCGCCGGCGACCACTCCCATCTCCCGCGCGATGGCCAGAGCCGTGCCGGCGTGGTCGCCGGTGATCATCTTCACCCGCACGCCCGCCGTGTGGCAGTCTGCGATGGCCTCGATGGCCTCGGGGCGGGGCGGGTCCAGAATGCCCCAGAGGCCCAGGAACTCGAGCTCGTGCAGGTCGTCGACGCGCAGCTCGCCGCCGTCCGCGAGGGCCGGCCTGCGTGCTGCGGCGAGCACCCGCAGGCCCTGGGCGCTGAGGTCGTCGATGGCGCCCTCCCAGAACGGGATGTCGAGCGGGACCGGGCCGCGCTCGCCGCGTTGCGTGCGCGAGCGCTCCAGCAGGCGATCGGGCGCGCCCTTGACCAGGATCGCCCGCGAGCCGTCGGATGCCTCATTGAGGGTCGCCATGAACTTGTTGGCGGAGTCGAACGGCACGACACCCACCCGGCGTGCGCCGTCGGACGAGACGCCGCCCTTCATCGCGATGACCTTCAGCGCCCCCTCGGTGGGCTCGCCCACGAGGGTCCAGCGCCCGGGCCCGTCGCCGGCGTCGACCGAGGGATCGGGCACGATGTGCGCGTCGTTGCAGAGGGTGGCGACCGCCAGCAGCGGCGCGAGGTCCCGCCGCTGCACGGCGGCATCCACCGTCCCGGTCGTGCCGGCCGGGCTGATCTCGCCGGCCGGGTCGTAACCGAGGCCGGTCGTCACATATGCGCCGCGCGCGGTGACGAGGCGGCGCACCGTCATCTCGTTCTTGGTGAGCGTGCCGGTCTTGTCGCTGCACACCGTCGTCACCGCGCCCAGCGTCTCGACGGCGGGGAGCTTGCGGGTGATGGCGTGACGACGCGCCATCTGCTGCACCCCGATGGCGAGCGTGATGGTGACCATTGCCGGCAGGCCCTCGGGGATCGCCGCGACGGCGAACCCGATCGTCGCCGAAATCAGGTCGCCGAAGGGCAGGTCATGCAGGAACCGGCCGATCAGCAGCATGATCGCCGCCATGCCGAGGATCACGATCGTGAGCACGCGGCCGAACGAGTCCAGTTGCTTGGTCAACGGCGTCGCGATCGAGCCCGCCTCGCCGACGAGGGCCTGGATCGTGCCGATCTCGGTCGCGCCGCCGGTGGCCGTCACGATGCCGCGCCCCTGGCCGGCAGAGACGATCGTGCCCGAGAACGCCATCGAGTGGCGGTCTCCCACACCGGCATCCGCCGGCACCGGCTCGACGCCCTTCGACGACGGCTGCGATTCACCGGTCAGAGCGGCCTCGTCGATGCGCAGCTGGTGCGCCTGGATGAGTCGCATGTCGGCGGGCACCTTGTCACCCGGCATGAGGCGCACGACGTCGCCGGGCACGAGTTCCGCGGCCGGGACCGTCGCCCACGCCCCGTCTCGGCGCACGCTGGCGTCGTTGGAGAGCATGCTGCGGATGCCGGCGAGCGCCTTCTCGGCGCGGCCCTCCTGCACGAAGCCGATGACCGCGTTGATGATCGCGACCGCCATGATCACCCAGAAGTCCAGCCAGTCGGCCATGATCGCCTTGATCACGGCCGCGCCGAGCAGGATGTAGATCAGCGTGTCGTTGAAGTGGGCGAGGAACCGCAGGATCGCGGGCTTGCGGGGCGGCTCCGGCAGCTCGTTGCGGCCGACGTCCGCGAGGCGCGCGGCCGCCGCGACGGACGTCAATCCGGCGACGTCGGTCTGCAGCTCGCGCTCGACGTCGGCGACCTCGAGCGCGAACGGCGTCGAGACCGTCAGGTCGGCTCGCGTGTCGCGCTCCGGCATCGTCTTCTCCTACGCAGCTCCGTCGAACATGCTCGTGACCGATCCGTCTTCGAAGACCTCCTGGATGGCCCGCGCCAGCAGGGGCGCGATCGGCAGGATGGTCAGCCGCTCGAAGCGCTTGTGCTCGGGCACCGGGATGGTGTCGGTGACCACCACCTCGTCGATGGCCTCGTTCTGCAGCCGCTCGGTCGCGGGGTCGCTGAAAATGGCGTGCGTGGCGGCCACGATCACGCGCTGCGCGCCGTTCGCCTTCAGCGCCTCGGCGGCCTTCACGATGGTGCCGCCGGTGTCGATCATGTCGTCCACGAGCAGGCACACGCGGCCCGACACGTCACCGACGATCTCGTTGACGGTGACCTGGTTCGCCACGTTCGGGTCGCGGCGCTTGTGGATGATCGCCAGCGGCGCGCCGAGGCTGTCGGACCAGGTGTCGGCCACACGCACACGACCGGTGTCGGGTGAGACCACGGTGAGGGCGGCGCGGTCCTCGGGCGACAGGGTGCGCTGGAAGTACTCCAGCAGCACGGGCTTGGCGAAGAGGTGATCGACCGGCCCGTCGAAGAACCCCTGGATCTGCGCGGCGTGCAGGTCGACGCTCATCACGCGGTCAGCGCCCGCGGTCTTCAGCAGATCGGCGACGAGGCGCGCCGAGATCGGCTCACGGCCGCGGCCCTTCTTGTCCTGACGCGAGTACGCGAAGTACGGCGCGACGACGGTGATGCGCTTGGCGGACGCGCGCTTGGCGGCATCCAGCATGATCAGCAGCTCCATGAGCCACTCGTTGACCGGCGGGCCGAAGGACTGGATGAGGAACACGTCGCAGCCGCGGATCGACACCTCGAAGCGGGTGAGGATCTCACCCGACGCGAACGTGCGGTACTCGGTCGGCACGAGTTCGGTGCCGATGTGCGAGACGACCTCCCTGGCCAGCGCCAGGTGGGAGCGGCCCGATGCCACGACCAGGCGCTTCTTCGTCTTCGCGACGACGCCGGGCGCGATGTCCCGCGCCCTGTCGAGGTCAACCGTCTTGTTCTTGCGCGCCATCGTCCGCTTTCTGTGCGGACCGAGCCTGGGCCGACAGATCTGCGGCCTTGGTTCCCGGTCGGTTCGTCTCGACCCACCCCTCGATGTTGCGCTGGGGGGCCACGCTCAGTGCCAGTGCGCCGGCGGGGACATCCTTGCGGATGACGGCACCCGCACCGGTCTTCGCGCCATCTCCGATCCTAACCGGCGCGACGAAGACGTTGTGCGAGCCGGTGTGCACTTCGTCGCCGATCTCGGTGCGGTGCTTGGCGATGTCGTCGTAGTTCGCCGTGATCGCACCGGCGCCGAGGTTCACCCCGGTGCCGATGGTCGTGTCGCCGATGTACGACAGATGCGGCACCTTGCTGCCCTCGCCGATCGTGGAGTTCTTCGTCTCGACGAAGGTGCCGATCTTGCCCCGGTCGCCGAGATAGGTGCCGGGGCGCAGGTAGGAGAAGGGCCCCACGGTGGCGCCCGCGCCGATGACGGCGAGGGTGGCGTCGCTGCGGCTGACGGTGGCATCCTCCCCCACTTCGCAGTCCACCAGGCTCGTGTCGGGGCCGATGACCGCGCCGGATGCCACGGACGTGGCGCGCAGGATGTGCGAACCGGGGAGCACCGTCACGTCGGGGGCGAGGGTCGCGGTGACGTCGATCCACGTCGTCGCGGGATCGAGGATCGTGGCGCCTTCGAGCTGCCAGCGGCGGACGACACGGGCGTTGAGGGTGCGCGCCGCGTCGGCGAGCTGCACGCGGTCGTTGACGCCGAGCGCACTGGCGGCATCGGGGGCCGCGACGGCGGCGACGGGCGCGTCGTCGGCGCGCAGCAGCCCGATGACGTCGGTGAGGTACATCTCGCCCTGGGCGTTGTCGGTCCCCACCCGCGCGAGCTGCGCGCGCAGCGCGTCGGCGCGGAAGACGTAGACGCCGGCGTTGATCTCGGTGACGGCGGCTTCGGCCTCGCTGGCATCCTTCTGCTCGACGATGCGCGCGACGGCGCCGGTCGAATCGCGGATGATCCGGCCGTATCCGGTGGCGTCGTCGAGCACCGCCGTGAGCAGCGTGGCCGCGGCGTGCGACGCGCGGTGCACCTCGACCAGGTGCGCCAGGGTCTCGGCCTCGAGGAGGGGCACGTCGGCCGACAGCACCAGCACGTCGCCCGTGAAGCCGCCGAGCTGCTGCAGGGCCACCTGCACGGCGCGACCGGTGCCGGGAACCTCGTCCTGGTCGACGATGCGCACGTCCGGGCCGATGCCGGCGACGGCGTCGGCCACCTGATCCCGCTCATGGCGCACGACGACGAGCACCTGCGCCGGGCCGAGGTCGCGGGCGATGTCGAGCACGTGCCCGATGAGCGGACGGCCGCCGATGCGGTGCAGCACCTTCGGCAGTTTCGACTTCATGCGGGTGCCCTGCCCTGCGGCGAGCACGATGACGGCGAGCGCGTTGTCTGTCATGCTCCGCCGCCAGGATTCGAACCTGGGCCTAACAGCTCCAAAGGCTGTCGTGCTGCCGTTACACCACGGCGGACCGTCGTCCCGCAGGACGACGTGACAAGTCTGCCAGAGGGCCTGGTCAGCGGGTGACCGTCACCGTCAGGATGCGGCTCGATGTCGCGCCCGCCGCATTCACGAACTCCACGCGGTACAGGTGCGTGCCCCGCGGGGCACCCGTCACCTCGAGCCTCGCACTCTGCGCCCGCGGTGTGCGGGGTTCGAGCGTCCCCTCGGCTACGAGCGCACCGTCGGCGAAGAACCGGTACCCCGTCGCGTTGGTGCCCCACCACATGTCGGCGGTCACGGTGTACCGCCCGTCGCGATCCCAATTGTCATGCCGCAGCACCGGGGTGCCCGGAGACGCGTCGGCCACGGTGACGGTCACCGGCCGGGTCGCGGTGACGCCCGAGGCGTTGACGATCTCGCCCGTATAGACGTACGTGCCGTCCTGGCGGCCGGTGACGCGGACGGTCGCGGTCTGCGGTGCTTTACCGCCGTAGACGAGGGGCTGCACGGCCACGAGGGCGCCGTTCTCGTACAGCCGGAACGACGAGCCGTTGACACCCCACCACAGGTTCATCCGCACGGTGTAGTCGCCGTCGCGGAGCCCTGTGTCCCAGCCGTTGTCGTGCGACAGCACGCCGACGGCGGGAGCGGACGTCGATGTGTCGGCGTCGCGGCGCACCAGCAGGGACGTCGCCTCGGCCAGTTGCGCCCTCGCGGCTCCGACCGCTTCGGGAGTCGGCCACAGCGCGGCCACCACGACATCGGCGACCGCGACGGCTTCGGTGAGCACCTGCCACGAGGCGGCGGTGTACGCGCCGGGGTCGAGCACCCGCGCGCCGGCGATGTCGGCCGCAAGACCCGACGTGTCGGTCCGCTCCCCCGCACGCACCAGCCGCAGGTCGTCCACGGTGCCCCACGCGCCCGCGGTCAGCGCGCCACGGATGCCGACGGTGAGCGTCTCACCCTCGGCCACGGTGAACGGCGCGGTCGTCGCCGTTGCGAACGCCTGCCAGCCGTCCAGCGCCAGCGGCGCGGCCTGCACGCCGGACGCGGTGGTGGCGGTGACTTCCAGCGCGTCGCCAGACGCCTCGCCGTCGCCCTGCGCGGTGGCCGAAAGGGCGTAGGTGCCGGGGGCGATGCGGTCGATCTGCTGAGTGACCTCGAATTCGTACGCGGCGTCGTTCCAGAAGCTCACGGCGCGGTTGCCGTTCGCCGCGTCCGCGGTGTCGGCGATCGCGGCGCCGGTACCCGAGACCGTCCATGCCGATCCGTCACCCTCGAACCCGCCGTCGAGCACCCAAGCGCGCTCGGTGACGGTGATGCGGGCGACCGCGGCGACCCCTTCGGCGGTGCCCGGAACCGTGTAGACGCCGGGGCCGTCGATCCACTTCACGGCCTCAGACCAGGTCACCGGCGCCTCGTCGACGACGCCATTCCACGCGGTGCGGCGCACGGTGGCCGGCAGCGTGATCTCGGCACCCTCCTCGATGGTGAGCTCGATCGGGGAGACAACGGCGGGCGGCGTTGCTCCCACCGGCTCGAGGGCGGCGAGCGCCCCCTCGACGAGGGCCACGGCGTCGGCGACCTGCGCGGCGGTCGGCGCCGCAGCGCCGCGCACGACCTCCGCGATCTCGAGGGCGGCATCCAGCCCCGTCAGCGACTGCGGGGTGGCCACGGCGCGATCGACGGCGGCGGCACGAGCCACAGCGTCATCGAGCGCGGCGGTGTCGGCACCGGGTTCGGTCACCTCGGCCAGCACGAGGTCGTCGAGGGTGCCCCAGGCGCCGCCGGGAAGGTCGGCGCGCACCGTCACGGTGAGCGTGTCACCCTCGGCGATCGTGACGGCACCCGTCTGCGGCTCCGACCAGACGCGCCAGCCCGTCAGTGCGAAGGGCGCCTCTGCGGCATCCCCGAGCGAGGACGAGAGCTGCAGCGTCACGCCGCCGCTCCCCTCCCCGTCGCCCTGCAGCGCACCGGAGGCGGTGTAGTCCCCCGCCGGCAGACCGGTGACGGTCTGGGAGAGGGTGAAGCCGTAGGCGTCTGCGGCGTAGAAGTGCCCGGAGCGGGTGCCGCTGCGGGGGTCGTCGGCGGCACGGAGGGTGAGCGGTCCGGAGCTCTGCCACATCGACAGGTCGGCGTCTTCGAACCCCGGGTTGCGCAGGTGATTGACCGCCTGCACGGTGACCGTCGCCACGGTCGCGTGCCCCGACGCGGTGGCGCCGCTCACGCGATACACGCCGGGTCCGGTGATCCAGTCCGCGGCATCCGACCAGGTCACTGGCTGCTGCTCGATGGATCCGTCGTTGTAGGTGACCGCGACCGTGTCCGGCAGGGCGAGGTCGTCGCCGTCCTGGCGCGTGATCGCCGGCTGCTCGACAGAGCTGACCTCTCGCGGGGCGGTGGCGCCGGTGCGCGCGTAGCGGAAGGTCTGCAGCGACTCCAGGGGCGTGCCGTCGAACGCGAAGAGGGCCTGGTTGTCCCACGCCGAGCCGCCGTACCACTGGCCGGCGTCGTCCGGGTCGTACTCGCCGGCGGCGCTGGTGGCCCATCCCGAGCCGAAGGTCTCCCACAGCTCGCGGTTGCGCTCGAGCTGCGACGGTGGGCCCACGGGCAGCCAGGCCGGCTCCCAGTAGAAGACGCCGATGCCGGCGTCGCCGACCTCGACGACCGCCTCGATGACATCGCGCAGGGCGGTGGCTTGCCCCTGCACGCTGACGGGGTACGCGGTGGCCTCGGAGGGGAGGTCGATGACGTTGCCGTGGCCGTCCCCGTCCTCGAGCGTGTGGGCCCAGGATGTCTCGGCCACCATGACCTGCTTGCCGTGGGTGTCGGCGACGTCGCTCAGCACCGTGGTGAGGTTGTCGAGCGAGCCGTGCCAGAACGGGTAGTAGGACGAGGCGAACACGTCGTAATCGACGCCGCGGTCGGCGAGCTCCCGGGCGTACCCGGCGTAGCGGCCGGCGGTCTCGGGGTTGGTGAAGTGCACGACCACCTTCGCGTCGGGAACGGCGGAGCGTACAGCGGCGGAGCCGGCGGAGAACACCTGGGCCATGCCGGCCCACCCGGTGATGCCCGCGACGGCGCCGTTGGTCTCGTTCCCGATCTGCACCATGCGGACGTCGACGCCCGCGGCGACGAAGTCCGCGAGCGCGGATTCGGTGAACTCCCCCACCGCGTCGGCGGTCTGCTCGGCGGTGAAGCCCTCCCACGCCTTGGGGGCGTGCTGCTTGGCGGGATCGGCCCAGAAGTCGGAGTAGTGGAAGTCGACCAGCACGCCCAGGCCCGCCGCGGTGGCGCGCTCCCCGATCTCGACCGCGCGGGCGACATCGGTGTTGCCGCCGCCGTACCCGTTGCCGGCGGCGTCGAACGGGTCGTTCCACACCCGCACCCGCACGTCGGTGATCCCCGCGTCGGCGAGCACGTCGAAGAGGTCTGCCGGCGCACCGGCGGTGTCGCGGAAGACCACGCCGGATTGCTCGAGCGCGATCGCCGAGGAGACATCGGCGCCGGCGATGAAGTCCGCCGGCATCCCTTCCACCTTCGCCACGACGATCCCGGCTTCGACCGGTCCGTCATCGGCCGCGGCGGGAAGGGCGAGCCCGGTCGCCACCAGCACGAGCGCCGCGGCCGCCGCTGCGCCCCGCATCCACCTGTTCGTCCCGCGTGCGCGCACGGTTGCTCCGATCTCCGTTGACGGGTGACTTCTGTGACCGGTCACAGTCTTCGCCGCCTGCAAAGCGACTGCCAAGAGGGTGGTCGTCGTCGTTACCGAACCGTGATCGAGGACGAGGCCGATAATGGGGGGATGGCACACCAGACGGACGAGGTCGACCGCATCGTCGGCGCGTGGATGACTCAGCGCCCCGATCTGGACTTCTCTCCGCTCGAGGTGCTCTCGCGCGTCGACCGGCTCTCCCGCCACCTCGACCGGGCACGACGCGACGCCTTCCGGCGCAGCGAGCTGGAGCCGTGGGAGTGGGACGTGCTGTCGGCGCTGCGCCGGGCGGGCGAGCCGTTCCAGCTCAGCCCCAAGCAGCTGCTGCAGCAGACGCTCGTCTCGAGCGGCACGATGACCAACCGCATCGACCGGCTCGTCGCCCGCCGGCTGGTGCGTCGCGAGGCCGACCCGGCAGACGGGCGCAGCGTGCTGGTGACCCTCGCCGGTGACGGCAAGACGCGCGTGGATGCCGCGATCACGCGGCTCGTCGACGCGGAGGCCACCCTGCTGGCGTCGCTTTCTCGCAGTGACCGCGAGCGCCTGGCATCCCTGCTGCGCAAGCTCAGCCTCGGCTTCGACGCTTGACCGTCTGGGACCATGGGAGCATGCCCGTCTCCCCTCGTCCCGTCCGCGACGGCGTCGGCGCGACCCGCCTGCGCGTGCCCACCTCGGGTCCCTGGGCGACGATCGCCGACTACGTGCTCGAACGCTTCGAGCACATCGACCGCCAGGTGCTGCACGACCGCATCGACCGCGGTGACGTCGTCGACGCCCACGGAGCGGCCGTGCGCCGGGACACACCGCTCGGGGCGACGGAGTTCATCTGGTACCACCGTGAGCCGCCCGCCGCCGAGCGCACCGTGCCGTTCGACGAGGAGATCCTGCACATCGACGACGACCTCGTCGTCATCGACAAGCCGCATTTCCTCCCGACGACACCGGGCGGCCGGTTCCTGAATCACACCGCTCTCGTACGGATGCGGCGACGCCTCGACAACCCGGACCTCGTGCCCATCCACCGGCTGGACCGCGCCACCGCGGGGGTGCTGATGTTCTCCGCCCGGCCCGCGACGCGCGGCGCCTACCAGTCGATGTTCGAGCGCCGCGAGGTGCAGAAGGTCTACGAAGCGGTCTCCGCCCTCCCCCCGGGCGGCCTGCCGGCCTTTCCGCTGGTCCACCGCAGCCACATCGAGAAGTTCCGCGACAACCTCTGCGTGCAGACCCGTCCGGACCGCGAGCCGAACGCCGAGACGCTCATCGAGCTCGTCGGCACGGGAACGAGCACCGGCGGGCACGCCGGAGCGGAGGTCGTCCACACCCGGCTGCACCCGCGCACCGGGCGCATGCATCAGCTGCGCGTGCACCTGGCACAGCTCGGTCTCGGCATCCTGGGCGACCGCTACTACCCGGAGCTCCTCCCCGAGACGCCGCAGGACGATCCCGAACGCCCGATGCAGCTGCTGGCCACCCACCTGCGCTTCACCGACCCGCTGACCGGACGGCCGCGCGCCTTCACCACGCGTCGCCGGCTCGCCGACGCGCCGCTGCGCGGCTGAGGGGGCGCGCGAGGCCGCCACCGCGGCACCGACCCGGGCAGGCGCCCCTGACGGGCACCCCGGCGGCAACCCCTGGCGGCACCTCTGCGGTCGTGACTCCTCAAAGATCCGGGAGGATGCCGACGGTAGCGGCCGATCCGCGCGGATCCTGGCCGGTTCTTGAGGAGTTGCGCAGCCCGGGCGCCGCCCACGGGCGAACCCCTCAGCCGCGCCGCCTACGCTGGAGGGAACATGGCGCATCTTCTCGGGGCCGAAGCCCTGCATCTCGAATATCCCACCCGTGTCGTCTTCGACGGCGTGTCGATCGGCGTCGACGAGGGCGATCGCATCGGCATCGTCGGCCGCAACGGCGACGGCAAGTCCAGCCTCATGGCGATGCTCGCCGGGCGCGTCATCCCCGATTCCGGGCGCGTCACCGTGCGCGGCGGCGTGACCGTGGGCGTGCTCGATCAGGCCGACACCCTCCCCGACGACATCACCGTCGGCGAGGCGATCGTCGGCGACCGCATCGAGCACGAGTGGGCGGGCGATCCGCTCACCCGTGACGTCGTCGCGGGTCTCGCCTCCGACCTGCCGTGGGATGCCGCCGTGGGCACCCTCTCGGGCGGCCAGCGCCGCCGCGTCGCGATCGCGCGGCTGCTGACAGGCGACTGGGACGTGCTCATGCTCGATGAGCCGACCAACCACCTCGACGTCGAGGGCATCGCGTGGCTGGCCGAGCACCTGAAGCGCCGCTGGTCGGCGTCGTCAGGGGCCCTCCTCGTCGTCACCCACGACCGGTGGTTCCTCGACGAGGTGTGCACGCGCACGTGGGAGGTGCACGACCGCATCGTCGAGCCGTTCGAGGGCGGCTACGCCGCGTACGTGCTGCAGCGCGTCGAGCGCGACCGCCAGTCGGCGGTCATCGAGGCCCGCCGGCAGAACCTGGCCCGCAAGGAGCTCGCCTGGCTGCGCCGGGGCGCCCCCGCGCGCACCGCGAAGCCGAAGTTCCGCATCGATGCCGCCAACGAGCTCATCGCCGACGTGCCGGAGATCCGCGACCCCGTCACCCTGCAGTCCCTCGCCGTCTCACGCCTGGGCAAGGACGTCGTCGACCTGCTCGACGTGTCGGTGTCCTACCCCGCGCCGGGCGGCGGCACGCGTGACGTGCTGCGCACCGTCGAGTGGCGCATCGCGCCCGGTGAGCGCACCGGCATCCTCGGGGTGAACGGCGCCGGCAAATCGACCCTCCTCGGTCTCATCGCCGGCACGGTGGAGCCCACCGCCGGCCGCGTCAAGCGCGGCAAGACGGTCAAGGTCGCCACCCTGAGCCAGCGGATGGACGAGCTGGACCCGCACCTGAACGACCCCGTGCGCGTCGTGATCTCGGGCCTGCGCACCAGCTACACGCTCGGCACCGGTTCCAAGGCGCAGGATCTGACCCCCGGGCAGCTGCTGGAGCGGATGGGGTTCTCCAGCGAGCAGCTGTCGACACCCGTCAAGGACCTCTCGGGCGGGCAGAAGCGGCGCCTGCAGCTGCTGCTGATCCTGCTGGAGCAGCCCAACGTGCTGATCCTCGACGAGCCGACGAACGACCTCGACACCGACATGCTCGCGGCCATCGAGGATCTGCTGGACTCGTGGGCGGGGACCCTCCTCGTCGTCTCCCACGACCGATACTTCCTCGAGCGGGTGACCGACCAGCAGTACGCCATCCTCGACGGGCACCTGCGGCACCTGCCGGGCGGCATCGACGAGTACCTGCGCCTGCGTCACGCGCAGCAGCGCGCCGCGGATGCCGGGCCGGCCAAGGCCGCCGCTCCCGCGGCATCCGCCTCGGCGCTGTCTGGCGCCGATCGCCGCACCGCCGAGAAGGAACTGTCGGCGCTGGACCGCAAGATCCAGAAGCTGCAGAAGGGGCTCGACGACCTCGACGTCAAGATCGCGGACGCGGCCGGCAGCACCGACTACGACGACGTGGCAGAGCTCTACCGCAGACGCGACGCGCAGGCGGCCGAGATCGCCGAGCTCGAGGAGCGGTGGCTCGAGCTCGGCGAAGCGCTCGACTGAGCGGGTCGCTCAGCCCTCAGTCGAGCGAGACGGTCAGATGAGGCCGTTCTCCTCGAGCCATGCAGTGGCGATGGCCTCGCTCGACTGCTCGTCCTCGGTGCTCTTCACGTTCAGCGCGACCAGTCCCTCGGGCGTGAGCGCGGCGCTGATGGGGTCGATGACCTCGGCCAGCTCGTCGGCGAGTTCTTCGTTGACGAGCGGGACGACGTTGGAAGCGAGGAACAGGCCCTCGGGATCCTCCAGCACGACGAGGTCCTGAGTCTGGATGCGCGGGTCGGCGGTGAAGACGTTGGCGACGTCGACCTCACCGGCCGTGAGCGCCTCGACGCTCGTGTCACCGGTGCCCTCGAAGACCACGTCCTCCACCCCGTACGTCTCGGCCAGGCCCGAGCGCCCGTACGGCCGCTCGGCTAGCTCGGGCGGCCCGCCCACCGTCAGCGTGCCGTCGATGCCGGCGAGGTCGGCGATGGAGGTGAGGCCGTTCTCGTCGGCGTAGGCCGCGGTCACCGTGTAGGAATCCTGGTCGGTTGCCTCGGACTGCTCGAGCACCGTCAGCCCGTCCGGAAGGGCTTCCACCAGCGCCCCGTACACGTCGTCGGCCGTGCGCGCCGTCGTCTCGGGGTCGTAGTACTGCAGCAGGTTGCCGGTGTACTCGGGGAAGAGAGTGATCGCGCCGCTCTCGATCTCGGGCATGTAGGCGTCCCGCTGGCCGATGTTGAACGAGCGCTCCACCGTGTAGCCGGCATCCTCCAGAGCCTGCGCGTAGATCTCGGCGATGATCTCGTTGGAGTAGTAGGCCTGCGAGCCGATGACGATGGTCTCGTTGTCGGTCGTGTCGCCCGCCTCGGGATCGAGCGGATCGGCGGTCGCGCAGCCGACGAAGGCGACGGCGGCGAACGCCAGGGCGGTGGCGCCGGCGACCAGGCGGCGCGGGATGCGTGCAGTGGACATGGTGTCTCCTCGGTGGGATCGATCAGGACGGGACAGGAGTGCGGGCGGCGGCGTTCCGCCCCGACGGTGCGCGGGTGGTGGTGCGGGCGCTGCGGCCGGCGCGCAGGCCCCGGGGCACCGCGACGCGCTGCAGGACCGCGAAGAGCAGATCCAGCAGCAGGGCGAGGCCGATCACCAGCAGCGCGCCGCCGAGCACCATCTCGTAACGGCGCAGGGGGATGCCGGCGATGATGTACTGCCCCAGGCCACCCAGGTTGACGTACGCGGCGATCGTGACCGTGGCCACCACCTGGAGCGTCGCCGACCGCAGGCCGGCCACCAGCAGCGGCAGCCCGAGCGGCGCCTCGATGCGCCACAGCACCTGCCAGCCCGTCATGCCCATCGCGCGCCCGGCGTCGCGCACGGCGGGGTCGATCGCCTCGACGCCGGCGTAGGCGCCGGCGAGGATCGACGGGATCGCCAGCAGCACAAACGTGACCACCGCCGCCTCCGGCCGGTTCAGCACCCCGAAGAGCAGCACCAGCAGGATCAGCAAACCGAACGACGGCACGGCGCGCGCAGCGCCCGAGACGGTGACGGCGAGTTCCCGGCCGCGGCCGGTGTGGCCGATGAGCCACCCGAGCGGCACCGCCACGGCGGCGGCGAGGACGACGGACATGACGGTGAAGAGCAGGTGCACGCCGATGGCCGTGCCGATGGCGCCGCTTCCCGTCCACTGCTCGGGGGCGACGATCCAGGCGAGGGCGTCGAGGAAGAGGTTCATGCCGGCGCCTCCGCGGTGCGCAGCGCCCGGCGGGCCCGAGCGGCGGGCGTGGCGGCGCGGCTCCACGGCATGAGCAGGCGACCGGCCACGACGAGCAGCAGGTCGATGACGACGGCGATGAGCATGACCGCGACGATGCCGGCGAGCACCTCCGGGACGATACGCCGCTGCAGACCGTTGGTGAAGAGGTAGCCGAGGTTTGTGACGCCGATGAGCACGCCCACCGTCGCCAGCGACACCGTGCTGACGGCGGCGACACGCAGGCCCGCGAGGATCACGGGGCCCGCCAGCGGCAGGTCGACCCCCCAGAAGCGCCTGGCCGACCCGTACCCCATGGCCACGGCCGCCAACCGGGCGTCGGGGTCGACCGCGTCGAAGCCGTCGGCGACCGACCGGGTCAGCAGCGCGACGGCGTACAGCGTCAGGGCGACCAGCAGATTGACCTCGCTGAGGAAACTGACTCCGAGGATGCCGGGCAGCAGCGCCAGCAACGCCAGCGACGGGATCGTGTAGAGCAGTCCGCTGAGGGTCAGGAGCGCGCCGCGCAGCAGGCGGTAGCGCCACGCCACCCAGCCGAGCGGCACGGCGAGCACCAGCCCGACGACGATCGGGACGACGCTCTGCCGCACGTGTTCGAGCGACAGCGCCGCGATGAGCCCGAGGTTGTCGATGACCCAGTTCACGGCGCGCGACGCTCCCGCGCGCCGACGAAGGCCTCGACGAACGGCGAAGCGGGATTGCGGCGGATGTCGTCGGCGGAGCCCTGCTGGGCAATGCGGGCCCCGCGCTCGAGGATCACGATCTGGTCGCCGAGGAAGAAGGCCTCCTCGATGTCGTGCGTGACGAAGACGATCGTCTTGCCGATGTCGCGCTGCAGGCGGATGAGCTCGTCCTGCAGCTCGGTGCGGACGATCGGGTCGACGGCGCCGAACGGCTCGTCCATGAGGAGGATGTTCGGTTCGGCGGCGAGCGCCCGCGCCACGCCGACGCGCTGCTGCTGCCCTCCGGAGAGCTGGCTGGGATAGCGGTCGGCCATCGCGACGTCGAGGCCCACGGTGCCCATCAGCTCCAGCGCCCGCTCGCGGGCTTCACCTCGGGCGACGCCGTTCAGGCGCGGCACGGTGGCGATGTTGGCGGCGACGGTGAGGTGCGGCAGCAGACCGGAGTTCTGCATGACGTAGCCGATGCTGCGGCGCAGCTGCACCGGGGCGCGCCCTGCGATGTCTTCGCCGTCGATGGTGATCGTGCCCGACGAGGGCTCGACCATGCGGTTGATCATGCGCAGCAGCGTGGTCTTGCCGCACCCGGAGGATCCGACGAACACCGTCGTCTGTCTGGGCGGGATGACCAGGGAGAAGTCGTCCACCGCCCGGGTGCCGTCGGGGAAGGACTTGGAGACCCCGCGGAACTCGATCACGTCAGGCGCCGACCTGGACGTCCTGCCAGAACGCGACGTACCCGGAGAAGTCCTGGCCGACCCGTTCGATCGACCCCGGCTTGGGATCGGGGTACGCGAACGCGTTGTCGGCGTGCCCGTCGACGTCGTAGTACTGGCACTCCCCCTTCCACGCGCAGGTGTACGGGGTGTCGCTCGGGGTGAGGAGATCCCAGTTCACGCTCGCGGGCGGGAAGTACCAGTTGCCCTCGATGCGGATGAGGTCGGTCTCGTCGGCATCCGCGATGACCGTGTCGCCCAGTCGTGCTTGCATGGCCGCTCCCTCGGTGGGTGAGCGTCAAGGGTAACGCCGGGTTCCGACACGCACGCGGTCTTGCACGGACCGCCCGCGTGCACTAGCGCGATCAGTACCAGAGACTCAGCCGCGGAGCGACCTGCCACGAGAGCGACCGCGCGAACGCCACCGCATCGCCCGTCTGCACGAGTCCGGCGCGTGCGAGCGTGACCGGCGACACTCCGCCCAGGTACAGCGCGGAAAGCTCCCGGATGCCGATGCTCACGGCCACCGCATCCGTCGAGGGCCCCGCGGGGTGCGCGGACACCGTGGCGCGGCCGTCGCTTCCGATGTCGAGCAGATAGCGGCCACCGGCGATCTCGAGCGGGTCGGTGACCTCGAGCGAGAACCGGCCCGGGGCCGCGTACGTGCGGGCCTGCAGGGCGGCGGGCACGTCGAGGATGCGCAGGTACTGGTGGTCGCGCACGGTGACCTTCGCCGCCCGCTGGTCCTCGATCATCCACAGCAGTGGCTCGTCGACCGACAGCTCGTGCGCGGTCACCGTGCTGACGAGGTCGAGTTCGAGGAGGAATCGCCACAGCGCCGCGTACGCGTCGTCGGTCTCGGTCAGCAGGTACGACACGTGCACGCGCGCCTTCGTGAAGTCCTCGTCGTTACCCGCGACCGTGTACACCGCCAGCCCTCGCACCTCCCCCGCGGGGTCGGCGTACTGCACGGCGCGTACCTTGCCGCCGTCCTTCTCGTCGGGCCGGGTGCCCGCGAAACGCTCCCAGAACTCCCCCGGGACGTCGATCTCGCCGGGCGCCTCCAAGCGGACGCGGTCGTGCACGACGGGCAGCAGCTCGCGCAGCCGCTGACGGGAGATGAAATCGACGCGGCCCGGTGCCTGGGGCCCCCGCCAGCCGGCGCGTTTGGTCTCGATCGTCCACGCTGCGGAGGCACCGGCGGGCGCGAAGCCGTAGCGCCCGTAGAGCGTCGACTCGCTGACGGTGAGCATCGCCATCGGGAGTCCGGCAGCCGCCGCCCCCCGCAGCTCGCCCTCGAGCATCGCCCGGGCGATGCCGCGTCTGCGGTGCGTGGGCGCCACGGTCACCGAGCTGATCGCACACGAGGGGATGCCGCGTCCACCGGGCACGGACAGCTCGCCGATCCACGACGAGAGGGTCGCGACCGGCATCTCGGGCATGGGACCCGCCCCGTCGTACACACCGGTGAGCCGCCGGTAGGCGGTCAGCGCGCGGTTCGCCGCGATCTGCTCGGCGGTGCGCTCGTCGTTCTGAAAGCCGCGCGCGGCGGCCTGCAGCCACGCGGCGTAGTCGGCGCTCCCTGCGTGCGAGACCGTGCGGTACTGCAGGTCGCGAACGGCCAGAGCCGCTCGGGATCGCTGGTCGACAGGTGCGTCATGCCAGACGGTGTTGTTCACGGTGCCCATCGCTCCCTCGTTGTGTCGTCAGCCGACGAGGCGCGCGCCGGGGACCGGCCCGTGCACCGTCATCGCGTCGTAGCCGGTGGCGCTCAGAGCAGTGCGCAGCTGCCTCGCCGAATCCGGGTCGCCCGCCAGGAACGCCACGGTGGGTCCGGAGCCGGAGACGAGTCCCGCCAGTGCACCCAGGCCGCACCCCAGGTCGCGCAGCGCGGTCAGCTCGGGGCGCAGCGAGAAGGCGGCATCCTGCAGGTCGTTGCGCACCGCCGCGGCGACGGCCGCGGCATCGCCGGTGCGCAGCGCCTGCAGCACGGCCGGGTCGACGTCGGGCGCCGCCGTCGGCGGCGAGATGTCGGGGGCGTTGCGCTCGCGCAGCCGATCGAGCTCGCGATAGACCTCCGGGGTGGAAAGCCCCGCCGGGTTCGTCACGATGACCCAGTCCATCCGTCCCCGCGCGAGCGCGGGACTCAGCTGGTCCCCCCGCCCGGTGCCGACGGCGGTGCCGCCCATGAGGGCGAAGGGCACGTCGGCTCCCAGGCGTGCGGCCAGGCGGTGCAGCCGTGCGGCGGACAGGCCGGCATCCCACAGCGCATCGCATGCCACCAGCGCCGCCGCGGCATCGGCGGAGCCGCCGCCCATGCCGCCGGCGACGGGAACGCCCTTGCGCACCTCGAGGTGCACCCCGCCGTCGTAGCCGATCTCACCGGCGAGGAGGCGCGCCGCCCGTACCGCGAGGTTGCGGTCGTCGACCGGGACCCCGGCGACGTCGACGACGCCCTCGACCGAGATCGTGAAGTCGTCGGCGTGCGTGGCGTAGACGTCCTCGTACGCCGAGACGGCCTGGTACACCGACGCGACGTCGTGGTAGCCGTCGTCCTGCACGTCGCCGACTTCGAAGAAGACGTTGATCTTGCCGGGAGCCCGAACGTGCACCCGGCGGGACGACGCGGCCGGACTCACGAGTCCGCCGACTCCCACATCCCGGTGTCCATGCCATCGGAAAGGGCGTCGATGCGCTCCAGCTCCTCGGTGTCGAAGGCGGGTCCGGTGACGGCGGCGAGGTTCTCGTCGAGCTGCTCGGGGCGGGAGGCGCCCACGAGCGCCGAGGCCACCACTTCGTTGCGGAGGACCCACTGCAGGGCCATCTGCGCGAGGCTCTGGCCGCGCTCCTTGGCGATCGCGTCGAGACCCAGCAGGCGGCCGCGCCCGGATTCGGAGACCTTGTCGCGCGGCACCGACCAGCGCTGCACCGACCGGTCGGCGGCGCCCTCGCCGAGGTACTTGTCGGTGAGCAGGCCCTGCGCCAGCGGCGAGAACGCGATGGCGCCCAGGCCCTCCTGCTCCAGCGCGCCGGTCAGACCGTCTTCGATCCACCGGTTGGCGATCGAGTAGGAGGGCTGGTGGATCACCAGCGGCGTGCCGAGGCTGCGCGCGATGGCGACGGCCTCGACCGTGCGCATGGCGCTGTACGACGAGATGCCCACGTACCGGGCCTTGCCCTGGCGCACGAGGGTGTCCAGCGCCCCGATCGTCTCCTCCAGCGGCACGGTCTGGTCGTCGCGGTGCGAGTAGAAGATGTCGACGTAGTCGAGCTGCATGCGGCGCAGGGACTGCTCGGCGCTGGAGAGCAGGTAGGTGCGCGATCCGCCCTCGCCGTAGGGACCGGCCCACATGTCGTAGCCGGCCTTGGACGAGATGATCAGCTCGTCACGGTACGGCGCGAAGTCCTCGCGCATCATGCGGCCGAAGTTGGTCTCGGCCGCGCCGTAGGGCGGGCCGTAGTTGTTGGCCAGGTCGAAGTGGGTGATGCCGATGTCGAAGGCGTGACGCAGCACCTCCCGCTGGCGGTCGAACGGCACGTTGTCGCCGAAGTTCCACCACAGACCCAGCGAGATCGGGGGCAGGCGCAGGCCCGACGTCCCGACGCGGCGGTAGTCGACGGATGCGTACCGGTCTTCAGCGGCCGTGTAGGGCCGGTGCAGGTCGGCGACAGGAGGCTTGGTGCGGGGCGATTCGGTCACCCACCCACGCTACTGCGCGAGGGGTGCCGCGCGCGCGATCCTCAGGAAGTCCGCCACGACCAGTTCCTCGCCGCGCGCCGTCGGAGCCACGCCCGCCGCCTCGAGCACAGCGGACGCCGCTGCGGACGAGCCGCCCAGCACACCGGCGAGCGCCTGCCGCAGCATCTTGCGGCGCTGCCCGAACGCGGCATCCACGATCGCGAAGGTGCGCTGCCGCTCGGCCTCGGTCCCGCGCGGCTGCGGATCCCGGCGGAACGCCACGAGCACGCTGTCGACGTTCGGCACCGGCCAGAACACCTGGCGGGACACGGTGCCGGCCAGGCGCCACGGGCCGTACCAGGCCGCTTTCACGCTGGGGCTGCCGTAGGCCTTGGTGCCGGGGGTCGCCGCGAGGCGCTCGCCGACCTCCGCCTGCACCATGACGACGCCGCGATCGAGGTACGGGAACGTCTCGAGGAAGTGCAGCAGCACCGGGACGCTCACGTTGTACGGCAGGTTGGCGACCAGCACCTCGGGGTCACCGGGAAGCTCCGTCACGCGCAGCGCGTCGGCGTCGACGACCGTGAGCCTGCCGTCGGCGACACCGTGCGCGGCGGCCGTCGCCGGCAGCCGCTCGGCGAGGCGGTGGTCGATCTCCACGGCCGTCACCGCAGCGCCGGTCTCGAGAATGGCCAGGGTCAGCGAGCCGAGCCCCGGCCCGACCTCCACGACCCGGTCCTCGGTGCGCACACCGGCGACCTGCACGATCTTGCGGACCGTGTTGGCGTCGACGACGAAGTTCTGCCCGAGCTTCTTGGTCGGGGTGACGTCGAGCTCGGTGGCGAGCGCCCGGATCTCGGTCGCGCCGAGGAGGGTCACGGTCATGGTGTCTCCTCGAAGGCGCCGTAGACGGCGAGGGTGTTGGCGGCCAACTGGGCGCAGAACTCGTCGAGGTCGGCGTCGAGCTCGGCGGCCAGGAACCGCACGGTCGCCGGGATCAGATACGGCGCATTGGGGCGGCCGCGGTACGGCGCCGGCGTCAGGAACGGGGCATCGGTCTCGACGAGGATGCGCTCGCGCGGCGTGACGGCGAGCGCGTCGCGCAGGTTCTGGGCGTTCTTGAACGTGACGTTGCCGGCGAACGAGAGGTAGTAGCCGGCGTCGGCGGCGATGCGGGCCATCTGGGCGTCGCCCGAGAAGCAGTGGAAGACGGTGCGCTCCGGAGCTCCTACGCGCGTGAGGGTGGCGAGCACCTCGTCGTGCGCCTCGCGGTCGTGGATCTGCATCGCGATGCCGTGGCGCTTGGCCAGGTCGATGTGCGCTTCGAAGCTCTCGTACTGGGCCGGCAGACCCTCGGGACCGGTGCGGAAGAAGTCGAGCCCGGTCTCGCCGATCGCCCGCACCCGGGGCTGTGCGGCGAGTTCGTCGATGACGGCGATCGCCTCGGCGAGCATTCCCCGATCGGCGTACGCCGGCGCCTCGTTGGGGTGGATCGCGACCGCCGCCAGCACCTGCGGGTGGGATGCCGCCGCCCACGCCGACCAGCGACTGGAGTCGATGTCACCGCCGGCCTGCACGACGCCGACGACCCCGACGGCCGTCGCGCGCTCCAGCTGCTCGGTGAGGCTCAGCCCCACCTCGCCGTCCTCGATCTCGAGGTGGGCGTGGTTGTCGTACACCGGCACCGTCAGCGGCTCCGGGGCGGGCGGATAGCTGACGTCGCGCGCCCCCTTCTCGCGCTGGCGCACGTACTGGCTGGGATCGGTCATGCGCTCTGTTCGACGCGGGGGAACAGCGGCGCGAGCCCGCTGACCGAGGCGCCGGACGGCAGTTGCCCCCAGGTCCCCGCGTCGCGGATCGGCTGGTCCTGCAGCGCACCCAGGGTGGCGGCGGCGCCGAGGGCGTCCCAGAGGATGCCGGTGGCGTGCGGCATGACCGGCGAGAGCAGCACCGTCAGGGCGCGCAGCCCTTCTGCGGCGGTGTACAGCACCGTTCCCAGCCGCTCGCGCTGCGTGTCGTCCTTCGCCAGCGCCCACGGCTCGTTCTCGGTGATGTAGAGGTTCAGCGCGTCGACGATCGTCCAGATGGCGGTGATGGCCTCGTCGGGGCGGAAGCGCTCCATGGCGGCATCCGCTGCCGTCGCGGCATCCGCCACGGTGCGCTGGATGTGCAGGTCGGCCTCGGTGTATCCGCCCGCCGGCGGCACGATGGCCTCGAAGTAACGCTCGATCATCGCGACCGTGCGCGACGCGAGGTTGCCGAACCCGTTGGCCAGCTCCGCCTGGTAGCGGGCGGAGAGGTCCTCCCACGAGAACGATCCGTCCTGGCCGAAGGCGATGGCCGAGAGGAAGTAGAACCGGTAGGCGTCGGAGCCGAACACGTCGGTGATCTCGGTGGGCGCGATGCCGGTGAGCTTGGACTTCGACATCTTCTCGCCGCCGACGAGCAGCCAGCCGTGAGCGAAGACGCCGCGCGGCACCTCGAGGCCTGCGGCCATGAGCATGGCGGGCCAGATGACGGCGTGGAACCGCAGGATGTCCTTGCCCACCACGTGGTAAGCCGGCCAGCGCCGGTCGAACTGTTCCTGGTCGCTGCCGTAGCCGACGGCGGTGGCGTAGTTCAGCAGCGCGTCGACCCACACGTAGATGACGTGGGACTCGTCCCACGGCACCTTGATGCCCCAGTCGAACGTGGAGCGCGAGATGGAGAGGTCCTTGAGCCCGTTCTTGACGAAGGAGATGACTTCGTTGCGCGCCGAGTCCGGGCGGAGGAAGTCGGGGACCGTCTTGTAGAGCTCGAGCAGCTTGTCCTGGAACTCGCTGAGCTTGAAGAAGTAGTTCTTCTCCTGCAGCAGCTCCAGCGGCTTGGAGTGGATCGCGCAGACCTTGAGGCCCTCGAACGCCCCGGTGCCGTCGACGATCTCGGACTCCGGCTTGAACTCCTCGCAGCCGACGCAGTACAGCGCCTCGTACTCCCCGGCGTAGATGTATCCCCGGTCGTACAGCGTCTGGAAGAAGACCTGCACGTTGCGCTCGTGGCGCTCCTGCGTCGTGCGGATGAAGTCGTCGTTGGCGACGTCGAGGGTCTCCAGCAGCGGGAACCACGACTCGCTGACGAGCTTGTCCACCCACTGCTGCGGTGTGACGCCGTTCGCGGCGGCGGCGCGCAGCATCTTCTGGCCGTGCTCGTCGGTGCCCGTGAGCATCCAGGTGTCGTCGCCGGCCTGACGGTGCCAGCGCGCGAGCGTGTCCACCGCCACGGTGGTGTAGCCGTGGCCGATGTGGGGCACGTCGCTCGGATAGTAGATCGGCGTCGTGATGTAGAAGGAACGGCCTGAGGTCACCCGTCGATTCTAGGCGGGGCCGCGCTGTGCGCTGGCCGCCTGTTACGTGGGCGGCATCGGTCCCACCACGGGCAGCACCGGGTACAGGCCCGCTTCGGGGTCGCTCGCCCGCGGCGCGCTGGTCTGGTGTCCGCGCCGGCCACGGGCAGGCTCGCGGCCCGGCCCTTTGCGCAGCACGGGTCGCCCGTCGAAAGCCGGACCGCCCAGGGGGTCGCGTTTGTCACGCAGATCGGTGTCCCAGCCCAGCCCGCCCGCCATCTTCTGCCGGAGCTGTTCGACGGCGTACTCCAGCCGCTCGAGCCCGTCGCGGGTCAGGAAGTACCAGCGCCATTGGTACTCTGCGCGCACGTCGAGGAAGCCGGCGTCGCGGAGGATGCGGAGATGCTTCGAGACAGCCGTGCGCGAGATGGCGAACTCGCCGCCCACGGCCTCGGCGAGCTGCCCCGCGGTGTGCTCGCCGCTGGCAAGGACTTCGATGATGCGTCGCCGCGCAGGCTCGGCCATCGCTTCGAAGGGGTTGATCGTGCGCCGGTACCGGTCCATGCGCGGACGTTACGGCGACCCGCCGACATTGCGGTCGGATGCCGCACGCGCGGTGGCGTTCTCGGACCTCGCCGTCCGCGCGCCCGCGCCCGCACCCGGCCCCGCACCCCCACCCAGCTTGAGCTTTCGACGTTCCCTCGTTTTGGCATGTGAGTTCCCGCTCACACAGCGCACGCCCCGACCGACGCGCGCGACAGGGACACCGCGGCGAGACCAGCTCCGGCTGGCCGACTCCCGCCCCGCCGCACCCCCTCCCCTGCGTGAACAGGAACTCACGCGGCGTGTGAACGGGAACTCACATGCGCAAACGGGAACTCACACGGCGGTGTGTGAACGGGAACTCACATGCGCAAACGGGAGACTGTCGGCGGAAGGCACCGCTCCGGGCTTCGGGTCCATGCCGGCGGGGGCCGGCGGGCACAGGCGAGGGCGGGGGCGGCCGGAGGCGGGCGACCGCCGCTCAGGCGGTGCCGCGCACGACGAGCGTGGTCGGCAGCACCAGGTCGGTGCGGGGGACGCCATTGATCACGTCGATGAGGATCTCCACCATCGCGCTGCTGATCTCCGCCCACGGCTGACGCATCGTGGTCAGCGGCGGCTCGTGGGTCTCAGCCAATCCCGAGTCGTCGAAGCCGGCGACGGCGAGATCTTCGGGCACCCGGCGGCCGGCCCGGCGGGCGGCGGCGATCGCGCCCACGGCCATGACGTCGGATGCCGCGAACACCGCATCGATGTCGGGGGCGCGCTGCAGCAGCCGCGTCATCGCCGCTTCTCCGGCCTCACGGGAGTAGACGTCCTGCTCGACGAGGTCCGGGTCGAACCGGTCCCCCATCTCCTCGCGGAAGCCCACCAGGCGGTAGCGGCCGCCCGACGTGTCATCGGGGCCGGTGATGAGGGCGATCCTGCGGTGGCCGCGGTCCATCAGGTAGCGGGTCATCGTCCGCGCCGAATCGACCTCGTCCACGGACACCGTGGGCACCTGCGCGCGGTATCCGAGCGGCACGCCGGTGCAGACGGTCGGCACGCCCGCCTCGATGAGCGAGGCCAGGAGCGGATCGGACTCGTGCGATGAGATGAGCAGAACCCCGTCAACGTGCCCGGCGCTGACGTAGTGCTCGACGTTCGCGCGCTCGGCGGGCGTGTCTGCGACGAGCAGGACGAGCGTCATCGAGCGCTGGGCGAGCGCTTCGGTCGCCCCGCGCAGCAGCAGGGCGAACGTCGGGTCCGAGAACAGCAGGTGCTGCGGCTCGGTCAGCAGGAACGCCAGCGAATTGGACCGTCCCGTCGCAAGGCTCCGGGCAGCGTGGTTGGCGGTGTAGCCGGTGCGCGCGATGGCATCCTCGACCGCCTGTCGCGCATCGGGAGACACCCAATGGCCGCCGTTGATCACGCGCGACACGGTGCCCCGCGACACTCCTGCCGCCGCCGCGACGTCTCGGATCGTCGGCCGGCGGCGCGTCTCGCTGCTCTCACCCACGTCGAGGACTTTACCCCTCGCCCGCCGCCGACTGGGACCGGTCACGGTTCCATAACGCCGCGTGACCGACGTCCGACTGATCACGTATGCTGTTCCCCAACTGGGACCGGTCACAGCCGGAACCACCACCCCTGACCCGAGGAAGCGTTCCATGACCTCGACGCCGCGTTGGCCCGACATCGACGGCATCGCCTACGGCGGCGACTACAGCCCCGAGCAGTGGTCACCCGAGACCTGGCGCGAAGACGTCGCACTCATGCGCGAAGCGGGCGTGAATCTCGTCAGCATCGGCATCTTCTCGTGGGCGCTGCTGGAAACCAGCGAAGGGGTCTTCGACTTCAGCTGGCTCGACGAGGTCGTCGAGCTCCTGCACGCCAACGGCATCCGCATCGACATGGGCACGCCCACCGCGTCCCCGCCGGCCTGGTTCTTCGCGAACCACCCCGACGCGCGCGTCATCACCCGCGACGGCGTCGTCATGGGGTTCGGCTCCCGCGGCATGGCTTCGCACTCGGCGCCCGCTTACCGCGAGGCGGCCGTGCGCATCGCCACGGAGCTCGCCAAGCGCTACGGCCAGCACCCCGCCGTCGTGCTCTGGCACGTGCACAACGAGTTCGGCGTGCCGGTGGGCGAGGACTACTCCCCCCACGCGGTGCGCGAATGGCGCCTGTGGCTGCAGCGGCGCTACGGCTCGCTCGATGCGCTCAACAAGGCGTGGGGCACGGCGTTCTGGGGCCAGCACTACACCGACTGGGAGCACGTCGGCGCCCCGGCCGCGGCACCGTCGACGGTGAACCCCGCACAGCGCCTGGACTACGCGCGCTTCACCGACCACCAGCTGCGCGCCTGCTTCATCGCCGAGCGTGACGCGATCCGCGCGCACAGCGACCGTCCCGTCACGACGAACTTCATGGCCAACCAGCACAACGGCTGCGACCTGTGGGCGTGGGCGCGCGAAGTCGACATCGTCTCGGACGACCACTACCTGTGGGCCGCCGACGAAGAGGGCGAGATCGGCCTGGCCATCGCCGCCGACCTCACCCGGTCGGTGGGCGGCGGCGCGCCGTGGATCCTCATGGAGCACTCCACGTCGGCGGTCAACTGGCAGCCCCGCAACGTCGCCAAGCGCCCGGGCGAGATGGCCCGCAACTCGCTGTCGCACCTCGGCCGCGGCGCGGACGGCATCCTCTTCTTCCAGTGGCGAGCCTCGCGCTCCGGCGCCGAGAAGTTCCACTCCGCGATGCTCCCCCACGCCGGCACGGACTCCCGCGTCTGGCGCGAGGTCGTCGACCTCGGCGCGAAGCTCGGCAGGCTGGGCGACGTCCGCGGATCCCGCGTGCACGCGGACGTCGCGATCCTCTGGGACTTCGAGTCCTTCTGGGCGCAGGACCTCGAGTGGCGTCCGTCCGAGGACGTCAGCCACGACGAGCGCATCCGCGCGTACTACGAGCGGCTGTGGCGCGACGGCATCACGGTGGACTTCGCCCTCCCCGGCCACGACCTCTCCGGCTACAAGCTCGTCATCGCCCCCGCCCAGTACATGCTCAGCCGGACCGATGCCGACAATCTCAACCGGTACGTCGAGGCGGGCGGCACGCTGCTGGTGTCGTTCTTCTCCGCCGTCGTGGACGAGCACGACGCCGTGCACGAGGGCGGTTTCGGCGCGCCGCTCGAGCCGGCCCTCGGCGTGCGCGTCGAAGAGCACCTGCCGATGCGCGAGGGCGCGACCGGCGCCATCGACTGGAACGGCACCGTCGTCCCGGTGGACGTCTGGCAGGAGGACCTCGTCGTCACCGGCGCCGAGGTGCGCGCGACGTACGTCGCCGGACCGGCCGCGGGCGAACCCGCCGTCACCCGCCACGCGCACGGCGCCGGAACCGGGTGGTATGTCAGCACCCGTCCGGATGCCGCGGGGCTGGCTGCCATCATGGGCGCCGTCTACGCCGACGCGGGCCTGGCGCCCGCCCAGCTCCCCGCCGGCGTCGAGGTCATCCGCCGCCACGGCGAGCACCACGACTTCGTCGTCGCGATCAACCACGGACCGGATGCCGCATCGATCGCGGTGGACGGCGTGGATCTGCTCACGGGAGACGAGATCAAGGGCATGCTGAACCTGACAGGCGGCACAGCAGCCGTCATCCGCACAGAGGCTCAGCACACTCCGCACTGAGAGATGTACCCGCCGGGCCACCTGGCCCGGCACACCACCGGTCGTAAGGGCGCGACCTCAGCAGAGGTTCGCAGGATCGACCACCCCACGGAAGGAAAATCCATGCGCAAGAAGGGAATGGGCATCGTCGCGCTCGCGTCGACTGCCGTTCTGCTCGCCGGCTGCTCAGGCGGCGGCGGCGACACCGCCGAGGAGTCGGAGACCAACGAGGGTTCGGGCGCCGTCCTGACCGTCTGGACCGACGAGAACCGCGAGCCCGCCATCGAAGCCGCAGCAGCGGCCTTCGAAGAGGAGACCGGGGCCACGATCGAGCTGGTCCAGAAGAACTTCGAGGACATCCGGGCCGACTTCATCGCCCAGGTCCCCACCGGCGAGGGCCCCGACATCACCATCGGCGCGCACGACTGGCTCGGCGCGTTCGTCGCCGACGGCGTGGTGGACACGATCGACCTCGGCGACAAGGCCGGCTCGTTCGAGCAGGTCGCGATCGACGCGATGACCTACGACGGCCAGCTGTACGCGCTGCCGTACTCGCTGGAGACCACCGCGCTCATCCAGAACACCGACCTCGTCGGCGAAGAGGCTCCGGCCACGTGGGACGACATGATCGCCACCGCACAGGCCGCGGGCGCCGAGCGCCCGATCGTCATCAACACGGCGGGCCAGACCGGTGACGCGTACACGATGTACGGCTTCCAGACGTCGTTCGGCGCCCCCGTCTTCGTGCAGGACGAGACCGGCTCGTACACGACCGAGGTCGGCATGGGCGGCGCCCCCGGCGACGCCTTCGCCACGTGGCTCGGGGCGAACGGCGCCAACGGCACCGGCTACATCTCCACCACGATCGACTACGACACCAACAACGAGCTGTTCGCGTCCGGCCAGGCCGCGTACACCCTGCAGGGCCCGTGGGCGATCGAGGCGCTGACCGCCGATGGCGTGAACGTCACCGTGAACCCCATCCCGTCTGCCGGTGGCGAGACGGCTGCGCCGTTCGTCGGCGTGCAGGGCTTCTACCTGAGCTCGCAGAGCGAGAACGCCCTGCTCGCGCAGGAGTTCCTCGTGAACTACCTGGCGACCGCAGACGCGCAGCGCGCGCTCTACGAGGCCGACCCCCGCATCCCGGCGTGGAGCGAGCTGGCCGAAGAGGTCTCGTCCGACCCCATCATCGGCGGTTTCGTCGCGTCGTCGCAGAACGGCGTGCCCATGCCGTCCATCCCCGAGATGGGCGCGGTCTGGGAGCTGTGGAACGCCGCACAGGTGCAGATCATCGGCGGCGCGGACCCCGTGTCGACCTGGAACCAGATGGTCACCGACCTCGAAGCAGCCATCGGCTGACACCCTGCGGGGCGGGAGGCTCTCCTCCCGCCCCGCACCCCCTCGCACACCGCGAGAACCGATGCAGGAGGAGCACATGTCAGTCCAGGAAGACGTCGCCACCGAGGCGCCGCAGACCCTCAGCCCGAAGTCCGAGTCGCACGCACGCAACTGGCGCGGCCTCGGCTGGGGCTTCATCGTCAAGCTGCTCTTGATGGCGGTCGTCAACGCGTTCGGCCTCATGGCGATCTTCAGTGCCGTGGGCGCGGAGTCGTGGCTCATCCTGTCGGTGGCCGTCCTGCTGCTGGTCATCGCCAACGTGATCTATTTCACCAAGCGCGCCCTGCCGCTGAAGTACCTGCTGCCCGGCCTCATCTTCCTGCTGATCTTCCAGGTGTTCATCTTCGTGTACACCGCCTACATCGCCTTCACCAACTACGGCAGCGGCCACATCGGCACCCAGGAGCAGGCGGTCAATGCCGCCCTCATCCAGGGCGAGCGGCGGCTCGACGACTCCCCCACATTCCCCCTGACCATCGTCGAGCGCGGTGGTGAGTACGGTTTCGCCATCGTCGACGACGGCGACGTGTTCGCCGGCGACGCCGACGAGCCCCTGACCGAGGTCGACGACGCCGTCATCGGCGCGACGGGCGCGGCCACCGAGGTGCCCGGCTGGAACGTCGTCCCCCGCGCCGACCTGCTCACCGACCAGTCCCTGCAGCAGACCGTGCAGAGCCTGCGGGTGCCGGTCTCGGACGACCCCAACGACGGCTCCATCCGCACCAGAGAGGGGACGACCGGCGCGGTCTACGAGTCCACCCTCGTCTGGGACGAGCAGACCGAGACCATCACCGACACCACGAACGGCACGGTCTACTCGGCGAACGATCGCGGCAGTTTCGTCGCCGAGGACGGCAGCGCGCTCAACACGGGCTGGTCCGTCAACGTCGGGTTCGAGAACTTCGCCCGGCTGTTCACCGAGCCACGCCTCGTGCAGCCGCTGCTCATGGTCGCCGGCTGGACCTTCGCCTTCGCCATCCTCTCGGTCGTGCTGAGCTTCGGCATCGGGCTGCTCTTCGCCCTCATCTTCAACGATCCGCGCGTGCGGGGACGCAAGTGGCTGCGGACGCTGTTCATCCTCCCCTACGCCTTCCCCGCGTTCATGTCGGCCCTGCTGTTCCGCGGCATGTTCAACGCCGAGTTCGGCGTGATCAACGACCTCTTCTTCTTCGGCGCCGAGATCAACTGGCTCGGTGATCCGTGGCTCGCCCGGCTCGCGGTGCTCTGGGTGAACCTGTGGCTCAGCTACCCCTACTGGTTCCTCGTGTGCACCGGCGCCCTGCAGGCGCTGCCGGCGGACACCCTCGAAGCGGCATCCCTGGACGGCGCCGGGCGCTTCCGCCAGTTCCGCTCGATCATCCTGCCGCTGCTGCTGGTGTCGACCGCGCCGCTGCTGATCTCGTCGTTCGCGTTCAGCTTCAACAACTTCACCATCATCTACATGTTCAACAACGGCGGGCCCGCCATCCCCGGCGCCCCGTACGCACTCGGATCGACCGACATCCTCATCTCGGCCATCTACGACATCGCCGGCATCTCGGGCGGCACGGCCGACTACGGCTTGGCCAGTGCCCTGTCGATCATCATCTTCGTCATCGTCGGCGCGATCTCCGCCGTCGCCTTCCGACAGACCCGCAAGCTGGAGGAGTACCAGTGATGACCACCATGACCGAGCAGGCCGTTCCCGCCACCACCGCCGCCCCGCAGCGTCGGCCCGGCCAGCGCCGCCGGTGGTTCCTCGAGGTGGGCTGGAAGTACCTCGTCGCCGTCGCGATCATCTTCTACGCCACCTTCCCGCTCGTGTACGTGCTGTCGGCATCCCTCAATCCCCGAGGGACGCTGTCGGCGGCCAACGCCCTCTTCAGCGCCTTCGACCTGTCGAACTACGTGGCGCTGGGCGACACGAAGTACTGGGCCTGGGCCGGCAACACCCTCATCGTCGCCGGCATCTCCTCCATCGGCGCGGTGCTCATGGGCGCCGCGGCGGCCTACGCGTTCTCGCGGTTCCGGTTCTCGGGTCGCCGGGTGGGACTGACCACGCTGCTCATCGTGCAGATGTTCCCGCAGGCGCTGGCGTTCGTCGCGATCTTCATCATGCTGCTGACCCTCGGCGAGGTCATCCCCGCCCTCGGCCTCAACTCCAAGATCGCGCTCATCTGCATCTACCTCGGCGGCGCGCTGGGAGCCAACACCTTCCTCATGTACGGCTTCTTCAACACGATCCCGATGGAGATCGACGAGTCCGCCAAGATCGACGGCGCCACCCACGCGCAGATCTTCTGGCAGCTGATCATTCCGCTGGTGACCCCGATCCTCGCGGTCGTCGCGCTGCTGGCGTTCATCTCTGCGTTCGCGGACTTCATCATCGCAAAGGTCGTGCTGGTGTCCGAGGATCAGTGGACCCTCGCGGTCGGCATGTACCAGTGGGTGTCGAACCAGCTGTCCTCGAACTGGGGCCTGTTCGCCGCCGGCGCGGTGCTGGCCTCGATCCCGGTGCTCGTGCTGTTCCTGTCGCTGCAGCGCTACATCGTCGGCGGCCTCACCGCCGGCTCCGTCAAGGGCTGAGTCAGCGCGCGGCTGACCGGGCGGCGAGAGCCGCCTGGTACAGCTCGCGCGAGGACAGACCGGATGCCGCGGCCACCTGGCCCGCGGCATCCTTCAGTCGCAGTCCGTCGCGAACGAGATCCTGCACCTGGGCGAGCGCCTCATCGGGGTCGGCGGCGCGTGCCGGCGCTCCCCCGACGACCACGACGATCTCGCCGCGCACGCCGTCCTCAGCCCACGCGGCGAGCTCGGCGAGACCGCCGCGCACGATCTCCTCGTGCAGCTTGGTCAGCTCGCGGCAGACCGCCGCCGGCCGAGCGTCGCCGAAGGCCGCGGCCATCGCCGCGAGGGTGGTGGCCAGGCGCGACGGCGCCTCGAAGAAGACCATGGTGCGCCGCTCTCGCGCCAGCGCGCCGAACCACGAGGCCCGCTCCCCCGCCTTGCGGGGCGGAAAGCCCTCGAAGGTGAACCGGTCGGTCGGAAGACCGGCGACCGCCAGCGCCGTCAGCACGGCGCTGGGCCCGGGGATGGCGGTGACGGTGACACCGGCCGCGGCGGCAGCGGCGACGAGCCCGTACCCGGGGTCGCTGACGGTCGGCATGCCGGCGTCGCTGAGCACGAGCAGGTCCTGTTCGCGCGCGAGCTCGACGAGCTCCCCCGCACGCGCCTTCTCGTTGTGGTCGTGGAGCGCGATGAGGCGGGGACGGTTGGCGACGCCCAGCGCCGCCAGCAGGCGCTGCGTGGTGCGGGTGTCCTCCGCGGCGACCACCTGGGCGGTCTCGAGAGCTTCGACCAGCCGCCGGGACGCGTCGCCCAGATTGCCGATCGGGGTGGCCGCGAGGATGATCATCGAGCCAGCATAAGGTGGTCTGCGTGACCGCCGAGACGCTGCTTCCCGAGGCGCCGTCGTGGTACGACCGACTGGCGTCGCGTGTGCGTTCCGATCCCCGCCTCGCCCGGCGGCTGGGCTGGATCGTGCCGCTGGTGATCACGGCGGTCGCCGGCATCCTTCGGCTGTGGAACCTGGGGCACCCTCACGCGATCGTCTTCGACGAGACGTACTACGTGAAGGATGCCTGGAGTCAGTGGAACCTCGGCTACGCCGCCACCTGGCCCGAGGAGGCGGACGCCGCCTTCGCCGCCGGCGACACCGACGCCTACACCGACATCGGCAGCTTCGTGGTGCACCCGCCGCTGGGCAAGTGGATCATCGGGGCCGGCATGGCGCTGTTCGGACCGGACTCGTCGTTCGGCTGGCGCGTGGGCGTCGCACTCGCCGGCACCGCCGCGGTGCTGGTGCTCTACTTCGTGGCCCGCGCCCTCAGCGGATCGCTCGCCTTCGCCGCCGTCGCCTCGGGCCTCATGGCCGTGGACGGGCTCGCCATCTCGATGAGCCGCGTCGCGCTGCTGGACACCCCGCTCATGCTGTTCGTGCTGCTGGCGTTCTGGTTCGCGCTGCTCGACCGTGCCGGTCACCTCGACCGCCTGGCCGCCGCGGTGGCGGCGCGCCGCCACCATGCCGGAGAGCCGCTTTTCTGGGGCCCGGTGCTGTGGAACCGGCCGTGGCTGATCGCCGCCGGCACGGCCGCCGGCGCGGCAGCGGCGGTGAAGTGGTCGGGGGTGTGGGTGCTCGCGGCCATCGGGCTCTACGCCGTCGTGACCGACGCGCTCGCCCGGCGGCGCGTGGGGGTCTGGCAGTGGCCGACGGATGCCGTCCGTCAGGGCGCCGCGTCGTTCGTGCTGCTGGTGCCGGTCGCGGCCGCGGTGTATCTGGCCTCGTGGACGGGGTGGCTGGTCACCGAGGGCGGGTACGGTCGCCACACGGCTGACGCGTCACCGGCGGGCGGGGTGTGGGCGTGGGTGCCCGCCGCCCTGCAGAGTCTGTGGACCTATCACCAGTCCATGTACGCGTCGGCGGCGGGAATGGCGTCGCCGCACGGCTACGCCAGCCCCGCCTGGCAGTGGCCGCTGCTGCTGCGCCCCACCTCGATGTACGCCGCCCGCACCGCCGACGGCGAAGCGGGCTGCGCCGCGGCCAACGGCTGCATGGACATCATCTACAGCATGCCGAACCCGCTCGTGTGGTGGGCTGCGGCGGCCGCGACCGTCTACCTCGTCTACCGGTTCGTCGTGCGACGGGCGTGGCGTGACGCGTTCGTGCTGACGGCGATCGCCGCAACGTGGGTGCCGTGGTTGTTCTACCCCGAGCGCACGGTCTTCCAGTTCTACACGGTCGTCATCCTGCCGTTCTCGCTGCTCGCGCTCACCCTCGCCCTGCAGGCCATCGCGGCGCCGCCGGGCGGCGACCCGGTGCGGCGCCGGGCAGGACAGCGCGTGGTGATCGTCTTCCTCGCCGTCGCGCTGCTCGTCTCGGCGTTCTGGTACCCGCTGGTGTCGGCCGTGACCGTGCCGTACGACTTCTGGCGCGCGCACAACTGGCTCCCCGGCTGGATCTGACCGCGCCCCGCACCCGCGCCCGCCAGGATCCCCGTCGCGCCGCCCCATAGGGTGGAGGCGTGTTCAGCTACAGCGTGCCGCCGATGACGGCCGAGGCCGGGTTCGCGATGATCGGCGATCGTTTTCTGCTCGTGGCGTCGCGGGAGATCGGCGAGTCGTTCGCGCGGGATCTGTGGACGCTGCTGTCCGCCGGTGACACCGCACTCGAAGACGTGCTGTCCGCGCTCGCGGGCCGCGGCATCGAGCAGCTCCCGGATTTCGCCCTCGTCGAACTGGTCGACGCGCGGACGAGCTCGGTCAGCGTCGCGGTGCGCGGCACCGCGACCGCCCAGCTGTACGGACCCGAGCGGACGACGCTGGCGGGGCCGGGCATCGGCACGTGGGTCGAGGGTTCCGCGCAGCACGTGGCGGGCATCGCGCTGAGTCTCGGGGCGACGCCGCCGGATGCGCTGCTGCCGCTCGGGCGAGGCGTCGTGCGCTCCGACCGCCTGGAGTGGGGCACGGTGCCGACGGGCCGCCCCGCCCCTGTCGACCGCCCCGCGCACGTCGACCGCGCGGCCGCGCCGGAGTGGGCCGCGGGCATCGAGGACGACGCGGCGCTGTCGACGACCGTCTTCGACCGCGAAGAGCTCGCCGCGCTCGTCTCCGCCGCCGTCGGTGCGACGCCCGACCGTCCGGCACCCGCCGCCCGTCCCGACGCCGCACCTCGGCGGTTCGTGCTCGCCATGGACGGCGGACGGGTGCTGGAGCTGGACCTGCCGGTGGTGTTCGGTCGCGCTCCGCACCCTGCCGCTCACCCCGGCGCACGGCTGGCCCCGCTGCCGTCCCCGCGCCGCGAAGTGTCGGGCACGCACGTCGAGGTGAAGCTCGACGGCGACCATCTGCTGGTGCGCGATCTGGACTCCACGAACGGCACCGTGGTGCGACACGCCGACGGCTCGGCCATGCTTCTGCGCGGCGGTGCGACGGCGCGTCTGTCGGAGGGGGCGGTGCTGGACATCGGCGACGGGAACGTCGCCCGGTTCCACGCCGCGCCCTAAGCGGTGGGGCGATTTCCAGGCGGGTGTGGCCTGTGTTAGAAACTTCTAAGGAAGCCGTACAGCGGGGGCTCGGCTTCCCGCTCGGCGGCCCCCGTCAACTCCCAGGTACGTGAGGTGAACGGTGGCGAACAGGCTTCCTTCCGCACCCCCCGTGCTCCCCGGATTCACGTACGTGCGTCCCCTCGGAACCGGCGGCTTCGCCGATGTCTTCCTGTTCGAGCAGAACCTCCCCCGACGCCCGGTCGCGGTGAAGGTACTGCTGGAGGACATCGTCGACGAGGGCCTGCTGCGCATGTTCAACGCCGAGGCCGACGTGATGGCACGGCTGAGCTCGCACCCCTCGATCCTGACGATCTACGAGGCGAGCATCTCCGCCGACGGCCGGCCGTACCTGGTCATGGAGTACTGCCCCACGTCGCTCACCAACCGCTACCGGCGGGAGGTCATGCCCGTGGCCGAGGTGCTTCAGCTGTCGGTCAAGATCTCCTCGGCGCTCGAGACGGCCCACCGCTCCGGTCTGCTGCACCGTGACATCAAGCCGTCGAACATCCTCGTCACCGCCTTCGGCTCCCCCGTGCTCAGCGACTTCGGCATCGCCGCCGCCGTCAACGGGCGCACCGGCGCCGACGAGGTGTTCGCGATGTCGGTGCCGTGGAGTGCCCCCGAGATCGTCGATGAGCGGGTATCGGGATCGATCGCGGCGGAGATCTGGGGCCTGGGGGCGACGGTCTATTCGCTGCTGGCAGGGCGCAGCCCGTTCGAGCGGGCCGGGAGCGGTCAGAACTCCCGCGATCAGCTGAAGTCGCGAATCCGACGGGCGTCGTACACCCCCATCGGTCGCCCGGACGTGCCGGAACGCCTCGAGGCAGTGCTCGCGCGATCGATGAGCAAGGACCCGGCTGCGCGCCATGCCTCGGCTGCCGAGTTCGCCCACGAGCTGCAGCTGGTGCAGCACGACCTGGGGATGCCGCACACGCCACTCGACGTCGCCGTCGACGAGTGGGCGATGGCCGGTGTCGCCGTCGACTTCCAGGACGACCGCGCGCGCGGCCCCGTGCGGCCCCGCGTCGAGCGGGCGACGCGGCGCCCGCCGCGCGCTCGCGCGGCCGCCCGTCGCGGCGTCGACGAGGGCACGGTGCTCGCGGGCGCCCGTCCCCCACGCCGACCGGGCGCGGGTGCGCGCATCGCGCTCATCGCCTCCGGTGTCGCGCTGCTGGTGGCCGGCGGGACCGCCGGCGTGGTGCTGCTGCTGACAGGGAACGGCTGACATGGCATCCCCCGTCACCCGCCGGAGGCGTTCCGGCAACGTCATCGGCGCGGCCGCCGTCGGAGTGGTCGCCGCCCTCGTGGCCACCCTCGCCGCCGTGTGGCCGGGCTACGACGCGCAGCAGACCCCGCTGGACGACGCGACGGTGTGGGCACTGCAGAACGGCGCCGGCAGCGGATACGCCCGGGTCAATCTCGAGCTGGCGGAGCTCGACACCGTCAAACAGGTGGAGAACGGCACGTCGCTGGCGCAGACCGGCGAGCGCCTCTTCGTCTTCAGCGATGGGGGCACGCAGTTCGCCGATGTCGACATGGCCACCCCGGCCGATCTCACCGCCGACGCCGAAGACGCCTTCGCGCCCACTCCCGCCGGCACCGCGGACATCGCCGTCGCGGGCGACTTCCTGGTCTACCGCACCGACGCCGGCGCCGTGCACGGCGCCACCCTCTCCAGCGGCGGCCAGACGGTTCCGGTCGACCCGTACGCCGAGGTCGAGGTCGAAGAGGGGCAGGAGCGCCCGCGGTTCGTCGCGACCGCCGCCACCGTCGACGACACCGGTGTGATCTACGCCTACTCCGCCGACGAGGGACGGGTGCTGCGCGCCGAGGCGGCGACCGGACGCATCCTCGGCGACGACGACACGCCCCAGTCGCCCGCCGACGCGCAGCTGACTGCCGTCGACGGGCGGTGGGCGCTGCTGGACGAGACCAGCGGAGAGCTGTTCGTCGAGGGCCGGGACGAGCCCGTCGAGACCGGTGTCGACGGGGGTGCCGTGGTGCAGCGGGCCGCAGCGACCGGCACCGCCGTCTACATCGCCGACACGTCAGGCCTCGTGCGGGTGCCGCTCGATTCCTTCAGCGCCGCCCGCGCGCACTCCGGCAGCGCCCTCGGCACCCCGGTGGCCCCGGCGACCGTATCGGGAACCGTGCACGCGGCGTGGCTTCCGGAGGGCGACGGCGAGGGCACGCTGTGGTCCAGCGCGAGCGGCGAGGCGACACCGCTGGATTACGGCGGCATCGACATCGGCGAAGGCCTGGACCCGGTCTTCATCGGCAACGGCTCACGCCTGGCGCTGAACGAACGGCGCTCGGGCTGGGTCTGGTCGGTGCCGGACGGTCGCCTGGTGCCGTCGTCGCAGGAGTGGGACCTGGAAGAGCCCGCCGAGGTCGAGCAGCAGAACGAGCTGGAAACCGAGCGCGTGCTCGATCCCAAGCCCCCGGTCGCCGTCGACGACGCGTTCGGGGTGCGCGCGGGATCGGTCGCCGTGCTGCCGGTGCTGCTGAACGACCACGACCCGAACGAGGACGTCCTCAGCATCGACACCGCCTCGGTGGAGGGCCTGGACCCGTCGTTCGGCACCCTGTCGTCCGCCGGTGCCGACCAGAAGCTCGTGCTGAACGTCGCCGCGGACGCGAGCGGATCGGCGACCCTGCGCTACCGCGCGACCGACGGCACCGCGACCGGCGGGCTGCTGTCGAACGCCGCGACCGTCACCGTCACCGTCGCGCCGCCGTCGCAGAACAGCGCTCCCGTCTGGTGCGGCGTCGAGGGGTGCCTCGCGCCCTGGCCGTCGCCGAGCGTGGCTCCCGGCGGCACCGTCAGCGTGGACGTCCTCGAGGGCTGGGTGGACCCCGACGGCGACCCGGTCTACCTCGCCGGAGCCACCGGCGACGCCGTCGGCGGCACGGTCACCACTTCCCCTGCCGGCACCGTGACCTACCAGCATCCGGACCCGAACGCCGAGGAATCGGTGACCGTGACGCTCGGCGTGACGGTGGCGGACGCCTTCGGCGCCACCGCGGAGCGGCCGCTCAGCATCGCGGTGACCCCGACCCCCGAGCTCGCCGCCGAGTCCTTCGCGGTCGTCGGCGTCGTGGGCGAGCCGGTCGCGGTCGATATCACCCCCTACGTCTCAGGCGCCTCCGGCGCCGTCTCGCTGTCCAAGGCCGTCGCCCTCGATGAGGCCCGCGCGAGCGTCACGGCCAACGCGTCCGGGCTGAGCATGGTCGTCACCGCGAGCGAGCCCGGCTCCTACATCGTGCAGTACACCGTGCGGGACGACCGCAGCGAGGTCACGGCCACCGTGCGCGTGACCGTGAAGCCAGCCGACGCGGCATCCATCTCGACCCCTCCGCTGACCGCCTTCGTGCGACCCAACGAGGATGCCACCGTCGACGTCTTCCCCGCGGTCGCGAACCCGGCCGGGCTGGTGCTGCTGCTCAGCGACATCCGGCCCGAGAGCGACCCGCGGGCGTCGCTGGGCGTCGATCTCGTCGGGCAGAGCATGCTGCGCGTGAGCGGCTCCACCGACGACGAGCAGCCCGGACGCCTCGGCGTGATCCGCTACACCGTGTCGGACGGCACCGGCTCCCCCGCCGCCACGGCGCAGGGCGAGCTGACGGTGGTCCTCCTGCCCTCCCCGAGCGCCGACCCGCCCATCGCCGTGGACGATGCCGTCACCGTGCGCGCCGGCAGCCTCATCGACATCCCCGTGCTCGACAACGACAGCGCCCCGTCGGGCGCGTTGATCGGCATCGACCCCTCGCGCGTCGTCAACGAGAGCGACGCGGGACTCGCGTTCGCCACCGACCGGCTGCTGCGCTACCTCGCCCCCCGCGAACCGGGCGTCTACGCCGTCGGGTACACGATCTTCCGCCTCGGCTTCCCCGAGGTCGTCGACACCGCCCGCGTGGTGATCACCGTCGTCGGCGACGAGGCGAACCAGGCCCCCGTCCCCCGCACGCTCGAGGGCCGGGTGCTCAGCGGCGCGACCGTGCGCATCCCGTTCACGTCGTTCGACGTCGACCCCGACGGCGACGCGGTCACCCTGGACCGCATCACCGCTCAGCCGGAGCAGGGCTCGGCGACGATCACCGCCGAAGGCGACGCCATCGTCTACACGAGCCCCGAGGCCTTCAGCGGCCAGGTGCGCTTCGGCTACCAGGTGCGAGACGCGCAGGGCGCCACCGGCACCGCGGACGTACGCGTCGGAGTGCTCGACACCCAGGCCGACCCGAGCCCCGTGACCTACAGCGATTACATCCAGGTGCAGGCCGGCGAGACCACCGAGGCGATCGTGCGGCCCGCCGACAACGACATCGACCCCGCCGGCGGATCGCTCGAGCTCGTGTCGGTCTCGCCCGTGGCGCCGGCCGGCAGCGACGAGTACGCCGCACTCCAGGCGCGTCTCGGCGCCGTCGACGACGGCCAGGTCACCATGAGGGCGGGCGAGGAGCTTGGCACCTTCTCGTACTCGTACACCGTGCGCAACGACGACGGCGACACCGCCATCGGGCTGATCGTGCTGAAGGTCGTGCGCGGTCCGGTGCCGGACCACCCCGTCGTGCGCGACACCGCGCTGACCATCGAGACCCGCGAGGCCTTCCCCCGCGGCGTCGACGTGCTCAGCGGAAAGGTGTCGTGGCGCAACGGCGACGTCTCGGACCTCACGCTGTCGCTGTGGGGCACCCACCCCGGCATCGAGGTCGACGGGTGGCGCATCTCGGGTGCGATCCCCGACGAGACCCTCCTCATCCCGTTCGAAGTCACCGGGACGGCGTTCGACGGCACCGAGGTGAGCTCCTACGGGTTCCTGCGGGTGCCCGGCGACCGCGACGTGCGTCTGAGCCTGCGCGGCGGCATGTCGACCCTCGACGTGCGCGAGAAGGAGTCCGTCGACCTCGATCTCGCCGTCGCGGTCGCGGTGCCCGCCGGGCAGACCCTCGAGGTCGACGGCGGCGGCGTGCGCGCCGGCGGAGCGCGCGCCGAGGGCACGTGCACGCTCGTCTCCGGTACCACCGTGCGCTACTCCGCCGGCGCGGGTGCCCCCTGGGCCGACACCTGCGTGGTGCCGGTCAAGCTCGGCATCCAGGATCAGTACACCTTCCTCACCGTGCGCGTCGTCGTCGAGGCCGAGATCCCGCAGCCGGTGCTGCGAAGCGCCTCGCTCGGCGTGAGCCCCGGCTCGACCGCGGAGTACGACCTGCGCGGGATGGTCGGCTGGGCCGGCAAGGAGGACTGGGACGCGCTGCAGTACGCCGCGACGTACCGGGGCGACCAGTTCGAGGTCACCCAGGCCGGCTCCATCGTGTCGGTGACCGCGCGCGACGCCGCGCGACCGGGGCGCGAGGAGCCCGTGTCCCTGACCCTCCCGAGCCACCCCGACGCCGCCGCCGCGAGCCTCGTACTCACCGTCGGTCCTGCGCCCTCGACCCTCCCCAAGGGCGGCACGGTCGTGCAGCGCTGCTCGCAGTCCGGCGGCGCGACCTCGTGCACCATCCCTGTGGTCGGCGCCTCCGGTGAGATCAACCCGCTGCCGGGAACCCCGCTGCGCGTGGTCGCCGCAGGCGGCCCGGCCAACTGCGCCGGCGTCAGCTTCAGCCTCGCCGGCGACAACGCCGTTCGCGCGTCCTGGGCGGCGGATGCCGCGGGCGCGGCAGACTGCACCGGCTCGTTCGTCGTGCAGGACGCGCAGGGACGACAGTCCGCCGGTGACCGCGACGGCCGGGTGATCCTCGACCTGCAGGGGCTGCCGGCCAACCCCACCCGCCTGGACTGGACCCGGTACGGCCCGACCTCCGTGACGGTGCGCGTCGTCTCCGACGCCCCCTCATACCCGGGCGTCGAGGGCTACCGCATCCTGAGCGGAGGTCGCGTCGTCGCCACCTGTTCGGCGTCGGGCGAGTGCCCGCCGATCGAGGCCCCGCTCGGCGAAAGGGTCGCCTACGAGGCGCGCGCCTTCAACTCCGTCGGCGAGTCCCGCGGCACCGTGTCGGCCACCGCCTGGGCGTACCGCGCCCCGAACGCTCCCACCGGCGTGCAGGTCGTTCCCACGCCCAACGGCACGGAGGGCGGCGTGGCGACCATCACCGTGACCGGCGTCGACCCGTCTTCCGGATTCCTGCGGCTCGCCGGCGGCGCCGGCGGCGAGGTCACCCTGCCGGTGCAGGGCGACCGCGTCACCTTCCGTGATTACGCGGTCGGATCGAACGCCCCGGTCACCCTGACGGCGACCCCGCTGACCCGCTACGAGCTGCCGCCCATCCCCGGCGGCAGCGAGACCGGTGGCGCGCTGTCTTTCCCCGCGAACGGCATCGGTGCGCCCGGGCTCGAGCTCACCGTCACCGCGTCGACGTCCGGGCGCCCGGGGTCGGTGACGGCGACCGCCACCGTCGCTCCCAACGGCGTCGGCGACCGCATCCTCGTCGGCTTCAGCCAGGGCGGCACCTGCCGGCCCACCGAATCGGTCGCCGCCCGCGGGGGCGCGGCTACGGCGACGTTCGACGACAAGTCGCTCTGGCAGCCGGTCACCGTCACCGCGTGCGCCGTCACCGAACAGGACGATGCGCGGTTCGGCAGCACCGAGGCCACCGGCACCGCGACACCGACCGCGGGGATCGATGTGCCCACGGGCGACGCCTCGTACACCGTCGACCCGGCGTTCACCAGCAAGGGGAACGTCTACACGTGGGGCCGCGTCTCGGGCGCACCCGACCTCGACGTCGACTGGCCCTTCGAGCTGCGCTTCCGTGCCGGCGCCACCGAGACCACCGACTTCGGCAGCCTGTTCGCGCTCGGGGTCAACCCCGGCCTCATCCAGGCCTTCGCCTGCAACGACGTGTTCGGGTGCAGCTCCCCCGGCGTCACCGTCGCCCCGCGCGGGCCGGCGTACACCACCCGGGTCACGTTCCCGTCGCGCTGCTTCAGCGAGCAGGATGCCCCCGGCATCTCGCCGGACATGGTGGCGGCGAACACCGCCGACTACTCCTGGGCGGTCACGCGCACCGAGGGTTTCGACAAAGTGGCGACCCTGACCTACACGGTCACGTGGAAGGGTGCCCTCGCCGGGCTGGCCGATGTGGCAGGCCGGGGTGCATACGTGCTCGAGTGCGAGCCCCCGCCGCGACCGACCCCCACCCTCACCCCGACCCCGCCCCCGACCGAGCCACCGCCGGCGGAGCCCCAGCCCACCGACCCGCCGCCCGGAGACACCAGCCCGTGACCGGCGCACCCCCTTCCCGCCCCGAGAGGACCCCATGACCATCACCGCCGAGCAGACCGCCTGGTTCCAGGAGACGTTCGCGAAGCTCGTCGACAACGTCGAGCAGGTCGTGCTGGGAAAGCGGCACGTGATCGAACTCGCCTTCACCGCGATGGTCTCCGAGGGGCACCTGCTGCTGGAGGACTTCCCCGGCACCGGCAAGACCTCCCTGGCCCGGGCGATGGGGCAGACCGTGCAGGGCACGAGCACGCGCATCCAGTTCACACCCGACCTGCTGCCCGGCGATGTGACCGGCATCACGGTGTACGACCAGAAGCGCGGCGAGTTCGACTTCCACCAGGGCCCGGTGTTCGCGAACATCCTGCTGGCCGACGAGATCAACCGCGCCTCGCCGAAGACCCAGTCGGCCCTCCTCGAGGTGATGGAGGAAGGACACGTCACCGTCGACGGCGTGACGCGTCAGGTGGGTGTGCCGTTCCTCGTCGTGGCGACCCAGAACCCCGTCGAGCAGGCGGGCACCTACCGCCTTCCCGAAGCACAGCTCGACCGGTTCCTGCTGAAGACGTCGCTCGGCTACCCCGACCACGCCGCCACGGTGCGCATCCTCGAAGGCAGCGGCAACGCCCGCCGCGAGGTGGAGTCCGTCATCACCCCGCAGGGGGTGGTGACCCTCGCCGACGTCGCCCGCGATGTGTACCTGAATCCCCTGGTGCTGGACTACATCGCCCGCATCGTCGAGGCGACGCGGCTCGCGACCGAGGTGCGCCTGGGCGCCAGCGTGCGCGGCGCGATCGCCCTGACCAAGGCCGCGAAGACCTGGGCCGTCGCGCACGGCCGCGGCTACGTGACGCCCGACGACGTCAAGGCGCTCGCCGAGCCGGTGCTCGCCCACCGGCTCATCCTCGACCCCGAAGCGGAGTTCGACGGGGTGACCGCCGGCGCCGTGATCGGCCAGGTGCTGCTCGACATCGCACCGCCCAGTCAGCGGGATGCCGTGTGAGCCTCCCCTCCGAATCCCGCCTCACGCGCACCGTCGGGTCAACCGGCACCGCGCATGCGCGCACCCGCTACGCCACCGCACGGTCGACGACCGAGCTGGCGGTGCGCGGCGACCGCGCGTGGCGTCGTGCGCGCACGGCGGTCGTCGCCGCCTGGCGCGGGGTGTCGGACACGGTCACGGCCGCCGGCTGGCTGCTGCTGACGGCCGCGGCAGCGGGGATCGGGCTGGGCGTGGCCTTCGGATGGGTCGAGTTCGCGGTGGCGGGATCGATCGCCGCGGCGCTGCTGGTGCTGTCGGTGCCGTTCCTCTTCAGCGCCCGGGCCTACGACGTCGACCTCAGCCTGGGTCATGACCGGGTGGTGGCCGGCACGCACGTGGAGGGCACGCTCCGCGTCACCAACATCGGCCGCGGCATCGCCTTGCCCGGGCGCATCGACGTGCCGGTGGGTGAGGGTCTCGTCGACGTCTACGTGCCGCTGCTGCGGCACGGACACGAGCACGTGCAGCAGGTCGTCGTCCCCGCCGAGCGGCGCGGCGTCATCACGGTGGGGCCCGCGCGCACGGTACGCGGCGACCCGCTCGGCATCCTGAAGCGCGAAGCGACGTGGGACGACACGCACACGCTCTACGTGCACCCGGTGACCACGGCCCTGCACAGCACGAGCACCGGGTTCATCCGCGACCTCGAGGGTCAGTCCTCACGCACCATCGTCGACGCGGACATCTCCTTCCACGCGCTGCGTGAGTATGTGCCGGGCGATTCGCAGCGACAGATCCATTGGAAGTCGACCGCCAAGACCGGCACGCTCATGGTGCGCCAGTACGAAGAGAGCCGCCGCTCGCGCATGATCATCGCGCTGGCGCTCGGCGAGGGCGAGTACGGCACCGACGACGAGTTCGAGCTGGCCGTGAGCGCCGCCGGGTCCATCGGCATCCGCGGCATCCGCGACGGGCGCGACGTCGACGTCGTCGTGGGCGGCGAGGTGCCCGAGTTCGCCCGCCGCACCGTGCGGACCATTCGGGAGCTCGCGACGGTGACCACCCGCACCCTGCTGGACGAGCTCTCCGGTGTCGAGCGCACGACGCTGGTCGGACCGCTCGCCGACGTCACGTCCCTCGCCCGCGAGACGCACAGCGACGCGTCGATCGCGTTCCTCGTCTGCGGCTCCACCCAGACCCCGCGCCTTCTGCAGAGCGCAGCCCTCGCCTTCCCCCCCGATGTCGCCGTCGTCGCGGTCGTCTGCAACCCCGAGGCCGAGCCCGGGTTCCGGCGCCTGGGAACGGTGACGGTGCTCACGATCGGTCTGCTCGACGACCTGCGTCACCTTCTCGCACGCGGAGCACAGACATGAGCGCCGACGCCGGGCCGCAGCGGCGCTCGCGCCGCCGGGCTCCCGTGTCGACCGCACGGTTCCTCATCGTCAACGCGCTGCTGCTCGACGCGCTGTTCCTCGTCGGCGCCGTCGCGGTGTGGCCGATCTACCGCGACCCCGCCTTCCTCGTGCTCGTCGCCGTCGCGCTGGCCCTCGCCCACCTCATCGCCCTCGCCGGCATCCGGTGGGGGTGGTCGGGATGGTGGGTGGCCCTCGCGACCATCGGCGCCTACGTCGTAGCGGGGGTCCCACTGGCGGCGCCCACGGCGCTGGCGCGGCCGGACTCGCTGGTGCCGTCGCTCCTGAGCGTGCTGACGGCACCCGTCACGGGGTGGAAGGATCTGCTCACCCTCGAGCTGCCACTGGGCACCTACCAGAGCACCCTCGCGCCGGCGCTCCTGCTGTTCCTCGGCATCCCCACCGCCGCCCTGTCGCTGGCCTGGCGCGCCCGCCGTCTCTGGGTGCTGGCCGCTCCCCTGGGCCTCGGGCTCACCGTCTTCGGCGTGCTGTTCGGTGCCCGCACGCTCAGCGCCCCGGTCATCGCCGGCGCCCCCGTGCCCGGCGCCGTCGAGGTCTTCGCCGGAACCGCCGCGGTGCTCACGGCACTCGTCTTCACGGTGTGGCGCACCCGGCACGAGCGACGTCGGGCGCTGCGGGCCGCGGAAGCTGCCAGCGGCGTGCGCGCGACGACCCGGGCCAGGTCAGCTCTGGCGGGGCGCACGGCCATCGCTGCCGGCATGCTCGTCGTCGCTGTGGCCGGCGGCGTCGCCCTCGGGCCGTGGGCCGTCGCGGGGCAGCCGCGTGAAGTGCTGCGGTCGGGGATCGACCCCCGCCTCGAACTCGCGGCGCAGCTGAGCCCTCTCTCGCAGTACCGGGGCTTCTTCGCGGACGACCAGTTCGACACGGTGCTGTTCACCGTCGACGGCGCCGAGGGCGCCGACCGGGTGCGCCTGGCGACGCTGTCGTTCTTCGACGGTCAGGTCGCCCGCGTCATCGACCCCGAGGCAGGCTCGGCAGACCCCACCACCGCGTTCGTGCGCGTGCCGTCGGCGCTGCCGGCGCCCGACCGCACCGTGCCGACCGTCGCCGACGTGCAGATCGCCGCCTATGAGGGCATCTGGGTGCCCACCGTCGGCTCCGTCACCGCGATCGACTTCGACGGCGGCACGGGCGGCGACCGCGACGACGGATTCTTCTACAACGTCGACACCCGCATGGGCGTCGCCCTCCCCGACCCGGGGCTGCAGCCGGGGGCCACCTACCGACAGCACGGCGCCGTCGACGCCGAGCCGCCCGCCGTCGGTGACCTGACCCCCACGAGGGACACCCCGCGGCTCGATGACGCGCTCGTGCCCGACAGCCTCACCGACTGGATCAGGGCGCAGGAGGCCCCCGCCGGCGGCGAGGGCCTGCACATGCTCATCGACCGCCTGCGCGCCCGGGGCCTGCTCAGTCATGCCCTCACCGTCGACGCCGAGGCGCCGCCGCTGTGGACGGCGGGGCTGGGCGAATACTCGTTCGAGCCGAGCAGGGCCGGTCACTCGACCGACCGGATCGACCGCCTGTTCACGGCCCTCCTCGAGCGCCAGAACGACGTCGGCGGCACCGACGACGCGGCCCTGGTGGCAGCGCCCGGCGACGACGAGCAGTTCGCCGTCGCCGCCAGCATGATCGCCGACCAGCTCGGCTTCGACGCCCGCATCGTGCTGGGGGCCCGCCTCACGGCGGGGACGGATGCCGCGGGGCTGCCGACCTGCGTCGACGGGGCGTGCCGCGGCGGAGACATGACGGCCTGGATCGAGGTGCAGGACGCCTCGGGCATGTGGGTGCCGATCGACGTGACACCGCAGCACGAGGTCGGCATGACGCCGGACCTCGAACAGCGCCGGGACCCACAGAACCCCACCGAGGTGCGGCAGGAGATCGCCGAGCCCGTGCCGCCCGCCGAGGCGGACCCCGCCGACAGCGGCGAACGCGAAGACGACGACACGACGACCGAGACCGACCTGTCGGCCCTGTGGGCGACGCTGCGGGTCGGCGGGATCGCGCTTCTGGGCCTGCTGGTGCTGGTGGGACCCTTCCTGCTCGTCGTGGTGCTGAAGGTGCTGCGCCGGCGGGGCAGGCGCGACGCGCCCGACGTCGTCGAGCGGTTCACCGGCGGATGGGACGAGTACGTCGACACTGCGGTGGACCACGGCTACCCGGCCCCGAGCACGCACACCCGCACCGAGCTCGCGGCGCAGTACGCCGGTGCGGAGGCCTCCGAGCGCGGGGCGGAGCTCGCCCGCTGGGCCGATCGCTCGGTGTTCGACGCCGAGCCGCCCCACGCCGACGAGAGCGAGCGCTTCTGGCGCATCGTCGAGGAGGAGCGGGCGAGATTCGCCGCCGAGGCCGGCTGGTGGGCGCGCCTGCGGGCCCGCCTGTCGCTGCGATCGTTCCTGCGCTCGGCGAGGGCCCGCGCGTCCCGCCGCAGACCGCCGGGGGGCCGCCGTGAACGCGGCTAGGGTGTGCAAGGCGATCGGCGCCGACATGACCGGATGCCGGATTCGACACGAGAACGAGGAGCAGAGATGACGGGCCTGGTGGGGACGACGGCAGCGGCCGTGGCGGGGGCACTGGCGTACTACGACGACGGGGCGACCGGTCCGACGCCGGTGATCCTGCTGGCCGTGCAGCTGCTGTTCGTCGCGGGGGTCTACGTCTGGGTGGCGCTGGCGCTGGCGGCGATCTTCCGCAAGACGGGGCAGCAGACGTGGAAGGCCTGGGTGCCGGTCGTGAACGCGTGGACACTGTTCACGGTCGCCGGAATGCGCGGCTGGTGGGCGATCGTGCTCGCGGTGGTCGCGATCGTCGCCGGAGTGGGCAGTCTGCTGGCCGCCGGGGCTTTCGCCGCCGGGGCGATCGGCGCGGCGACGGCGGGCGAAGCCGGCGCAGCCGGTGCCTCGGTGCTCGGGGCCCTGCTCGTTCCCCTTCTCATCTGGGGCGCGTACGGCGTCTTCGCCCTCATCCTGCAGGTCTGCATGGTGCACGGCGTGAACCGAGGATTCGGGCTGGGTGCGGGATACACGGTGCTCGGCGCGCTGCTGCTCCCGGTGTGGGCGAGCGTGGTCGGCTGGGGATCGGCCCGGTGGATCGGCCGGCCGCCGGCGATGGCGCAGCCCTCGCTCACCGCGCCGCCCCCGCCGCCGCCCGCGAGCCCGTTCACGCTGGGCGGGCAGGCCGGTCCCGCGCCGGCCAGCGCGATGCCTGCCGCCGCTCCCGGCCCGCTCGCCGCTCCCCCGACGGCACCCGCCGGACCTGCCGGAATGCCGGCGGTCCCCCCGCCGCCCGCGATGGGCGGCAACCCCTGGGCCCCGCCCGCGCCTCCCGCTGCGCCCGGCGGCGCGGCGCCCGCGGCCACCCCCGCGACGCCGATCACACCGGCCCCCGCCCCCGTCGTTGCCGCCGCACCGGTGTCCGCGGCGGCGGCCGCGGTCGCACCGGTGTCCGCCCCCGTCGTTGCCGCCGCACCGGTGTCCGCCGCGGCCGCCGCCGGCCCGGCCGCGACGAGCCCGGAGGAGGACCTCGACGAGCACACGGTGCTGGCCGCACGGCGACCGAGCGGTTGGACGCTGGTGCTTCCCGACGGCGCGCGGGTGTCCCTGCTCGCGGATGCCGCGGTGCTCGGGCGCAACCCGGTCGCTCCGGCCGAGAGCCCCCGGGCGCAGGTCGTCGCGGTCGACGACGTCACCCGCACGGTGTCGAAGACCCACGCGCTGCTGCACCGCGACGAGGCGGGCTGGAAGGTCACCGACCTGGCATCCACCAACGGGGTCTTCCTCGCCGACGAGAGCGAAGTCGCCGGCACCGCCGCCGTCTCGGGCGTCTTCTTCCTGGGCGACGCGCGCCTGGAACTGCTCGCCGACGCCTGATGCCTGCCACACCCATGCCCACCGCGGGCAGTCTGCAGGTCACGTGCGGCGCGCACACCGACCCGGGGCTGCGCCGACCGGTCAACGAGGACGCGCTGTTCGCCGAGCACCCGGTGTACATCGTGGCCGACGGCATGGGCGGCCACGACGCCGGCGACCTCGCCAGCGCGGCGATCATCGAGGTGTTCCGGCCGCTGGCCGGTCGCGACGACCTCACCCCCGACGACGTCGCCGCGGCCGTCGAGCGCGCACACACGGCGGTGGCGGACATCGCCGTGAACCGGCCGCGCGGGGCGGGCTCCACCCTCACCGGCGTCGTCGCGGTGCGGCAGGACGGCGTGCGGCGTTGGCTCGTGGTCAACGTCGGCGACTCCCGTGTGTACCGGCTGTTGACCGATCGCCTCGAACAGCTCACCGTCGACCACTCCGTGGCGCAGGAGCTCGTCGACGAGGGCCGGCTGGCCCGCCACGAGATGTCGTCGTTCCGGGGTCGCAACGTGATCACGCGCGCGATCGGCCAGGAGCGCAGCCGTGCGGACTACTGGCTGCTGCCCATCGTCACGGGCGAGCGGCTGCTCGTCTGCTCAGACGGGCTGACCGGCGAACTCACCGATGAAGCCATCCGCGCCGGCCTCGCCCTCGGCGGGGCGCCGGGTCAGACGGCCGGTTCGCTCGTCGCCCAGGCGATCGGGCACGGCGGACGGGACAACATCTCCGCGATCGTCATCGATGTGGTCGCCGGAGGAATCAGCCCCCGCCAGGAGGACACCACCGGCGGGCTGCCCTCCGCCGATGAGGCGTCGGTGACGGTCGAAGTGTCCACCCTGCGCTCGATGCGCACCAGGAGGAGCCGTGGCTGAGTGGTCTTCGGCTCCGGGTCACCTGCCCGCCATCGTCACCGGAGACCTTGCGCTGCTGTTCGCGGGACCCCACGCCACGCGCGCGGCGCGGGCGGTGCTGTCCCACGCCGCCCCCGGTGACGGCTGGGAGAGCGTGCTCGACCTCATGCTGCGCGACGGCTTGAGCAGCCTTCCCGACTTCTTCGCCGGTCAGCTGGACGACGGGGCCCTCGCGGGGGTCGTGCGCGGCACCGCGCGGCTGACGGCCGCCCACTTCGATGGCAGCACGACGGAGCTCTCCGGAGCCGAGCTGCGCACCTGGCGTGAGTTCCGACTCGAGAAGGTGGCGTCGTTCACGGCCCACGCCGGCGCCGACACCGGTCTCCCCCTCGCCCCGGCACGCCCCGGCCCGCTCGCGGTGTCGCGGATCGGCTGTGTCATGGCCGCCGCCTCCGCCGCCCCCGCGCCGGTGGACCTCGCCCGCACGCTCGAGTTCTCCGACTTCCTCGAACCGGCCCCGGACCAGCAGGCGGCCGACGCCGCAGCGGCGAGCCATGCACCCGACCCCGCGGTCGCATCGGTCGACGTACCCGGGAGTGGCCGCTACGACGAGCTCTTCGGCGCCACCATCCACTTCGGCGTCGAGGCGGCGGCCGTGCGACCGCCCGAAGACGGGGACGAGCAGTCGCTGGAGGAGCCGGCAGCCGCCGTCAGCGGCATCGTCTGCGTCGCCGGCCACCCCAACCCGCTCGCTCGAGAAACCTGCACCCGCTGCGGAGCGTCGCTGACGGGGGCGGAGCTCTCACGCGTGCCTCGTCCGAACCTGGGCGCGGTCGTGCTGCCCGACGGTCGCCCGGTGCCGCTCGCCGGCGCCATGCTCATCGGCCGCAGCCCGAGGGTCGACCGCACGGACGGCGACGCGATGCCCACGCTCGTCGTGATCGACGATCCCGACGTCTCCCGCACGCATGTGCGCATCGTCATCGAGGGGTGGCAGGTGCTCCTCGAGGATCTGGGTTCCACCAACGGCACCGTCTTCACCGCACGGGGCACCGGCCCGCGACGCATCCGCCCGGGCGAAGCGGTGCTCGTCACCGACGGGGCCGTCGCAGACCTCGGTCCCCGCAGCCGCATCACGTTCACGGGTGTCCCGTGAGCGCCCGCTACGGCCCGGTCGACATCCCCGGGTTCACGCATCAGCGACCGCTGGGGCTGGGCGGCTACGCCGACGTCTTCCTCTACGAGCAGCATCTGCCGCGCCGCCTGGTGGCCGTGAAGATCATGCACGCGCCGGTCGACGATCCCGCCGCCCGCGCACGCTTCGAGAGCGAGGCGAACTTGATGGCGGCGCTGTCGACGCATCCGTCGATCGTGACCATCCATCACGCCGCCGTCGCCGACAACGGCAGGCCGTACCTGGTGATGGAGTACTGCTCTCGCCCGACTCTGGCCGAGACCTACCCGCTTCGCACGGTCAGCGTGCCCGAACTGCTGCAGACGCTCGTGCGGCTGTGCGGAGCGGTCGAGACCGCGCACCGCGCCGGCATCCTGCACCGCGACATCAAGCCGGCGAACGTGCTGACCACCGACTACGGGTGGCCGGCGCTGGCCGACTTCGGGCTGTCGTCCATCGCGGGCGCCGCAGCCGACGCCGGCGGAGTGTCGGTCCCGTGGGCCGCGCCGGAAGTGGTCAGCGGACACGGCTTCGACGCTCGGTCGGACGTGTACGCCCTCGCGGCGACGGCCTACACGGTGCTCGCCGGGCGGGCGCCCTTCGAGGACCCTCGGGCGCGTGCGGATCTGTCCGCCCACGTGACGCGGGTGCTGACCGAGGCAGCCCCGCCCATCGGCCGCGACGACGTGCCGGTCACGCTCGAACGTCTCATCCTCGCCGCGCTGGCCAAAGACCCCGACCGGCGGCCGCAGAGCGCATCGGAGTTCGCCCGCACCCTGCAACGCATCGAGCAGGACCTGCACCTGCCCGTGACCAACCTCGACATCCCCGCGCTGGCGACGATGGCCGCTCCGCCGGGGCCTCCGGCGCCCGACGACGCCGAGCTTCCCGAACGCACCCGCCTCGTCACCCGCCGACGCGCCGAGCCCGCCCCAGACGATCACACGCTGCTGTCGGCCCGCACGTCCGCTGCGGCACCGCCGTCACCCGGCGCGGATGCCGCCCCCGAGGTGGCCATTCCCGACGACCACACGGTGCTCTCCCGCCGTCCCGGCGCTCGCACCGCTCCCGCCCCGCAGACCGACGACGAGCACACGCGGCTCGCGTCCCGACGCTCCGGCCCGGGAGCCCCCGACGCCCCACCCGCTGACGCCGCCACCGACGACGGCACGCTGCTCGCCGCGCGACGTCCCGGCGTCCGCGACGACCCGGCCCCGCAGACCGATGACGAGCACACGCAGCTGCTCGCCCGCCGGCCCGGCCCGCCCGAAGGGGACGACGCACCCACCACCGATCCGCTCGCCGCGGCGGCGCCGGCCGCGGGGCGCACCGCCCGGGACCCCGGCGTCGACGCGACGCGCGAGGCGTACGGCATCCGTCGCTCGCCCGCCGTGGCACCGGTGGTGCGGTCCGCGCCCGCGCCGGCACCGCCGCCCGCCGCCGCCGGGACCGCTTCGGCGACCGGTCCGCGCCGGGCGGGGCGCGGACGCCGGGTCGCCGTCGCGGCGATCGCGGTGGGGGCGACGGTGGCGGTCATCGCCGCCGCGATCGCGGGCATCGGTGCGCTGGTGGGGCTATGACGACGACGGATGGGATGACGATGACGCACGCGCGCGCGGCCGCTGACGGCACGCTCGGGATCGAGTTCTGCGGGGAATGGCATCACCCGACGCCCGGCACCACCTTCTCGGTGGGCAGGGACGCCGACCTCACCGTGGACACCAATCAGTACCTGCACCGGCGCCTGCTCGCCTTCGACGCCGACGGGGACCTCTGGTGGATGTCGAACACCGGCCAGTCGATCTCGGTGAGCATCGCCACGCCCGACGGCGCCTACCAGGCGGTGCTGGGTCCGGGCGCCCGCGTGCCGCTGGTCTTCCCCGAGGTGACGGTGATGTTCTCCGCCGGGGCGTACACCTACGAGCTGACGGTGCGCAACGATGCAGCGAGCTTCACCGGACGTGCGCCGCAGGATGCGAGCGACGTCGGCGACGGCACCACCACGATCGGCGCGGTCACCCTCACGCCGAGCCAGCGGCTTCTGCTGATCGCACTGTGCGAACCCATCCTGCGCGGCGGGATGGTCGGGTCCAGTCAGCTGCCCTCCTCGGCCGCGGCAGCGGCCCGGCTGGGGTGGCCGCTGACCACCTTCAACCGCAAGCTCGACAACGTCTGCGACAAGCTCGACCGCGAGGGCGTGCAGGGGCTGCGGGGCGGTGTCGGCAAGCTCGCCACCAACCGACGCGCGCGTCTGGTCGAGCACGCGATCCTGTCCCGCCTGGTCACGCCGCAGGACCTCGATCTGCTCGAGGTGGCCGCGGCCGCAAGTGAGAAGAGCCCCCGATGAAGATCCGCGTCACCCTGCGCCGTCCCGACGGCTCGACCGAGGACATCGCCCTGGCCGCCGAGCCGGGTGTGCGCGTGGGCGAGGTGGCCGACTCTATCGTCGCCCGCGACCCGCAGGGCGCCTACCGCGGTCCCGGGTACGCTCCCGGCACGGTGACGCTCGAAGCACGCGCCTCCGCCGTCGGCGGCGCGTCCGAGGCGCTCGACCCCGACGACACCCTCGCCGACCTCGCGCTGGCATCGGGGGTGGAGGTCGGCGTCGTGGGACTCGACGACGCCCCCCGCGCCGATGTCGCGTACATCGAGATCGTCGGCGGCCGCTTCGCCGGACGCCGCTACACCGTTCCGCGGGGATCGACGGTCATCGGGCGCGGCGACGACTGCGGTGTGGTGCTGGATGACGCGATGGTCTCCAAACGCCACGCGCGCCTGCACGTCGGGCGCGACCGCATCGAGCTGATCGACCTCAACTCCGCCAACGGCATCATCGTGCAGGGGGCGCCCGTCGGCCGCCTCGAGATGCAGCACGGGCAGGACGTCGTGCTGGGAAGCACCGTCATCCGCGCCGGGTTCCTGCCCTCCGAGACGACGCAGGCCTCCCCCATCGGCGAGGTGCGTCTGACGCGGTCGCCGAGTGTCGAGCCGCGCTACATCGGCCGGGAGCTGGAAGGCGCCGAGCCGCCCACTCCGGCTGACCCGCAGCCGTTCCCGTGGGCTGCCGCGATCCTCCCCGCCATCGCCGGCCTCGCGATGTTCGCGATCCTGCGGTCGCCGACCGTGCTCATCTTCGTCGCGATCTCGCCGCTGATGATGATCAGCACGTGGGCGACCGCCAAGTCGCAGCAGCGGCGCAAGAAGCGCATGGAGCACGAGCGGTTCGTCGCCCAGATGGAACGCCTGTCGGCCCGGCTTGCGCGCGAGCGGGAAGAGGAATCCCGCATCCGCGCGCGCGAGGCCGTGCCGCTGCACGAGATCTACGACGCCGTGCAGGAGTGCGCGCCGCTGGTGTGGACGCGCCGCCCCGAGCACTGGTCGTTCCTGCAGGTGCGCCTCGGGGTCGGCGACGTGCCCACCCGCAACACCGTGAAGGAGACCGGGAACACCGACCGCGCCCTCCCCGAGCAGGTGGAGCAGCTCGAAAAGCTCATCGCCACCTACGAGCTCGTGCCCCGCACGCCGGTCGTGGAGAAGCTGTCGGATGCCGGTGCGCTCGGCATCGCCGGCGACCCCGCCGCCGTCGCAGCCTACGGTCGCGCGCTCGCCGCGCAGGTGGCGGGACTGCACGCCCCGAGCGACGTCGTCATCGGCGGGCTTCTGGGCCCCGCCTGGGCAGCGCAGTTCGCCGACGCGAAGTGGCTCCCGCACGCCATGCAGTCCGACGCCGTCTTCGGCGGCGCACCGTTCGCCGACACCGCCTCGGCGGCGGCGAACCTGCTGTCACGGCTCGAAGAGACCCTGAGCGCGCGCTCGCCGCGCGGCGAGGACGGTCCGCTGCAGCTGGGCGCGATCGACGACAAGCGGGCCGCGCTCACCGCCGGTGCCACCGTGGGCGCCGACTCCCGCTCCGAGAACGGGTTCGACGGCCCACTGCCGGCGATCGTCGTGCTCATCTCCGACGACGCTCCCGTCGACCGCGCGCGGCTCATCCAGGTGCTGGAACGCGCCGCCGGTCGCGGCGTGTACCCGATCTGGATGGCCACCGACACCGCGGCGCTGCCCGCCGCGTGCCGCACGTTCGTCGAGCTCGGCCCCGACGGCTCGGCAGCCGTCGGCTACGTGCGCCTCGGCCGCACGCTGACCCCCGTCGAGGTGGAGGGTCTCACCGCACCGCAGTTCGCGCAGTTCTGCCGCCGGCTGGCGTCGTATGTCGACGCCGGCGAGATCGGCGCCGACACCAGCGACGTCCCCCGCTCGGTGCCCATGCTGCAACTCATCGGCAAGGAGATGGCCACCGCCCCGGGCGCCGTCGTCGACCGCTGGGAGCAGAACGGCTCCATCCTCTCCGCCGCCACCCGCGCGCCGGCGACCCCGAAGCTGCGCGCGATCGTGGGCCAGGCGGGTTCCGGTGCGATGCACCTCGACCTGCGCGCACAGGGCCCGCACGCCCTCGTCGGCGGCACCACCGGCTCGGGCAAGAGCGAGTTCCTGCAGGCCTGGGTGCTCGGAATGGCTGCCGAGTACAGTCCGCAGCGCGTCACGTTCCTCTTCGTCGACTACAAGGGCGGCGCCGCCTTCGCGGAGTGCACGGCGCTCCCCCACTGCGTGGGACTGGTCACGGACTTGAGCCCCCACCTCGTGCGGCGGGCGCTCGTGAGCCTGCGGGCCGAGCTGCACCACCGTGAGACGCTCTTCACCCGTAAGAAGGCCAAGGACATCCTCGAGCTCGAGAAGCGCGGCGACCCCGACACCCCGCCGGCGCTCGTCATCGTGATCGACGAGTTCGCGGCGCTCGTCAACGAGGTGCCCGACTTCGTCGATGGGGTCGTCGACGTCGCCCAGCGCGGCCGTTCGCTCGGCATCCACCTCATCATGGCCACGCAGCGCCCCGCCGGCGTCATCAAGGACAACCTGCGCGCCAACACCAACATGCGCGTGGCCCTGCGCATGGCGGACGAGGTCGACTCCGACGACGTCATCGGCACGAAGGATGCCGCCGGCTTCGACCCCGCCATCCCCGGCCGCGGTGCCGCCAAGACGGGACCCGGCCGCCTGACCGTCTTCCAGTCCGCCTACACCGGCGGCTGGAGCTTCGTCGAGGAGGAGGCCCCCGAGGTCGCGCTGGAGTCGTTCGCGTTCGGTCCGCCCCGCCGGTGGGAGGCGCCCAAGACCGAATCGGCTTCTGCCGAGCGCGATCTCGGCCCGACCGACCAGCAGCGCCTCGTGGCGACGATGGTGCAGGCCTCGCAGGCGGCGGCGATCGAGCCGCCGCGCCGCCCCTGGCTCGACGAGCTCGCCACCGTCTACGACCTCACCCTGCTGCGCCAGCGCACCGACCAGAAGCTGCTGCTGGGCGTGCAGGACGTGCCGCAGCGCCAGGCCCAGGACACCGTGTACTTCGAGCCCGACGACGAGGGCCACCTGGCGATCTTCGGCACCGGCGGTGCGGGCAAGAGCGCGACGCTGCGGACCCTCGCCGTCGCCGCCGGCATCACCCCGCGCGGAGGCCCCGTGCACGTGTACGGGCTGGACTTCGGCTCCGGAGGCCTGCGGATGCTCGAGGCGATGCCGCACGTCGGCGCCGTCATCCCCGCCGACGCCGGCGAACGGGTGACGCGCCTGTTCCGCATGCTGAAGGCAGAGCTGGACCGTCGCGGCGAGGCGTACGCCGCCGTCAACGCCGGCACGATCTCGCAGTACCGCAGCCTGGCGGGACGCCCCGACGAGGCGCGCATCCTCGTGCTCATCGACGGGTTCCCGACCTTCCGCTCCGAGTACGAGGCGGTCACGGGACGGGCCGACGCCTACCAGGTTTTCCAGCAGATCATGACCGACGGTCGCTCCGTCGGCATCCACGTCGCCCTCACCGCCGACCGCGGCCAGGCCGTGCCGACCGCGCTGCAGTCCACCATCCAGAAGCGGGTGGTGCTGCGCCTGTCTGACTCCGACGCCTACCCGATGGTCGGGGCTCCCCGCGACGTGCTGTCCGCCGAATCGGCGCCCGGACGCGCCATCGTCGACGGGCTCGAGACGCAGATCGCCGTCATCGGCGGCACCACCGACCCGCGCGCCCAGGCTCAGGCGATCGGTGAGTTCGCGGATGCCATGCGCAGGCGGGGCCGCACCGAGGCGCCGGCGGTGCGGGCGCTCCCCGAGACGTACGGGATGGACGATCTGCCGGCGCAGCTCGACGGTCGTCCGGTGCTGGGCTTGTCCGGCGACACCCTGGGCCCCATTGCGTTCGAGCCGAACGGGCTCTTCGTGGTGGCCGGCGCCCCGCAGAGCGGGCGCTCGAACGCATTGCACGCCATGGCCGAGGCGGTGCGGCGGGCGAATCCTGCGGTGCGGCGGTACTACATCGGCAGCGCGCGCTCCCCGCTGCGCGACGCCGTGGCCTGGGACGACAGTGCCGTGGACGGCAGCTCGGCGAGCCGGCTCATCGACGGCATCCTGCAGGACGAGCGGGGTCTCGAGGGCGTTGCGGTCTTCCTGGAGGGCGCTGCGGAGTACTCGACCTCCATCGCCGAGATGCCCCTGTCGGACTTCGCCAAGCGGGTCAAACGCGGTGACGGCCTGCTCGTCGCCGAGGGCGAGACGAGCGACTGGACCACAGGGTTCGGCCTGCTGGGCGACATCAAGTCGGCCCGCCGCGGTGTGGTGCTGCAGCCGGACACCCACGACGGCGAAGTGGTGCTCAAGACCGCGTTCCCGCGCCTGCTCAAGCGCGAGTTCCCCGTCGGCCGCGCCATGCTCGCCGTCGGCGGCAAGACGGTGCGGGTGCAGTTCCCGCTCGTCGGCGAAGCCTCGTCGGCGGATGGGGAGTACTCCCCATTGGTCGGCGCCATAACGGTCCCATAGGTTGAACATGTCGGCAGAGGAACTGCCGCTTCCCGGACACAAGGAGTAGATCATGGCGAACCTCAACGTCACGTACGACCAGATGCAGAGCGCCGCGAATCGTCTGCGTTCGGGCCAGTCCGACCTCGAGGGCAAGCTGCAGGAGCTGCGCGCCCTGGTCAGCCAGCTCGTGCAGGACGGCTTCACCACGACCCGCGCCTCGGGTGCCTTCGACTCCTCCTACGAGCAGTTCACCTCCGGCGCCCAGCGCACCGTGCAGGGCATCGACGGCATGGCGCAGTTCCTCGAGAAGGCCGCTTCCGCGCTGCAGTCCACGGACGAGCAGCTGGCCTCTTCGATCGGCTGATCACAGTCCCTGAAGCGGGGCCGGTCCTTCACGGCCGGCCCCGCTTCGTCGTCTGAGCGGGAGGGAGCGGCCATGGTCGACCTGAAACTGGACTTCGCCGAGCTGCGCGGCAGCGCCCGCGCCGCCGAGACGGTGGCGAGCAGCTTCGCCCGGGCCGAGAGCATCGCCGCAGCTGCCGCCGCCGACACCGGTCACGACCGCCTCGCCGGCAAGGTGCGCGAGTTCGGCGAGAGCTGGGACATCGCCCGGGGAACGCTCGAGCAGAACCTGCACGTCATCGCGGACCACCTTCGCGCGGTCGTCGACACCTTCAGCGACCTCGACAGCGGCCTCGCCGCCGCCGTGGGACCCGCGCAGGACGCGCAGGGAGCGCCCCGATGAGCGTGCTGCCGGGCAACCCCACCTCTCTCGCCGACCGCTCCGCCTCCTACGTCTCCTCCGCTTCGCTCATCCAGCAGGCCGCCGACGATCTGCGCGCCATCGCGTACGAGAGCACCGCCCGCTCGATGGACGGCATCCGCGACCTCAGCGCCGAGGTCGCGAGCGACCTCGATCGGGCGCACGAACGCTACTCCGGCACCGCCCGTGCGCTGCAGGAGTATGCCGTCGCGCTGAAGGCCGCCCACGATCGGGCGGACGACGCCGAGATCGCCGAGGCCCGCGCCCAGGCCGGCGCCGCCACCGCCGAGTACGAACTGCGCGCCTCGGAGCGCCGGCTGCACCTGCTCGGCGAGGCCGACGCGCCCGCCGGCAACATCCGCTCCGCCCAGGAAGAGGTCGACGCGGCTCGCGCCCGCACCGCCCGCATGGATGCCGCAGCGCAGGCGGCCCGCGCCGAGATCGAGGCGGCGCGTCAGGACATGGAGCGCGCGGCGCAGATCGCGATCGACCGCATCGACTCCGCTATCGACGGCACGAACGACGGGTTCTGGGATCGGGTCCGCAACGTCATCGACGACGTCGGCGACGTCTTGGGCGACATCGGCCGGTGGGTGGGCGACTTCCTCGCCGATGTCTACGCCGAGCTGCAGCGCATCATGTCCACCGTCGTGGCGCTGCTGGGCGTCGCGGTCATCCTGGTGCTGGTCTACGCGCTGCTGGCGGCGGTCCCCTTCATCGGTCCGGCCATCGCCGCCCTCGTGACGGCGGCGCTGGCAGCATTCCTCCTCGCCAGCGTGCTGTCGGATGTGCGGGCGCCCACCCCGGTGGTCCACCGGCGCGACCTCACCGACCGGGAGTCCGCCGACAAGCCCGGCCAGCCGTCCGATCTGGCCGGAGTGCTCGCCGACGCCGGCTTCGTCGACACCCTGGGGCGCACCTATGACGCGGACGGCGAGGTCACCGCAGTGGAGGCGACGGTCATCGGCGTGACGCGCGTCGTCGACGCCGACGGCGTCGTGCGGTGGCGGGTCGCGCTGCCGAGCACGCAGGAATGGCTCTCCCGCCTGGGCGGCGATCAGGGCGGCGTGCACGACCTCGACAGCAACCTCGCCCTCGTGCTGACCCCCGCGCTGCGCTCGCAGTACGAGCGCGCCGTCATTGCGGCGATGCAGCAGGCCGGTGTGGGCCCGAACGACCCGGTCATGCTCGTCGGATTCAGCCAGGGCGGGATCATGGCCGGCACCCTGGCCGCCTACAACACCGACTACAACTGGTCGGCGGTCGTCGCCGCCGGCGCCCCGATCGACCACATGCCCATCCCGCCGCGCACGCAGGTCGTCTCCGTGCAGCACGACGGCGATCCCGTTCCGCGGCTGGACTCCGTGGTCACCCTGGGACTCGACGGCCAGGCCCGGCAGCAGCCGCACTGGACCACGATCCAGACCGCTTCCCCGCGCGCGGACGAGGGCCTGCACGGCATCCACAGCGCCGACGCCTACGACCAGACGCTGCAGCACCGCATCGACACGGTTCCGGCCGACACCACGCAGGACCTCGACGCGTACTTCGTCGGCGATGACAACGCCTACGGTTACGAGCAGCGGTACTACGGGTGGTCCGAATGACGACGGCGCGTTCGGCGCGCACGGTCCGCCTCGCCACGGTCGTGGTGCTGGCGGGAGTGTTCACGGGTTGCGCCCCCGCATCGACCGGCCCGACGGCGACGCCGCCCGACCAGGAGGAGACCACCATGACCCCCCTCACCGTCACCGACGCCGTGGCAGCGTCCGACCCGCGCGTCGCCGACGTGCTCACCGTCAAGGTCACCGAGTCGGGGCTGGCCCGCGTGATGAGCATCGCGGTGTCGATCACCGGGGACGAGCCGGTGAGCGCCGAGACCGTCCGCAGCATCGCGGTCGCCGCGCTGCAGCACGCCAAGTCGGACGTCGACGACCTGAAGATCCTGGCGCGCTCGGCGGCGGACCCCGAGGTCATCCTCGATCTGTCCTCCGCCGGTGAGGGCCTCCCCCCGGAGGTGGAGTGGGTGTGGCTCAGCTCCAGCCTGCAGCTCATCGGCGCCGACCTGTCGCAGCTGAGCGCCGGATGAGCGCCACCGACACCGCCCGCCGACTCGTCTTCCGCATGGTGGGGACATGGTGGCGCATCGACCTGTCCTCCCCCGAGGCGATCTCCGAATCCACGAAGGAGATCGCCGCAGGGGTTCTCGGCCGGGCCGACGACCGCGCCACAGCACGCGCGCGCCTGCGCGACGAGCTGGGCAGGGCCGCCGCGGCGGCGGCCGACGCCGACGCGCAGCTGCTGATGATCCAGACCGACATCGGCCCCGGCCAGCCCATGTCGGCGACCCTCACGGTCTTCGAGGACGAGCGGATGCGGATGAGTCCCGCGATCGGCACCGACGCGGCATCCGTCCTCGCGGTGTTCGAGAAGTCGGTCCCGCTGGTGGATCCGGCGCGCGCCGACACCCTGGTCCGGCGACGCAGCATGGACGGCGAGGTCGCGCGCGTCCATGCCATCGAAGAGACCGTCGAGGTCGAGGACGGCGAGCGCTACACCCAGCGCCGCCTCGTGGCGCAGTACTGGTACCCGCTCCCCGGGACCAAGCGCCTTCTCACCGTCGTCTTGACCACCCCGCTCGGCGACATCCCCCACACCCTGTTGTCGTACTTCGACGCGATCGTCGCCGCCTCCGCGTTCCAGGAGGCCTGAGCGCGTCGCGGCATCCGCCCGCCGCGGCATCCCCGCATTCCCGCCTCTCCGCTTCCCGGTTCGCCAGCTCCCCACAACAGGAGGAATCACCGACACAGGTGATTCCACGCCGAAACGTCCTGTCCCGGTGCGTCCTCCTGTCCCGGTGCGCCGGCACCCGCGCCGGCGCGGCACCCGCCCGTCCCGCGGGCATACGATGGAGGGCTGTGTCCGCACCAGAGCCCGTCATCGTCTACCCGCCCGAGCTGCCCGTCAGCGCCGCGCGGGACGAGATCGCGCGCGCCATCGCCGAGAACCAGGTCGTCATCGTCGCCGGCGCGACCGGTTCGGGCAAGACGACGCAGCTGCCGAAGATCTGCCTCGAGCTCGGCCGCACCCGCATCGCGCACACGCAGCCGCGCCGCATCGCCGCCCGTACGATCGCCGAGCGGGTCGCGCAGGAGATGCAGGTGCCGCTGGGCACCACGGTCGGCTACAAGGTGCGCTTCACCGACAACGTGTCGGCCGATACCCGGGTGGCGCTGGTCACCGACGGGATCCTCCTCAACGAGATCCATCGCGACAAGCTGCTGCGCCGCTACGACACGATCATCATCGACGAGGCGCACGAGCGCTCGCTGAACGTCGACTTCCTCATCGGGTACCTCCGCCGTATCCTGCCGCGCCGCCCCGACCTCAAGGTCATCGTCACCTCGGCGACGATCGACCCCGAGAGCTTCGCGAAGCACTTCGCGGATGCCGCCGGCAACCCCGCCCCCATCATCGAGGTGTCCGGACGCACGTACCCCGTCGAGATCCGCTACCGCGGCCGCGTCACCGAAGCCGGTGCCGATGACGACGCCCCCGACGACGTCGACGCCCTGCTCGGCGCCCTGCGCGAACTCGACCGCGAGCCCGCCGGCGACGTGCTGGTGTTCCTCCCCGGCGAGGCCGAGATCCGCGACGCCATGGATGCCGTCCGCGGCATGTACGCGAGGGACACCGCGCCCACCGAGGTGCTGCCGCTCTACGGCCGACTGTCGTCGGCCGAGCAGCACCGGGTGTTCGAACGCTCCACGGTGGCGGGGCTGCGCCGCCGGGTGATCCTGGCGACGAACGTCGCCGAGACGAGCCTCACCGTGCCGGGCATCAAATACGTCATCGATGCCGGCACCGCGCGCATCTCGCGCTACAGCGCGCGGTCCAAGATCCAGCGCCTGCCGATCGAGGCGGTCTCGCAGGCATCGGCGCAGCAGCGCTCCGGGCGCGCGGGCCGCACCTCGGACGGCATCGCGATCCGGTTGTACACCGAAGAGGATTTCGCGTCCCGGCCGGAGTACACCGAGCCCGAGATCCTGCGCACGAGCCTCGCGTCCGTCATCCTGCAGATGCTCGCCCTCGGCTTCGGCGACATCACCGAGTTCCCCTTCCTCACTCCCCCGGATTCCCGCGGCGTGAAGGCCGCATTCGACCTGCTCGTCGAACTCGGGGCCGTGCGCCCTTCGACAGGCTCAGGGACCGGAAGGGGCGGCTCCGGGGCCGGAAGGGCGGACTCAGCGACCGGCGGGACCCGCGGCGCCTGGCGCCTCACCGACATCGGGCGTGAGATCGCCCGGCTGCCGATCGATCCCCGGTTCGCACGCATGCTCATCGAGGCCCGTCGCCTCGACGTCGCCGGTGACGTGCTGGCGATCGTCGCAGGGCTGTCGATCCAAGACGTGCGCGAGCGCCCCGAGGAGCGCCGCGAAGAGGCCGACCGCCTGCACGCGCGGTTCACCGACCCTACGAGCGACTTCCTCACCCTGCTGAATCTGTGGAATCACCTCCGCGAGCAGCAGTCCGAGCTGGGCTCGAGCGCGTTCCGCCGGATGTGCCGCGCCGAGCACCTCAACTACGTGCGGGTCCGGGAGTGGTTCGACGTGCACCGGCAGCTGCGCCAGCTGACGGGCGCCCCGCGGCCGCAGGACGGCGCCGCCGACCCCGCGCGCGTGCACCGGGCGATCCTCTCCGGGCTGCTGTCGCACCTCGGCATCCTCGACACCCGCTCGACCTCGTCCGCGACGGCGACCGGCGGCCGCGCGGCGAAGGGCCCGAAGGGTCGCCCGCGCGCGGAGTACCGCGGTGCGCGCGGCGCCCGCTTCGCCATCTTCCCCGGGTCGGGGCTGCGCAAGGCCTCACCCGACGCGGTGATGGCGGCCGAGCTCGTCGAGACGTCGCGCCTGTACGCCCGCACGGTCGCCGCGATCGACCCCGAGTGGGCCGAAGAGCTCGCGGGCGACCTGGCGCACCGCACCCTGAGCGACCCGCACTGGTCGAAGGATGCCGGCGCCGCCGTCGCCGCAGAGAAAGTGACGCTGTTCGGCCTCGAGATCGTGCCCCGTCGCCGCGTGCAGCTGGCCCGCATCGACCGCCCGCTCGCGCGGGAGCTCTTCCTCCGCCATGCCTTGGTCGAAGGCGAGTGGAACGTCACCCACCTCGACAAGCGCCTGACCGCCTTCGAGCGCCGCAACCTCGAGCTGCGCCGGCGGCTGGAGAAGATCGAGGAGCGGGAGCGCCGCCGCGACATCCTCGCCGGCGACGAGGCCGTCTACGCCTTCTACGCCTCCCGCATTCCGCAGGACGTCTTCGACGTGCGTTCGTTCGAGGCCTGGTGGCGGGATGCCTCGACCAGCACGCCGCGGCTGCTCGACCTCTCCGAGGCCGACCTCGTCGACGACGCCTCACGCGCGGACGAGCGCGACTTCCCCATGCGCTGGCAGCAGGGCGACCAGGTGCTGTCGCTCGCCTACCGCTTCGAGCCCGGCGCGCCCGACGACGGGGTGAGCGTCGTGGTGCCGCTGGCGCTGCTGGCCCAGCTGAAGCCGGACGGCTTCGACTGGCAGGTGCCGGGCCTGCGCGGTGAGCTCATCGCGGGACTGCTGCGGGCGCTGCCGAAGGCGATTCGTCGCAACGTCGTCCCTGCGGCCGACTGGGCGGCCCGCTTCGCCGAAGAACTCGCCGGCGACGGCCCCGAGTCCCACGATGGGCTCCCCCCGCGGCCGCTCCGCGAGGCGCTCGCCGCCCGCGTGCAGCGGGTGTCGAACCAACCGGTGACCGCGGCCGACTTCGACCTCGAGCGGGTGCCCGGGCACCTCTGGATGTCGTTCCGGGCCGTGGACGAGCGCGGGCGCGCCGTGGCATCCGACCGAGATCTGCGCGCGCTGCAGGACCGCCTCGCCGACCGCGCCCGGGGAGCCGTGACCAAGTCCCTCGCCGCACCGCGGGGCGAGGGGCCGCCGCGGCCCGGCGCCGGCGGGGCCGGGCGTGGCGCCGTGCCCGGCACCGGCCCCGCGGTCGCCGCCGCCGGTGCGGGCAGCACCGGTGCGGGCGCCGGCAGCGCCGGCAGTGCCGGCATCGCCGAGCAGACCGGCCTCGTGGACTGGACGATCGGCGACCTGCCGGCGCTCATCGACACCCGCGTCGCCGGCGGCGTGGTGCGCGGGTACCCGTCGCTGGTCGACGAGGGAACGTCGGTCGCGCTGCGGATCCAGGCGACCCCCGAGGCGGCCGAGCGGCTGACCCACGCCGGCGTGCGCCGCCTGCTGCTGCTGACGGTGCCGTCGCCGGCGCCGTACGTGCTGGAGCACCTGACTGCGCACGAGAAGCTCGCGCTCGCGGCATCCCCCTATCCCTCGGCGAAGGCCCTTATCGAAGACGCCCGCGTGGCGGTCGCCGACGCCGTGCTCGCCCGCACGGTGCCGGGCTCGGTCGTGCGGACTCCCGCCGACTTCGCCCGTGTCCGCGCGGAGTTCTCCCGCGTCGTCGTGGACGAGCTCTTCCAGACGGTGTCGCTGACCGCGCGCATCCTCACGGCAGCGCGCGATGTCGAGAAGGCGGTGCGCGGGCAGAACTCCATGACGCTGCTCGCCGCCCTCGGCGACATCAAGGGCCAGCTCGCGGGCCTGGTGTTCCCCGGGTTCGTCTCGCGCATCGGCGTCGCGCGCCTGGCGCACCTCCCCCGCTATCTGGCGGGGGCCGCGGAGCGCGTCGCGCAGCTGGGCGACAATCCCGGCCGCGATCGTCAGCGCCTCACCGAGTACGAGCGCATGGCCGCGCTGTACGCCGAAGCGGGCGGCACGATCCCGCTCGCCGACGATGCGCCGCCGAACCTGGCGCATGTCCGCTGGCTGCTCGAGGAATACCGCGTGAGCCTGTTCGCGCAGCGCCTTGGCACCGCAGAACCGGTTTCGCCGCAGCGGATCCAGAAGGCTCTGCGAGGATAGACCTCGTTCCCCTACGGAAGAGGTTCCGATGACCCGCGCGATCGTCTACACCGAGTTCGGTGACCCCGAAGTGCTGCACGAGATCGACGTGCCGGCCCGCGAGCCCGGTGCGGGCCAGGTGGCCGTGCGCATCCAGACCGCAGGGGTCAACCCGATCGATGCGAAGCTGCGCTCCGGGCTGCGGGCCTCGGCGCCCCCGAGCGTCGAGAAGCCCCGGCGCCTGGGAATGGATGCCGCGGGCATCGTCACCGCCGTCGGGGACGACGTCGACGGGTTCCGCCCCGGCGACCCGGTCGTGATCTCCGGCGTCAACGGCTGCTACGCCGAGGAGGTCATCGCCGCCGCCGACAAGGTGTTCGCCCGCCCCGCCGCCGTGACCGCCGCGATGGGTGCGGCGCTCGGCATTCCGGTCGGCACCGCCTACCAGTGCGTGCGGTCGCTCGCGATCGGCGCGGGCGAGACGCTGCTGGTGCACGGCGGGTCCGGCAGCGTCGGCCAGGCCGTCATCCAGTTCGCCCGGCTGGCCGGAGCCGAGGTCATCGCGACCTCGTCCGAGCGCCGCGCCGACCGCGTCGCGGCGCTCGGCGCCACCCCGGTGATCTACGGCGAGGGGGTCGCCGACCGTGTGCGTGCCGTCGCCGGCGACGGGGTGACCGCCATCCTCGACTGCGCCGGCACCGACGAGGCCCTCGAAGCCTCGTTCGACCTGCTCGACGACCGCACCCGCATCGCGACCATCGTTCGGGGACCGGATGCCGAGCGCCTCGGCATCCGCGCCTTCTCCGGCGGAGCCCCCTGGCCGCTCACCGCTCAGCAGCAGGCGTGGCGCGCCGAGGCGGTGCCCGTCGCCCTCGCGCTGATGGCCGCCGGCGCCTTCCAGGTGGAGCTCGGCCCGACCCTGCCGCTGACCGAGGCCGCCGAGGCCCATCGCCTGGTGGCCGACGGCGTGGACGGCAAGATCACCCTGGTCCCCTGACCCCCGGTCCTTGAGCGAGCGAGCGCCGCGCCGAGACGAAACGCAGCTCCACACGTCACACGACGCCGGATGCCGCAACAATGCGTCACACGACCCCGTCCGCGCACAGGCCCGGCGCGATGATGGGGCCATGCCCGACGCCCCGTGTCCCTCGTTCGCGACCGCCCAGGTGCAGGCCGGATACGACCCTGCGGCGGTGCAGTACGCATCGGTGCCGCCGATCTACCAGTCCAACGCCTACCGGTTCGGTTCGCTCGCCGAAGCCCGCGATCTGTTCGCCCTTCGCCGGGAGGGCAACGTCTACAGCCGCACCGGAAACCCCACGGCCACGGTCCTCGAGCAGCGCGTGGCCGCCCTCGAAGGGGGCGTCGGCGCGGTGTCTGTGGCATCCGGCCAGGCGGCCGTCGCGCTGGCGTTGCTGACCCTCGCACGGCAGGGCGAGCACATCGTCGCGGCCCATCAGCTCTACGGCGGCACCATCTATCTGCTGGCCGACACCTTCGCCGATTGGGGCATCGAGGTCACCTTCGTCGACCAAGACGATGCTGCCGCCTGGCGCGACGCGGTGCGCCCGACGACCCGCGCGTTCTTCGCCGAGACCGTCGCCAACCCCCTCGCGCAGGTGCTGGATGTGCGCACCGTCGCCGACATCGCGCACGCCGCCGGCGTGCCCCTGGTCATCGACAACACCGTCGCCACCCCCTACCTGCAGCGACCGAAGCAGCACGGTGCCGACATCGTCGTGCACTCCGCGACGAAGTTCATCGGCGGGCACGGCGCCGCCCTGGGCGGCCTCGTGGTCGACCTCGGGACCTTCGACTTCACGGCGGATGCCGCGCGCTGGCCGCAGCTTAATGAGCCGCTGGCCCGCGTCCCCGGCGCGGCGCTCACCGAGCAGTTCGGCGCCAAGGCCTACCTCACGCTGCTGCGGACGAAATACTCGCAGGACCTCGGCCCGTCGCTGTCGGCGTTCAACGCGTTCCAGCTGCTGCAGGGCCTCGAGAGCCTCGACCTGCGCATGGCTCGACACAGCTCATCGGCCCAGACCGTCGCCGAAGCGCTCGACGTCCACCCCGCCGTCGCCCGCGTGCATCACCCGGGCCTGCCTGCGAGTCCCTGGCATGGTGCCGCGACGCGGTACCTGCCGCGGGGCGCGGCATCCGTCTTCTCCTTCGAGCTGCACCCGGGTGCGGACGCCGAGGACGACTTCGCCCGCGCCGCCGCGCTCATCGACCGGCTGCAGGTGGCGCAGCTCGTGGCCAACATCGGCGACGCGCGCACGCTCATCGCGCACCCGGCATCGATGACGCACAGTCACCTGAGCCCCGAGCAGCTCGCCGCCGGCGGCATCACCTCCGCGACGATCCGGTTGTCGGTCGGGCTGGAGGATCCCGCCGACATCGTCGCCGACCTCACCGGCGCCCTCGACGCCTTGCGCTGATGAGGCGCGGCTCCCCCGCAGGGAAACCGCGCCTCGTCACCGCGGCGGATCAGTTGCCCGAGCGCCGCTTGTTGTAGACGTCGAAGGCGACGGCCAGCAGCAGCACGAGACCCTTCACGACCTGCTGCCAGTCGGTGCCGATGCCCATGATCGACATGCCGTTGTTGAGCACACCGATGATGAGGCCGCCGATGATGGCGCCGCCGATGGTGCCGACGCCGCCCTGCACGGCCGCGCCGCCGATGAAGGCCGCCGAGATCGCCTCGAGCTCGAACCCGTCACCGGCCTTGGGGCCAGCCAGGTTCAGCCGCGCGGTGAAGATGAGGCCGGCGAGAGCGGCGAGGAAGCCCATGTTGACGAAGAGCCAGAAGTCCACCCGGCGGGTCTTGATGCCCGACAGCTCGGCGGCGTGGCGGTTGCCGCCGATGGCGTAGATGTGGCGCCCGAAGACGGTGCGGTTCATCACGATGCCGTAGATCATCACGAGCGCCGCCAGCACGATGAGGGTGACCGGCACCCCCTTGTACGTCGCCAGCGCCCACGTGAAGAACCCGATCACGAGCGCGAAGGCGAGGAGCTTCACCGCCACCCAGACGATCGGCTCGACCTCCTGGCCGTACTTCGCCCGTCCGGCGCGGGTGCGCAGCTGCTGCACCACCAGCGCGCCGATCGCGACGGCGCCGACGAGCAGCGTGAACACGTCGGGATCGCTCTCGCCGAAGATGCCGGAGAGGAAGCCGTTGCCCATCGCCCGGTACTCGGTGGGGAACGAGCCGATGTTCGCGTTCCCGAGCACCACGAGCGCAAGCCCGCGGAAGATGAGCATGCCGGCCAGGGTGACGATGAACGCCGGGATGCCGACGAACGCGATCCAGAACCCCTGCCAGGCCCCCACGAGCGCTCCGATGAGCAGCGACAGCACGATGGCGAGCCACCACGGGTACTCCATCTTCACCGCCAGCACGCCCGAGACGGCGCCGATGAAGGCGGCGACCGACCCGACCGACAGGTCGATGTGGCCGGCGATGATGACCATCACCATGCCGATCGCCAGCACCAGGATGTAGCCGTTCTGCACGACGAGGTTGGAGAGGTTCTGCGGGCGCAGCAGGATGCCGTCGGTCAGGATCGTGAACAGCACGACCACCGCGATGAGCGCGAGGAAGATGCCGTTCTTGCCGAGGTCGGTGAGCACCGTCGACAGCCACCGGGTGAACTTGTTGTCGGCTGGCTGGATGAGTGCGCCGGCGGCCTGCGACTCGGCGGGCGTCGATGGCGTCTGCGTTTGGTTGGACATGATCGTGTCTCCTGCGCGCCCGTCAGCGGGGCTTTTCCATGGTCATGAGCTTGAGGACGGATTCGGGGGTGGCCTGGTCGACCGGCAGCTCACCGGTGATGCGACCCTCCGACAGCGCGTACACGCGGTCCGAGATGCCGAGCAGCTCGGGCAGCTCGGAGGAGATGACGATGATCCCCTTTCCGGCCGCGGCGAGCTTGTTGATGATCGTGTAGATCTCGTACTTCGCGCCCACGTCGATGCCGCGCGTGGGCTCGTCGAGGATGAGCACGTCGGGGTCGGAGTAGATCCACTTCGACAGCACGACCTTCTGCTGGTTGCCGCCGGAGAGCTTTCCGGTCTTCGCCAGCACGCTGGGCGCTTTGATGTTCATGCTGCGGCGGTATTCGTTCGCGACGCGGAACTCCTCGTTGTCGTTGACGAGGCCTGCTTTCTCCAGCTTCTTCAGCGACGCCATCGAGATGTTGCGTTTGATGTCTTCGATGAGGTTCAGCCCGTAGGTCTTGCGGTCCTCCGTGGCGTAGGCGATGCCGGCGTCGATCGCCTCGGCGACGCTGCGGGTCTTCACCGGCTTGCCGCGCATGAACACCCGCCCCGAGATGCGCGAGCCGTAGCTCTGACCGAACAGGCTCATCGCGAACTCGGTGCGACCGGCGCCCATCAGCCCGGCGATGCCGACGATCTCGCCGGCCCGCACGGTGATCGAGACCTTGTCGACCATGACCCGGCTGGGGTCCTGCGGGTGGTGCGCCGTCCAGTCCTCGACGCGCAGCAGCTCCTCGCCGATCTGCGGCTCGTGGTCGGGATAGCGGTGCTCGAGGTCGCGGCCCACCATGTCCTTGATGATGCGGTCCTCGGTGACCTCGGCCTTCGCGATCGTCTCGATCGTCTTGCCGTCACGGATGACGGTGACGGCGTCGGCGACCTTTTTGATCTCGTTGAGCTTGTGGCTGATGATGATCGACGTGATCCCCTCGTCCTTGAGGCTGAGGATCAGGTCGAGCAGGTGGTCGGAGTCGGCGTCGTTGAGCGCCGCGGTCGGCTCATCGAGGATGAGGAGCTTCACCTTCTTCGACAGTGCCTTGGCGATCTCCACCAGCTGCTGCTTGCCGACGCCGAGCTGACGGATCTTCGTCGTCGGGTTGTCGCGCAGGCCCACACGCCGCAGAAGCGCCGCGGCGTCGAAGTTGGTCTTGTTCCAGTCGATGAGGCCACGGGAGGTGCGCTCGTTGCCGAGGAAGATGTTCTCCGCGATCGACAGGTGCGGGCTGAGGGCGAGCTCCTGATGGATGATGACGATGCCTTTGGCTTCGCTGTCGCGGAGGCTCTTGAACGACACCTCCTCGCCCTCGAACACGATCGCCCCCTCGTAGGTGCCGTGGGGGTACACACCGGAGAGCACCTTCATCAGGGTCGACTTGCCGGCGCCGTTCTCGCCGCAGATCGCGTGGACCTCGCCGCGCTTGACGGCCAGCGTGACGTGCGAGAGCGCCTTCACGCCGGGAAAGGTCTTGGTGATGTCGCGCATCTCCAGGATGTTGTCGGTCACGTTTCCCGCTTCCTCGGGGGTGGACAGGGATTCCGGCCGGTGGCGACGGCGGGCACGGATGCCGCCGCCGCCACCGGCGCGGGGTGTTACAGGCCGAGCTCCTCGGCGGTCCAGTAGCCGGAGTCGACCAGCGACGACTCCACGTTGTCGGCGACGACCGGCACCGGGTCGAGCAGGTACGAGGGCACGACCTTGACGCCGTTCTCGTACGTTTCGGTGTCGTTGACCTCCGGCTCCTCGCCGTTCAGGAGCGCCACCGCCATATCGGCGGCGACCGCGGCCAGCTCACGAGTGTCCTTGAAGATGGTCGCGTACTGCTCGCCCGACAGGATCGCCTTCACCGAGTCGACCTCGGCGTCCTGACCCGAGATCACGGGCCATTCCTCGCCGGTGCTGTAGCCGGCGTCGGTGAGGGCCGAGATGATGCCGCGCGAGATGCCGTCGTAGGGCGAGAGCACGGCGTCGACCTGCGTGCCGTCGGAGTAGTCGGCCGTGAGGATGTTCTCCATGCGGCTCTGGGCGGTCTCGCCGTCCCAGCGCAGCGTCGCGGCCTGCTCGATGTCGGTCTGGCCGGACTGCACGACCAGGGTGCCGTCGTCGATCAGCGGCTGGAACTCCTCCATCGCACCCTCCCAGAAGAAGAATGCGTTGTTGTCGTCGAGCGAGCCGGCGAACAGCTCGATGTTGAACGGACCCGCGGGGGCGTCCGCGAGCGGCTCGCCCTCGAGGTCGGTCAGACCGAGGCCGTTCAGCACGGAACGGGCCTGCTGCTGGCCCACGAGGAAGTTGTCGAACGTGGCGTAGTAGTCCACGTTCTCGGTGTCGCGGATGAGGCGGTCGTAGGCGATCACCGGGATGTCGGCGTCGGCGGCATCCTGCAGCACCTCCGACAGCGTCGTGCCGTCGATCGAGGCGACGATGAGTGCCTCGGCGCCCTTGGTGATCATGTTCTCGATCTGCGAGACCTGCGTCGGAATGTCGTCCTCGGCGTACTGCAGGTCGACGGTGTAGCCCTCGGCCTCGAGCGCCTCCTTGACGGCGTTGCCGTCCTGGATCCAGCGCTCGGAGCTCTGAGTGGGCATGGCGACGCCGATGAGGCCGCCGTCACCCTCGCCGCCGGCGTCTCCGCCGCCACCGCCGTTCCCCGAGCATCCTGAGAGCACCAGCGCGCCGGTGGCCAGTGTGGCCGCGGCGAGGAAGAACTTCTTCGTCTTCACTGTGTTTCCTTTCCTTCTGACTGCATCGTCTTGGTGTTTCGTTGTCGTGACCGCTGCCCGGGAGGGGCTACCGGCGGTCGTCGGTGGTCTGCCCGTAGACGTTCTGGTACCGGTCGTAGAGGCGGTCGATCGCCTCCTGCGGGATCGGGATCACCGCGCCGCCCTGCCGGGCCAGGTGCACCGTGCGGGCCACGTCCTCCACCATCACCGCAGCCTTCACGGCATCCTTCGCACTCGCACCGATCGTGAACGGGCCGTGGTTCTGCATCAGCACCGCCCGCGACCGATGCCCGGTCAACGTCTCCACGATCCCCCGGCCGATCGAGTCGTCCCCGATGATCGCGAACGGACCCACCGGCACCTCCCCGCCGAACTCGTCCGCCATCGCCGTGATCACGCACGGGATCGCCTCCCCGCGCGCCGCCCACGCCGTCGCGTACGGCGAGTGCGTGTGCACCACCCCGCCCACCTCCGGCATGTTCCGGTACACATACGCGTGCGCCGCGGTGTCACTCGACGGGGCCCGGTCGCTGCCCGGCGTCCCCGGGACGACGTTGCCGTCCAGGTCGCAGAGGATCATGTTCTCCGGCGCGAGGGCGTCATACGACACCCCCGACGGCTTGATCACGAACAACTCCGCCCCCGGCACCCGGCCCGACACGTTCCCGCCCGTCCACACCACCAGCCCGTACCGCACCAGCTCCGCGTGCAACGCCGCGACCTCCGCACGCACCCGGGCGATCGCCACCTCGACCTTCACCCCGGTGACGTAGCGGAGCTGCTGCTCGGCGTCTGTGCCAGCGGACACGTGTGGCTCCCTTGCCTGCTCGGATGATGTGGCGCTCGGATGCCGCCGGTCAATGTGACCGTTCACATCGCCGAAACTATAGCCACTGCAGGCCGGTGCCTGTCAAGCGATCCCGCGTTTCGGGTTGGTAACGGCGGGCCGCGGGGCGCTTACCTGCTGCGCACCCGGGACGTGGAGGCGCGGACCACGAGTTCGGGAACGATGGGGCCGCCTGCGGCCGAGCGGGCGTCGGCATCGCCGAGCAGCAGCTCGACGCAGCGTCGGCCGAGCTCCCCGAAGTCCTGCCGCACGGTGGTCAGCGGAGGCCAGAAGTGTGCGGCATCCGGAATGTCATCGAACCCGACGATGCTGATGTCGCGCGGCACGTCGAGCCCCTCGTCGCGGATGGCGTGCATGAGGCCCAGCGCCATCTGGTCGTTCGCGGAGAAGATCGCGGTGAAGTCCGGGACGCGCAGCAGCTCGCGCCCGGCGTAGTAGCCGAATTCCGCCGTCCAGTCCCCCAGGATCGGCGCGGTCGTCGGGATGTCGGCGGCGCCCATCTCCTCGAGGAATCCGCGCATGCGGGCCTCGGCCTCGATCCAGTCCTGCGGGCCGGCGATGTGGTAGATGTCGCGGTGACCCTGCTCGATGAGGTGCCGGGTGGCCAGCCTCGCTCCGGCGATCTGGTCCACCGACAGCGTGTGGCCGGGGTCGAGCTCGCTGGACTGCAGGGTGACGTACGGGATGTCCAGCCGCTGCGCGGCGAGGGCGCGGAACACGCGCACCTGCGGCGCGATGACGACGAGGCCTTCGATGGACTGCGCGACGAGGTGCGACAGCCCCGCGAGGATCGACTGCGGATCCCGCGGCTCGATGTTGACGGTCGAGACCCAGTAGCCGCGGCCGCGGGCCGCGGACTCGATCGCCGCGATGCTCGACGCGGGACCGTACTGACTGCTGGAGGCGGCGAGGATGCCGATCGTCTGCGACCGGCTGGTCACCAGCGCGCGTGCCGCGCGGTTGGGGCTGTACTGCAGGTCGGCCATGACAGCGAGCACCCGCTCGCGGGTCTCGGGCCGGATGCTCGGATGGTGATTGAGCACGCGCGACACCGTCTGATGCGACACACCCGACAGCCGCGCGACATCACGGATGCTGGGTCGTCGCCCGCTCCCGTCGTCGATCATCCCCGCCCGCCCTCGTCGCACGTCCGTGTGCACGGTCACATCGGTCTCGCCCATTATGCCTGGCCCGGGCGACGCGCCCAGCGTGGCCGCGAGCTGTCGCCGTGCCCACGGGTTCTCTCCGTCGTCGCACATGGCCCCAACCCGCCTCCGCCACGGGGCCCGATGCGCCCACCGAAGCCCGTGGCCCGCGCCGCGCGCCGCCCTAGACTGCCCGCATGTCGGATCTCGGGCGCTTCCTGCCGCTGAGCAACGCTCCGCGCGGCGACGAGTCCGCCGTCTCCGGGGACCGCCGGGGGCAGATCGCCGACATCGTGACCGCTGCGGCCCGCGTGATCGCGCAGAGCGCCCCCGAGAAGGCGCCGACCCTGATCGCCGGCTTCCTGGCTTCGGCCCGCCTCGAGAGGGATGCCACGCGCCCACCCGCCCGCAACACCCTCGGCCCCGGCACACCCGCACCCGCACCCGCACCCCCACCCGCACCCGCCGTCCCCGGTGTCGCACCCCGCCCCGCGCCGGCCCCGGACTCCACCCTCCTCGCGACCGTCGCCGAGCGCGTGCGCGGCGGGCGACGCCGCGGCGGGCGCCACCTCGTCCGCGCGACGCGGGCCTACCTGGTGCTCGCGCGGGACGCGGATGTCGCACCGCAGCTCGATCCCGCGGTCACCGGGGCGGTCGCCCTGTCGGCATCCACGACCGCGCCGTTCGCGCGGCGCGCCGCGATCGCCGGTCACACCGTCCGCGCGACGGACGACGGCTGGCAGTTCGGCCGCGGACCGCTGCTCACCGGCAGCGGCGTGCAGATCGTCTCGTTCCTGCTGGGAGTCGCCGACGAGCCCCCACGCCGATCGGCGGGTGCCGCTCCGGGTACGCTCGAAGAATGACCGGTCTTCGCTGGGGAATCCTTGCCACGGGTGGAATCGCCCACGCCTTCACGAGCGACCTGCGCACTGCGGGCCTCGACGTCGCCGCCGTCGGCTCGCGTAGCGCGGCATCCGCCCAGCGCTTCGCCGACGAGTTCGGCATCGAGCGGGCGCACGGGTCGTACGAGGCCCTCGCCGCCGACCCGGACGTCGACATCGTCTACATCGCCACGCCCCACCCCGCTCACGCGGAGAACGCCATCGCGATGCTCGAAGCCGGCAAGCACGTGCTGGTGGAGAAGCCCTTCACGCTCACCGCCGCCGAAGCCGCTGCCGTGCGCGACGTCGCCCGGCGACAAGGGCTCCTGGCCATGGAGGCGATGTGGACGCGCTACCTCCCCCACATGGTGCGCATCCGCACGCTGATCGCCGACGGCGCTCTCGGCGAGGTGCGCACGGTCTTCGCCGACCACACCCAGAAGATCACCGCCGACCCGTCGCACCGCCTGAACGCGCTCGAGCTCGGCGGGGGCGCGTTGCTGGACCTCGGCATCTATCCCGTCTCGTTCGTGTGGGACGTGCTGGGCGCGCCCACGTCCGTGCACGCCGTTGCGCGCCTGGCTGAGACCGGGGCCGACGCCGAGGTGGCCACCGTCATGACGCACGGCAGCGGTGCCGTCTCCAGCACGGTGTCGTCCTCGCGCGCCGCCGGCCCCAACACCGCGCACGTCGTCGGCACCGAGGGGCGCATCGACATCGACCGCACCTGGTACGCCCCGACGACCTTCCGCCTGACCGCCCCCGACGGCACCGTCCGGGAGGAGTTCGTCTCCGATGTGGACGGGCGCGGGATGCAGTACCAGGCTCTGGCCGCCGAGCGCATCATCGCCGAGGGACGCACCGACAGCGACGAGCTTCCCCTCGACGAGAGCGTCGCGATCATGGGCACCCTCGACGACATCCGCGCGCAGATCGGTGTGCGCTACCCCCAGGAGGCATGAATATGGCTGACCCTCAGCCGGCACGCGTCGCGGTCTACCTCGACTTCGACAACATCGTCATGAGCTGGTATGACCGCGTCCACGGGCGCAACGCCTACTCCCGCGACCGCCAGAAGATCGCGGCTGACATCAACGACCCCGAGGTCGCCGAGCGCCTCGCCGCCGCGACCATCAACGTGGGCGCGATCATCGATTACGCGGCATCCTTCGGCACGCTCGTGCTCACCCGCGCCTACGCCGACTGGTCCATGCCCGTCAACGCGGAGTACCGGGCGCAGCTCGTCGCGCGCGCCGTGGACCTCGTGCAGTTGTTTCCCGCGGCGGCATACGCCAAGAACGGCGCCGACATCCGCCTGGCCGTCGATGCCGTCGAGGACATGTTCCGCCTTCCCGACCTGACCCACGTGGTCATCGTGGGCGGTGACAGCGACTACGTGCCGCTCGCCCAGCGGTGCAAGCGACTCGGCCGCATCGTCGTGGGCGTCGGAGTGGCGGGATCGACGGCGAAGTCCCTCGCGGCAGCGTGCGACCAGTTCGACTCGTACGATTCCCTCCCCGGCGTCACGCGTCCCGAGACGACGGAGGACAAGAAGGATGCCGCGCCGGCCCGCGCCCGCGCCCGCAAGCGTGTCGCCGACCCGTCGACCGAGCTGCTCGAGCGGGCGCTGCGCCTGGAGGGCGTGCGCACCGACGACGAGTGGGTCAACGCCTCGGCGGTCAAGGACCTCATGCGCCGCATGGACCCGTCCTTCAACGAGAAGGAACTCGGCCACAAGACGTTCACCGACTTCCTGCGCGACCACCCCAAGGTCGTCGACCTGCGCGAAGAGGGCAACACCCGGCAGGTGCGCTTCCACGCCGACGCGCGCTGAGCCGGGCGCCGGCGCGCTGATCCAGGGGGGCGTCCGCGCGCTGAGCCCGCTCCCCCGCGGGCCTCACCGCTCCGCGGGTGACGTCGACCAGAGCGCCCATGCCACGAGCAGCGGCTGGAAGAACAGTCGCGCCAGGCGTTTGCCGTCGCTGTCGAGGCCGAAGCCATCGCGATGCCCGGTGTACTGGGCGATGTTTCCGGGGAACACCGCCGTGAAGAAGGCCGCCAGCGCGACGCCGATGCGCCGGCGCTCCTTCGGCAGCGCAATGAGCGCCACCCCGAAGGCCGCTTCGACGACCCCGGATGCCACGACCACGCCGTCCTTGTCGATCGGCACGACCCGCGTGGTCCAGTCCGGCACCTGCGCCTGGAATTCGCGACGCCCCCAGAACAGGTGGCTCAACCCGGCGAACACCATGAACCCGGCAAGCACCCACCGCGCGACGCTTCTCATGACCGCAGTCAAGCCCAGCCCGGCCGGGTCGGCGACCGGTTGACAGGGGTGCTGGGTAGGCTGAGGGGGTGAGCGATGCCCTGCAGAGCCCGCCGCTGCTGCGGATGCCGGACGGCACCGTGAAGCAGGTGGGTCCCCTCACCGGCACGCGCGTGTGGACCGTGCCCGGTCGCGCCAGCCGACCCCTCTTCGCCCCGCGCGCGGACGTCGCGCGTCTCGCTCCCGGGCAGGATCGCCGCCTCTGCGCCTTCTGCCAGGACCGCTACCTGGACACCACACCCGAGAAGGCGCGCCTGGTCGGTCCCGATTTCGCGGAGCTGACACGGGTCCCCGCCAGCGAGCTGTCGGACACCGTCGCGGAGTTCCGCCGCTTCGGCAACCTCTTCGAGATCGTCTCGGCGGAGTACTGGCGGGAGAATCACGGGTTCCGGCAGCCTTCCGAGGTCGTGCAGTGGGCACAGGAGTACCTCGCCGACCCCGTGGGTCACGAGCACATCCGCCGGCTGGCGGAGATCCGGGAGCAGGCCTCGGGCATGCCCCAGAGCCTGGAGGAGGCGGCGCTCGACCTCGTCGGCGGATCGCACGACGTCGTCGTGGCACGGCGCCACGTCGTCGACGGCGCCCGCACCGACGACCAGCTCGCCTCGGCCGGGCGGCTGACAGCCGAGGAGCACGCCGCGTACACCGCGTTCACCGTGCGGAGCCTCAGCGAGATCGCCCGGGCGCAGCCGAACGCGGCATACGTGGCGGTCTTCCAGAATTGGTTGCGCCCCGCCGGGGCGTCGTTCGAGCACCTGCACAAGCAGCTCGTCGCGATCGACGAACCCGGTCCGCAGCTGGACCGCGAGCTGCGCATGCTCGCCTCGGACCGTGGCCTGTACCAGCACGCCATCGTCGACATGTCGGTGCAGCACGGCCTGCTGGTGGCCGCGACAGACGGTGCTGTCGCGTTCGCCGGCGTGGGGCACCGGTACCCGGCGTTCGAGGTCTACTCCACGGCCGCGGCGAACCTGCCCCACGAGCACTCCGCGAGCGAGGTGCGCGCGGTCTCCGACCTCGTTCATGCGCTGCACGCGGCGACAGGCGACCACGTCCCCACCAACGAGGAGTGGCACTACCGTCCGCCCGGCGCCCCCTGGCCCATGCCGTGGCGCGTCGTGCTGAAGTGGCGCATCTCCAACCCGGCCGGATTCGAAGGCGGCACCAAGATCTACGTGAACACGATCGACCCCTGGCAGCTGCGTGCGCGCGCCGTCGCCGAGCTCACCCGACTGCGGGAGGCGGGGAGGCTCGCCCCCGGCATCCGCATCGGTGACGAGTGCACGCCCGCCGACGTGCGCCTGCACTACGCCGAGTCCGCATGATCGACCTTGCTGCGCTGCGCCGCTGGCCCGATGTCGAAGCGCCCGGCCTGACCGCCTCCGACGCGGCCGACCGGCTGCTGCTCGATGAGTCGGCCTCGGCACGTGCCGGGCTCGGCGAGGGCGACGTCGTCGTGATCAACGACGCGTACGGCGCGCTCGCGCTGGGAGCGGCGGATGCCGGGGCAAGCGGCATCCGCGTGCATCAGGACCTGATCACCGGTGAGCGGGCGCTGGCCGCCAACGCGCGCACCTTCGGCCTCGGCGGGCGCGTGCGCTCGATGCCGTTGGATGCCGAGCTCGTCGCCGATGCCCGCCTCGTGCTGCTGCGCCTCCCCCGCTCGCTCGCGGCCCTCCGCGACATCGCGGGGCTCATCGCCGCCCACGCGCACCCCGATGTCGTGGTGTTCGCCGGGGGACGCCTCAAGCACATGACCACCGCGATGAACGATGTGCTGCGTCAGCGCTTCGCGCGCCTGGACGTCACGCATGCGCGCCAGAAGTCGCGGGTCCTCATCGCCCGCGGTCCCCGCGACGGCGCGGATCCACAGCCGGCGCGCGAGCAGCACGACGGCGTGACCGTCTGCGCTTACGGCGGCGCGTTCGCCGGTCCCCGCATCGACATCGGCACCCGGCTGCTCGTCGCGAACCTCCCCGCCGAGGTGCCCTCGGGGGCGCCCGGTGACCTCGTCATCGACCTCGCGTGCGGCACCGGCGTCATCGCCGCGACGCTGGCCATGCGGCATCCGCATCTGCGCGTGCACGCCTGCGATGCCTCAGCCGCCGCGGTGGCGTCGGCGCGGGCGACAGCCGAGGCCAACGCGGTGTCGGCGCGGGTCACGGTGGAGCGCGACGACGCACTGTCGGCGCTGCCCGACGGCGTGGCGGGCTTGATCGCGCTGAACCCGCCGTTCCACAGCGGCGCCGCTGTCACCGACGCTCTCGCTCCGCACCTGTTCGCGGACGCGGCACGGGTGCTCCGCCCCGGCGGCGAGCTGTGGTGCGTGTGGAATTCCCCGCTGCACTACCGCCCTGTCCTCGAGCGCCTCGTGGGTCCCACGCGGCAGGTCGCCCGCAACAGCAAGTTCACCGTCACGGTCTCCACCCGCCGCGCGGACTGACGCCCGTGGCCGGGCGCCTCGCCTGTCGCGAATGGTCCCCCGCCGTGCCGCCCGTCCGGCGCTGTGCCTGTCGCGAATGGTCCCCTGCCGTGCCGCGAAGCGACACAGTGCGACGGGCGAGCCGCGGGATCTAACCGCGGCGGGCGGATGCCGCAGCATCCGCCCCAGTCGCCCGCCACAACCTCGGAGAACGCCACAACTGCGGACCCCTCGGGCCGATCTCCTCCGAGTAAGCGCGGATCCCCGAAGAACCGGCGCGCGTCGGCAGAGCTGCGCCCGCGCGCGCCCCAGCCGACCCCCGCGACCGCCTCAGCCCGAGACGACAGGCAACCGGGGCACGGACGCGAGCAGCCGCCGCGTGTACGGGTGCTGCGGCGCGGTGAGCAGGCGCCCGGTCGGCCCCTCCTCCACGAGGCTGCCGGACTCGAGCACCGCCATCCGCCCGCAGAGGGCCGAGACGATGGTCAGGTCGTGCGAGACCAGCAGCATGCCGATCCCCTGCTCGCGCGCGAGGCGCTGGAACAGCTCGATCACGTGCATGCGCACGGATGTGTCCAACGCGCTGACCGGCTCGTCCGCGAGGATCAGCCGCGGCCGCGGCGCCAGCGCGCGCGCGATGGCGATGCGCTGGCGCTGCCCGCCCGAGAAGGCCTCGGGATAGCGACCCGCGGCATCCGCCGGCAGGTCGACCGCCGCCAGCAGCTCGGCCACCCGCGCTGCACGCCCCGCGCGATCGGCGGTGACCCGCAGCGACCGCAACGGCTCGGCGATCGACTCCCCCACCGTCATGCGGGGGTCCAGCGATGAGAACGGGTCCTGGTACACCGGCTGCACCGCCTGCCGGAACCGGCGCATCGTCGCAGCCGAACGGCGGTCCAACGGGGCGCCGTCGAAGAGCACCCGCCCGCCGGTCGGCGCCGACAGTCCGAGCAGCAGCCGCAGCAGCGAGGTCTTGCCCGCCCCCGACTCCCCTACGAGCCCCAGGCTCTCGCCGGGCGCCAGCGACAGCGACACCCCGCGCAGCACGGGCTGCCCGTCCCGGTACGCGAAGTCGACTCCCTCGGCCGCCAGCAGCGGCGTCACGCCCGTCATGCCGATCCCCCCGCGCCCCGGGGCAGGAAGTCGTCGAGCCGGCGGGATGCCGCGACGAGCTGCGCCGTGTACGGGTCGCCGGGGGCGCCCAGGATCTGCGTCGTCGTGCCGAGCTCCACCTGCCGCCCCTCACGCATCACGAGCACCCGGTCGGCGATGGTCGACACCACCGGCAGGTCGTGACTGATGAACAGGAGCGTCATCCCGCGGTCGGTGACCTCCCGCTGCAACAGCTCGAGAATGCCCGCCTGCACCGTGACGTCCAGCGCCGTGGTGGGTTCGTCCGCGATGAGCAGCCGGGGACCCGCAGCGAGGGCGAGGGCGATGGCCACGCGCTGACGCTGCCCGCCCGAGATCTCGTGGATGTACGACCGCGCGATGCGCTCCGGCTCGCTCAGCTGCACGTCGGCGAGGGCGTCGAGCACCGCGCGCCGCAGCGCGTCGCCGCGCAGTCCACGGTGGTGCGCGAGCGGCCAGGACAGCTGCTTGCCGACGCGCATGAGGGGGTCCAGCGACGCGAGGGGCTCCTGGAACACCGCCCCCATCGTCGTGCCGCGCACCCGGTCGAGCCGCCGCGACGGCGTGCCGACCACCTCGACGACGTCGCCGCCGGTGTCCACGCGCACCGATCCGCGCGCGGCGAGCGGGTGCCCCAGCAACCCGAGCACGGCCAGCGCCGTGAGGGACTTGCCCGACCCCGACTCGCCGATGATCCCGAGCCGCTCGCCGGGGGCCAGCGCGACGTCGACCGCGTGCACCAGGTCGACCGGCTCGGGGCCGTCGAGGCGCACCCCGAGGTTCTCGATCGCCAGCAGCGGGGTCATCCGATGCTCCGGGAGGTCGGGTCGGCGATGTCCCGCAGACCGTCGGCCAGCAGGTTCACACCGATGATGAGGGCCACCAGCAGGATGCCGGGAAGGATCGCGGCCGTCGGGGCGACGAGCACGGTGCTCTGCGCCTCCTGCAGCATCCGTCCCCACGACGCGTTGGGCGGCGGCGACCCGAGTCCCAGGTACGACAGCGACGCCTCCGCTCCCACGGCCCCGCCGAACTGCAGGGCGAGCGGCACGATGAGGGTCGGCCAGACGTTGCGCAGCACGTGCAGGCGCAGGATGCCGAGCGTGCCGGTGCCGGAGGTGCGCGCCGCGGTGACGAAGTCCATCGCCATCACCCGCGTCGCGGTGATGCGGGTGAGGCGGGCGATGACGGCGGCGCCCGCGAGTCCGATCGCGAGGATCGCCGACTCCAGCGACGCCCCGCGCCACGCGACGATGAGCATCGCCAGCAGCAGGGTCGGGAAGGCGATGGCGATGTCGAGCAGGCTCGAGATCGCATCGTCCACCCAGCGGCGGGCGACGGCGGCGAGAAGACCCAGCGCGATGCCGAGGAGCGCGGCGATCACGACCGACCCGAAGCCGACGGCCAGCGCCAGTCGGGCGCCGATCATCAGCTGGGTGAAGAGGTCCCGGCCGAGGCGGTCGGTGCCGGCCCAGTGCTCGGCCGAGGGCGGCTGCAGTCGGCCGCCGCCGGTGTCTGCGTACTCGAACGGAGTCCAGAAGACCGAGACGAGGCCGATGGCGGCGATGAGGCCGAACAGCGCCCCGCCGACGGCCAGGTTGATCGACCGGCGCGCGCCGCGGCGGCCGGGCGGCACGACGGATGCCGGTGCGGTGGTCGGGAGGATCGTGGCGGTCATGCGGCGGCCTTCACGCGGCGGTTGCCCGACAGCGAGTCGCGCAGCCGCGGGTCGATGAGGCGCTGCAGTACGTCGGCGATGAAGCCCAGCACGAGCACCAGGGCGGTGGAGAAGAGGAGCACGCCCTGCACGCTCGGGAAGTCCTGCTCCTTGATGCCGACCAGCAGCATGTCACCGAGGCCCGGAAGAGCGAAGACACGCTCGATGATGACCGCCCCCACGAACGTCGTCGACAGCTGGATCGCGAGGATCGAGATGAGGGGCACGACGCCGTTGCGCACCCCGTGGCGCCACAGCGCCGTCGCGAAGCTCTGGCCGGTGGCACGCGCGGCCCGCAGGTACTGCTGCCCCAGGATGTCGAGCGTCGCGCTGCGCACGTACCGCGCGAGGTCGCTGCCGGCGACGATCGCGATCGTGATGACCGGCAGGGTGAGCGCGTAGAGCGCCGCACCGGGATCGTCCCAGTCGGTGCGGGGGAATCCGCCGGCGGGGAACACCCGCCACCCGAGCGACAGCACCGCCACCAGCAGGATGCCCACCCAGAACACCGGGATCGCCCCACCCAGCTGCGACACCGCCGAGAAGGCCGTGCCGTACCAGGTGCGCGACTTCCAGGCGGCGAAGAAGCCCACCGGCACCGCGATCAGCACCGACAGCGCGAACGACAGCATCGTCAGCGGCAGGGTGACGTTCAGGCGACGGACGATCTCGTCGCCGACGTTCAGATGGTTGGTGAACGACTGGCCGAGATCGAACGACAGCAGCTGCCCGACGTACGACAGGAACTGCTCCCAGATCGGCCGGTCCACCCCCAGCCGGGCGGCGGCCGCGGCGATCTCGGCATCCGTCGCCCCGACCGAGATCAGTGCGAAGACGGGGTTTCCCAGTACCCGGAGCACGACGAACAGGATTGTCACCGCCAGCGCGAACGCCAGCAGCAGCAATCCTGTCCGTCGAAGCAGATACCGGGTGATCGCTACGCCTTCGTGATGTCGTACACGTAGAACAGAGAGTTCAATCCATTCTCGGGCACGCCGGTCACTCCCTCCGCCGCGATGCGCAGCTGGGGGTTCAGGTAGAGCCAGACGCTCGCGGCGTCATCGGAGATCTGCTGGTTCGCCTTCGCGATGAGCTCCGTCTGCTCCTCGACGGTGGATGCCGCCTCGGACTCGGCCAGCCACGTCTGGACGTCGGCGTTGTCGTAGCCCCAGTAGAAGTCGGGGTTGCCGTAGAAGTTGATGTCGCGGTCGTTGACGTGACCCTGCAGCGTGGCTTCGAAGTTCTTGTCCGTGTAGACCTTCTGGTACCACTCGTCGTCGGTGATGATGTTGATCTCCACCGTGACACCGACCTTCGCGAGCTCCGACTTGAGGAACTCGGCCACCGTGGAGTGCACGCCCGAGTCGGGGGTGTCGACGGTGAAGGTGAACCCGTCGGCGTAGCCGGCGTCGGCAAGCAGCTGCTCGGCCAGCTGGGGGTCGTACGGGTTGTTGTCGGCGAGGTCGAGGTACCACGGCTCCGACGGCGGCACCATCGAGCCGATGAGCTCGCCGCGGCCGTCCCAGATGGCGTCGAGCAGCTTCTCGCGGTCGATCGCCGAGTACAGAGCCTTACGCACGGCGACGTCGTCGAACGGCGCGATCCGGGTGTTCAGACCCAGCAGCTCCTTCGTCGTCGAGGTGCCCTCGATGATCTGGAAGCCGGCGGATTCGAACTCGGCGAGGCTGTCGGGGTTGGACTGGCTCGTGACGAGGTCGACGGCGCCGGTCAGCAGCGCGTTGTTCAGCGCTGTCGGGTCGGCGTAGTACTGGTAGACGACGCCGCCGTTGGCGGGCGCCTCGCCCCAGTAGTCGTCGTTGACCTCGAGGGTGATCGAGTCGCCCTTGCGGTAGTCGGCAAGAGCGTAGGGGCCGGTGCCGTCGGCGGTGGTGGTGAGCTCGCCCGCCTCGTCGTTGACGATCCAGACGTAGCCGAGGTTGTACGTGAAGCTGATCGACGGCTGGGTCAGCGTGACCGCGACGGTGCTGTCGTCGACGACCTCGACACTGTCGATGACCTTCAGCTGGTTCTTGCGGGCGGCGATGGACTCCTCGCCGACGAAGCGCTCGAGGCTGTACTTGACGTCGTCGGCGGTGAGCGGGTCACCGGAGTGGAACGCGGCGTCGGCCAGGGTGAAGGTGTACACCAGGCCGTCGTCGGACACCTCGGTCTCATCCGCCAGCAGCGGCTCGACCTCGGCGTCGTCGGTGATGCGGAAGAGGCCCTCGTACACGTTGCCGGTGAACACCTCGGTGACCCCCGAGGAGCCGCCGAAGATCTGGTCGAGGTTGGTGGGCTCGTTCTGCGACCCGATGACGATCTCGGCCGCAGCGTCGGGCTCGCCCGATCCCGAGGGCGAGGAGTCGCCGGAGGCGCAGCCGGCAAGAACGAGCAGAGCGGCGGATGCCATCGCGGGCGCGGCGAGATATCGGGTGAGGCGGCGTGAGGTCACGTCGGGTCCTTTGCTGTGGGGGGGTGACGACGCGAAGCGCCGGAGTGCGGGGAGCCTGGGTCAGAGGGCGAAGCCGTCGGCGAAGCGCACGCGCTTCTCGCCGGCGCGCACCAGGAAGGGCAGACGGTTCTGCAGCGGCGGGAGGGGGCAGTTCATCTGGTTCGAGAACCCGCACGGCGGGACGGTGGCGAGGTTGAAGTCGACCGTCAACGCGATGCTGTCGCCCGGGCGCAGCTCGCCCGACTCGGCGGGGCGGTCGAGGAACAGGAATCGGCCTGCCCCGTAGGTCTCGGCGCCGTTGGTGCGGTCGCCGAAGACGAGCTGCAGCTTGGCGGTGCCGCCGTAGACGGTGTCGAACGCGTTGAGGCGGTACTCGGTGCCGTCGACGGTGAAGACGAGGTCGCCCGAAACGGGGAGTCCGCGCGTCGCGCCGGCATCCTTGATGTGCTCGAACGGCACCACGCGCTGCTCGTCGACGAGTTCGAAGCGCCCGTCGAGCACCCATGCCGGGTCGTAGGGGTAGCGCTCGATGTCCTCGAACGCCAGCTGCGCCGGAGAGTCCTGCCGCCAGATGCGGTAGCCCTCCTGCGGCAGGCCGGACTCGATGTCGGTGCGCTGCAGCCGCGTGAACAGGGCGGATTCCGGGTGACCCTCCCGGGCGACGGCCTCGTCGACCGGCGGTGCGCCGGCCGGCGACCAGTGCGTGAGCACGAGCGAGAGGGCGCCCTGCGGGGCGGTCACGGCCTCGCGACGGGCGCGCGCCCAGTCGGCGTAGGCGTCGGACGCGGTCGGAATCGTTTCAGTGCTCACCATGACAGGTAACCAAACGCCGTCACGGTTCAGAAATTCCGTTTCCGCGTGTTTCCGTCGCGCAGATTGCTCGGCGCGGGGTCACACCGCCGCGCGGCGGGCGATGTGTTCGGCGAACGACACGTACGCCGCGGCGTCGTCGGTGGGCGTGATCGCACGTAGCACCACTTCGTCCACCGCGGCCCGGTAGGCGGCGACGGCCCCGCCCAGATCGGCCGTGCTGTCGATCACCGTCGCCTGCGGCGCGACCCCGAGCCGGGCGAAGTTGGCCGCATACGCGCCGAACCCCGCGTACCTCTCCGTCTCCTCTCGCAGTCGCGCGTCGGCGGCGGGGTCGACGGCGGTGCGCACGTAGAGCGCGACGTGCGCATCGGACGCCGCGGCATGCGCCGCGACCGCCTGTCGCGCCGCCGTCTGCGGATCGAGCCAGCTCAGCAGCAGGCCATCGGACTGAGCGGCCCCCAGCCGTCGCATGCGCGGGCCCAGCGCACCGACGACGACGCGGGCGGCGCTACCCTCTCGCAGGCGCCGGACTGCGTGGCCGACGGCATCCAGCGCTCCGGCCCGCAGCTGACCGGAGCCGATTCCGAGCAGCAGGCGTTGCTGCGGCAGCGCCAGCCGGTCGACCGTCGCGATGACGTCGTCGGCGCTGCGGCGGTCCACCGGAAGCACGCCGGTGGCGAGCACCAGGCGGTCGGTCACCGCCGCGGCGGCAGCGAGCACCTCGAGAGCGTCGGCGCCCGGGGTGTCGTTGACCCAGAGGGCGTGGAACCCGTGCCGCTCCAGCACGGGCGCGAGGCGGGCAGCGACCTCGGGTCCCGCGGCGGCGGCGATGCCGATCGACAGCATGTCAGCTCCCCTCTTGTGGCGCGGTGGCCCACAGCGCCCACCCGACCAGCGCCGGCTGCAGGAACAGCCGCACCAGGCGAGCACGGTCGGTGCGCAGCCCCGGCGCGGGGGTTCCCTCACGCCACTGGTGCACGTTGCCCGGGAACACCGCGACGAAGAACGCCGCGGTGGCCATGCCGATCCTCCGCCGCTCGCGCGGCAGGGCGACCAGGGCCGTGCCGAGCAGCAGTTCGGCGGCGCCGGATGCCACGACGATCATGTCCTTGTCCGTGTGCAGCAGCCGGGTCGCCCACGGCGGCACGGCGATGCGAAAGCCGCGGCGCAGCCAGAACAGGTGGGCCAGGCCCGCGGCCGCGAGCAGCGCCGCCAGGGCCCAGCGGGCGGCGGTGCGGAGGATCGACGTCGACACGCCCCCATCCTGGCATCCGCCGGCGCTGAACTCAGCGGCCAGGGGGTCCGATGATCAGTAGCACCGCGAAGACCACCACGACGCCGACCGCCAGCGCGAGACCGAACAGCAGCGGGTGGCGCAGCAGCGTGCGGAAGAACCGATCATGCCAGGCCTGCTCGCGCGGGTCGCCCGTCTCGGCTACACGCCACTGACCGGCCAGCCGCCCCGTGCGGTTCAGCCAGATCTCGGCGGGGATCGTTGCGTACGGGATCACGGCGCTGACCACAGCCACGGCGGTCGGCCACGGGCGCCAGCGGTTGTTCTTGGCGACGACCACGGCCGTCGCCGCGTACGACAGGAAGACGAACCCGTGGATGCCGCCGCCGATCGAGACCGCGACGTCCAGGCCCGCGGTCGCGCGCAGGATGAGACCGGTGATCAGCAGCGTCCATGACACCGCCTCCGCGAACGCGAGCGTGCGGAAGAGGGTGAGGGGCGTGCGGAACATTCCTTCAGCTTAGCTGAAGGATGCCGGGGCGACGTCCTGCGGGAACGGGCTCTCGTGCAGCCCCTGGAGGGCGGCGGACAGCGACGGCAGCGTGGTGGTGAAGGTGGCATCCAGCCCGGCGAGCAGCGCCTCGGCCGCGTCGAGTGCGCGCTGCCCCTTGGGCGTGACGCGCAGGTCCGAGGCCGCACCGGCGTGCGCGGTCGCGTCGGCCACCATGCCGTCGCCCGCGAGCGCCCGCACCGCCGTGTGCGCGGTCTGCACGGTGATCTGACTGCGTCGCGCCAACTCGCTGAAGGAGATGCCCGGCTCCGCACCGATATGGGCGAGCAGGGCGTACTTGCGTGTCGTCAGGCCGACGGACTTCAGGGCCGCACCCAGTTGCGCGTCCCAGATCGCCGACACCGTCAGCAGCGCGATGACCGGACTGAAGGGGGGCCGCTCAGCGCCCATCACGTCTTCTCCCTCATTCGCACCGACACTTGATGCTATCGACGCCGCACATCGGTTGCCGCGCACCGCCGCGCGTCAGTCGCCGACGATCTGACCGTCGCTGTCCACCATGGGCGGTGCATCTTCGGCATCCAGCGTTGCGTCGACGTCGTCGGGCTCGGCGGCGTCGGTCGTATCTGGCTCCGGGCCGGGGGTGATCGGCGGCAGGCTGCGGTCGTCATCCATGCGGTCCATCAGAGCGCACGCCCCCGGCCGAGCGCAACGGCTTGACGCGGTGGGCGTCGCGGCACACCCGATGCGTGCGGTTCAAGTGCGCGCCTCGGTGACGCCATGATGAGACTATGACCCGACGACTGAGCGACACGACGGCCACTCTGACCGGCCTGGCCCTCATAACGCTGCCCGCCCTCGCGCTGCTGCTGAAGCTCGCCTCGCCGGGATGGATGGTCTTCGGACTCTTGGTCACCGCGCCACTGTGGATTCTCGGGTACGCCGTTCAGATGGCGGTCGCGGTCAGCGGATACTTCATATCGCGCGGCGCGCTGCGCGAGGGACCGGTCGCCACCCGCGGACTGGTGTACTCGTGGGCCACGAGCGTCGCGGTCGTGTTCGCAGGCTTCTTCCTCGTCGACGGCGGCGACACCGGCCATCTGGGTTCGACGTTCATGCTGTGGACGGGCCTGGCCGGCGACTCGGGGGCAGCCGACCTCTCCTCGGCGATCTTCTCGCTCGCCGTCTTCGTCTGGCTCGTCACGTGGGCGTGTCTCGTCGTCGAGTGGATCATCGCGCTCGTGCGACGCCGACGCGCATCGCGCGCCGCCTCCCGCCCCTCGCCCGCCACCGTCGCCTGACCCGGCGCCCGCGGACGGGCTCCTCACGCGCGGAGAGCAGGAATTCCGGTGCCGCAGAGCCCGGCCTTCGTCCCCGGGGACGGATCCATCAGCCCCCGGCTGCCGGGGTCAACCCAGCAGGACCCGCTCCGCGTCGTTCTCCGACCCCTGCGGCTCGGGAACCGCGTACAGGCCGCGCGGCGAGTTCGCCGTCGCGGCGAGTGCGTCAATCCAGGCACGGTTGATGCGGGGCTGGCGGCTGCCGGTGAACTTGAACGTCAACGAGGCCCCCGGGTGGATCCACAGCGAGGTTCGGCCGCTCCCCAGGCTCGTGTCGTCCTTCCAGGTGAAGAAGAACCCCTCGGAGCGACGGAGTTTTGCACCCATCACGACCTGCAGGTGGGCCAGCAGCCGATCATCGAAGTTCGCGCTGGTATGTGAGTTGTAGGTGAACTTCCCCATCGGGGCCTCCGGTCTTGCGCGCGCGGTTGCGGCGCACGAGATCTGCCAGTGTTGCTGGTGAGTCGTGGCGAACGCGTAAGGCGCTCACCCTTCGCTCACAGGTCGAAGAAGCCGCCGAAGGGGTCTTCGTCGTCTCCCGTATCACGGGGGTCGAACTGCACCGTGTCCTCGGCGATGACGACCTCGGTGCGCGGTGAGACCAGCACCGCAACCGCACGGTTGCCCACCACGGTGAAGTCCACGAAACGGCCGCCCTCGCGAGAGGCCTCCTCCATCTGACGTCGGAGCGCATCGAGATCGACACCCTGCGCCAGGAGATAGCCCTCTCCATTGATCCGCACTTCGGTTCGCACCATCGTCTGCATCTCCGTCACGCGCACCAGACTACGTGACCGATCGGAGTGCCATGAAGATCTTGCGCTCCGGCACGTCGAGCGACTACGAGGGCCGCACACTCATCCGGTGAACGACGCGCGCGAAGGCCTCCGGCCCGGCAGCCCTAGCATCGGACCATGCCCCTCGCCCTCCTCACCGGCGCCGCGCGCGCGAACAGCATCGCCGCCGGTGTCGCGCCGCGCCTCGTCGCCGACGGCTGGCACGTGGTCACGAGCGACCTCGGCTGGGAGCGCCCCGCGACATCGGCGGGGTGGTCGCGTTCCTGCTGTCGCCGGAGGGCCGCTGGGTGACGGGGCAGCTGCTGCAGACCGACGGCGGGTTCTCGGCCCGGTACTGATGCCCGAGCCGAGACCGCCGCGGCCTCTCACCAGGCGGTGATGGCCAGGAGCTGCTCCGCGATCGCGTCGCGAAGCTCTTGAGGCAGATTCATCGCTGCGATCGCGTCCGCCGACTCATGATCGCTGACGGCCTCCCAGACGAGTCGCTTGGTGTCGTAGGCGATCTCTGCCCGCTGTAGCTGCGCGAACAACCGCTCCGGATCGAACGGGGCCGAACGCTCCGCCCCGCGCACGCGCAGGGTGAAGCCGTCCGCCAATGACACCTCACCCAGATCGGCCCCGAGTCCCGCGGGAGCGAGGGTTTCCGGGTCGGGGGGCAGCAGCTCCGAACGCAGCGTCGGTCCGCCCTCGAGCGACACGGATTCAGCCGCGCAGACGCCGGGGATCCGAATCCGCACCTGCCGCGCCGGGATCGGGGCACCGGTGTGTGACGCCGTCACAGTGATGTCCGCCCGGCCATCGCTGCGGCGTTCCAGGGTCTGCGTGAAGCGCACGATGCCCGGCTCGGGCTGCGCGGCGCCATCATCCTCGACCAAGGTCGACGTCGCGTCGCCGACGACGACCAGCAACTCCATGCGCGCCGGAGCGACGGCGGCATCCGACATCGGATCGGAATCGAGTGGCACGACGGCACCGGCCCTCGCGAGCACCGGATACTCGTCGAGTGCGCGCGTGAGCAGAACTTCGCGGGAGCCGCGGTACCGCAGCCCGGTGATGAGGTCCACCCACTGCCCCTCGGGCAGCCAGGCGGATGCCGTCGCGAGCTGCGACAGGCGCTCCCGCGGCGCCGTGATGGGCACGACGAGGAGGTGCTCGCCGAGCAGGTACTGATCGGGATGGCGATAGGCGCCGCCCTCCCGGGGCGAGTCGTGGTAGAGCGGGCGGACGATGCTCACATTGTCGCGGTGCGCGGCCCAGGCTCCGGTGTAGAGCATCGGGATCAGCCGGTGACGCAGCCGCAGATACCGACGCATGATCGTCGCGGCCGGCTCGCCATACGCCCACGGCTCCTTGGAGCTGAACGGGTTGGTCGAGGAGTGCAAGCGATTGATCGGCGACACCACCCCGAACTGCAGCCAGCGCACTGCCAGCTCGACGTCGTGTGAGCCGTTCATGTGCCCACCGATGTCATGGCTCCACCACGTAAAGCCGGCGTTCGCCGCCGTGGCGGTGAACTCGGGCTGGAATGCGAGAGACGCCCAGCTCACAATCGTGTCACCCGAGAAGCCGACAGGGTAACGGTGCCCGCCGCGCTCGGTGTAGCGCGAGAAGGTCAACGGCCGACGTCCGGCGCGCGCCGAGGAGTGGAAGTGCGTGTGGTTCAGCATCCACAGTGGGTCAAGGCCCGGCATTCCCGAGTACGCACCCGACTGCCAGTCGATCCACCAGAAGTCGACACCCTGTTCCTCCAGCGGGCCGAGCACGTGATCCTGATACGCCGTCATGAACTCCCGTGACGACACCTCGAAGTCGATGCCGAGCCCGCGGGCGGGGTCGACGCCCAGCGCTTCGGCGACGTCCGGGTAGGCCGCCTCGTGTCGGCGGATGCCGTCAGCGGGATGCAGATTGAGCGTGACGGCGAGCCCTTGATCATGCAGGGCCGACAGGAACCGTGGCGGATCGGGAAAGAGGTCCGTGTTCCAGGTGTATCCCGTCCACCCGGTCCCGATCGCCGGGTCGACGTCCACGACGTGCCAGTCCATGTCGATCACCGCAACGGAGAGTGGCACGTCATTCTCGCGGAATCGCTCCATCAGAGACAGGTACTCCTGCTCGTGATACGCCCAGTACCGGCTCCACCAGTTGCCCAGCGCGAAGCGGGGAACCAGCGGGATGGGACCGGTGAGGGCGTGGAAGTCACCGAGCGCCGCGGCGAAATCGCGGCCGTACCCGAAGAAGTAGATGTCGACGGACTCATCCGCCCGGTCGCGGGGGCGAATCCACCCGTCGTCGCTCAGAATCAGCGACTCCGAGTCGTCGAGCACGCCGAAGCCGAAGGTCGAGAGGATCCCCGGCAGGACGTCGATCCGCCCGTCGATCTCGTCCAGCGTCCGCGCGGTGCTGCCGAGGTTGCCGCGCGCCGGCAAGGTCTGCGGATACTCCTGTCCGGGCCGCCATGTCGTGTAGTGGACGTCCGTCGCGCCGGTCAGCAGCGTGATCGCAAGGCCGGAGGTGCTCGGCATCCGCTCGTCGTACCGCAGCCGCAGGCTATCTGTCGTGAGTTCGATCCCCCGGTCGGTGCGAACCACGCCGAATCGCGGAACCGGGAAGCTGCGGTTCTGCACCTGCTGCGTCTTGTCGTCTACGAAGCGCTCCTGCGGATCCCATTCGATACGGATCAGGCGGTCCGTCAAGACCGAGATGCGGTAACCGGGTCCCGTGAGCGTCGCGCCGTCTGCAGCGGGTGCCGGCTTTCCATCCGACAACGAGATCATCGATTCCTCTGCCATTTCTCAGCCCTTCAGCGCTGCGCTCGCGGCGCCGGCGATGAACCGGCGTTGGAACAAGATGTAGACCACGAGCACGGGGACGATGGCCAGCGTCGTTGCAGCGAACAGCCCGCCGTAGTCGGTGCCGTACTGCCCCCGGAACGTCGTGAGTCCCACCGCGAGCACCTGCTTCTCCTCCGAAGAGATCATCAGATAGGGCCACAGGTAGTCCTCCCAGACCCAGAGGAACTGGAAGATCGACAGCGCCGAGATCGCGTTCACGCTCAGCGGCGCGACGATGCGATGGAAGATGAACCACTCGGACGCCCCGTCGATGCGTGCGGCTTCGAGGATCTCATCGGGGATGGAATCCATGCTCTGCCGCATCATGAAGATGCCGAACGCGCTGATCACGGCGGGGATGATGATCGAGGCATAGCTGTCGGTGAGGCCGATCGAGCGGAAGATCGTGTACCGCGGGATGATGACGACCGCCCAGGTGATCATCATGGTCGACAGGATCACGGCGAACAGCGCCCCGCGACCGCGGAAGGTGTACTTCGCGAACACGAACCCGCCCACGAGGCTCGTGTAGACCGACAGCGCAGTGATCGTCACTGACAGCAACACGCTGTTGAAGAAGAGCCGGAAGAAGTCCAGCTTCGTCTGGATGGAGACGAAGTTCTCCAGTGTCCACTCCCGCGGCAGGAAGCTCTGATCGAAGCTGAGGATCTCGGAGTTGGATTTGAATGCCGACAGGATCATCCAGAAGAACGGCAGGACGACGATGCCACCGACGAGCAGCAGCCCGGCGTTCAGCGCGAAGACGCGCACCTTCATGACGTCTTCTCCTTCGAGCGGTGGGTGAAGCGTCGACGACGCGGGGTGTCGAGCGCCGATTGGTTCATACGCCAGGAAGCGGCGGTGAGCAGGGCTGTGATGATCAGGAGGATGAAGGCGATCGCCGACGCGTAGCCGAAGTTGTACTTCACGAATGCCTGGTCATAGATCATGAAGGAGATCAGCTGCGTGGATGTCCCGGGTCCGCCGTTGGTCATCACGAGCACCTGCACGAAGGCCTGCAGATAGCCGATCATCGACGTGATGATGATGAAGAAGAGCATGGGACGCAGCAGCGGCAGGATGATGTGCCAGAACGTTCGCCACGCGCTCGCGCCGTCCACCGACGCTGCCTCCAGCACATCCTCCGGAATGGCGTAGAGGCCGGCGAGGAACAGGATCACAGCGAATCCGAAGTCCTTCCAGATCGTCATGACCACGATCGCCAGCAGAGAGAAGCGCTGGTCGAAGAGCCAGTTGACGTCCAGTCCGAAGAGCGTGTTGATCGCCCCGAACTGAGGGTTGTACATGAGCGTCCACAGGAACGCGACTGCGACGAGCGGCATGACCGTCGGCAGGTAGAAGATCGTGCGGAAGAACGTGCGCCACCGACTGAGCTTCGAGAAGAGGGCGTAGGCGATGGCGAGTCCGAGCAACACGCGACCGGCGATCGCGAGGATGCCGAACACCAGGGTGTTGGACGACGCGCGCCAGAACGTCGGGTCGGCGAACAGGGCGGCGTAGTTGTCGATCCCGGTGAAATCGAACCTGCCGTTCAGCGGGTTCCAGTCATGGAAGCTGCCCACGAACGCGATTCCGATCGGAATGAGCAGAAGCAGCACGAGCGACGCCATGATGACGCCGACCGTGATGTTGCGAAGCCACAGTTCGCTTGCCGGTTTCTTGATGCGGCGGGTCGCCTGCGTCACCGGGGCCGTCTCGCCCCGGTGGGCAGAGCGGGTGGAGGTCTGAATGGTCATCGGGTGTCGCTCCCGGCCGCCGCTCGGACGGCCGGGAGCGCTCCTTTCTGCGTCGGAAGCTCAGTTGCCGGAGTAGAACGCGTAAAGGCCCTCTGAGGAGACGAAGTCCTTGCCGCTCAGATCCTTCTCGATCGTCGCCTGAGCCGCCGCCAGGGCTTCCTCGGGTGCGACGCCGTTGAAGAGGATCTCCTCCCACATCGTCGCGGTCGTGGTCTCGAACGTCGCCGGGATCGGGCCGGGCCAGATGTAGCGGTCGATCTCACCGAAGGCTGCGAGCGCCGGGTTCTCGGCGAACACCGGGTCATCGGCGATCGGCTTGTAGGCCGGGAAGACACTGAAGATGAGCGAGAGCTCCTTCATCGATTCGGCGTCGGTGAGGAAGTAGCGCAGGAAGTCCTGTGCCACCTCCTTCTCCGCGTCGCTGGCGTTCGCGTTGATGCCGAACGTCGACTCTCCGTTGTAGCGGTCGAGCGCGTACGGCGTCTCACCCGCCTCCGGCACCGGAGTCTGGAACGCGCTCCAGTTGAGGTCCGGGTAGTCGTTCTTCAAGGTTCCGGAGAACCAGCCCCATGCGTACGTCATGGCCGACAGGCCCTGGCCGAAGCTGTCCGTGCCGGCTGCGCCGAAGTCGGGATCACCTGAGCCGTCTGCGTAGATGTCGACGAAGCGCTGGATGACCTCCAGGTTCGCCTCGTTGTCGATGGCGGGCGTGCTGCCGTCTGCCTCGAACAGGTTCTGGCCGAGCTGATAGGCCAGACCCGCCTGCATCGTGTGTCCGCCGCTGTTGAAGTTGAACCCTGCCTGGCGCAGCTGATCTCCGTCGCGGATGGTGAGCGCCTTGGCGACCTCACGGAATTCGTCCCACGTCGTCGGGATGTCGGCATCGGTCAGGCCTGCGGCCTCCCACATGTCGGTGTTGTAGTAGATCGCGCCGCTCATGAGGCCGAGATCGATGTAGTGCGTTTCCCCGTCGATCAGGTGACTTGCAGCGCCGGCGTAGTCGGCCTCGAGGTCCGCGGGGTCGATGTCGTACGGCTCCATGTTCGCGATGAGGTTCTCGTGCTGCGAGTTGTGCACGTTGAAGAGCGCGGGGCCACCGCCGGACTGCAGCTCCAGCGGAAGCTTGGTCCAATAGTCCTCCCACGGCTGGTTCACGACATTGATCACCACATTGGGGTGGATCTCGCTGTACGCGTCGGCGATGGCCTGGAACTGCTCGACATTGGTCCACGCCCACCAGTCCAGCTCGATGGGCTTTCCGTCATTCACGAGCGTGTTGGGGTCGTAGGTCACGTTGACGCCGGCGATAGGCAACCCCTTGTCCGGCTCGGTGTCTTCAACACCCCCGCTGCTGCTCGCGCACGACGTCAACGACACCGAGAGTGCGGCCGCGGCACCGATCGCCACCGTAATGCGGACTCGCCTACTCGCTCGGGACATGAGGACTCCTTTGTCTGGTTTACCGGTATACCTTTACCGGTAAACTACGATGCATCACGGAGGTGGTAGCTGTCAAGATGGATGTACCGAAATCGGGGGGCAACGGATGGTGACGATCGCAGACATCGCTCGCGTATGCGGAGTGTCGAAGATGACGGTCTCCAACGTGCTCAACGGTCGTGACGAGCGCGTCTCCGCGGCCACGCGCGAGCGCGTGCGCAAGACCGCAGACGACCTGAACTATCAGCCCAGCGCGGCCGCTCGCTCACTGTCCGCGGCCCGTAGCGAGATCATCTCGCTCGTCTACTACGACGCAGCCGAAGGGGATCTGGGGCTATCCAACCCTCACGACGCCATGCTCCTCGGCGAGATCGAGAGGCACGTCAGCGCCGCGGGCAAGCACCTGATGATCCACGCGGCCACGGATGCCGCAGACACCGCACGCCGACTGCGTTCGTGGAATGTCGACGGCGCGGTGTTCCTGGGGGTGCTGGCCGACGACGTCGAACAGCTGCGCCGACATCAGGACGTGCCGATGGTGTTCATCGATGCGTATACGGACGCAGAGATCTCCACTGTCGGGCTCGACGACGAGCAGGGCAGCTACGAGGCGACGCGGCTGCTCCTCGCTGCAGGGCATCGCTCCATCGCCTTCGTCGGCCCCCGAGCCACCAGCGACGGCGTCATCAACGCCCGATACACGGGATACAGACGGGCCCTCAGCGAGGCCGGACTGGATGCGGACCAAACGCAGGTGGTCGCCAATGTCAGTTTCGCCGATGCGGAGGCCGCTGCGGACAAGCTGCTCGCTCATCCCGTGAAACTCACGGCGGCCGTAGTGACCGCCGACATCCTCGCGATCGGTCTGATCAAGGCGCTCTCTCGCCGCGGCATCCAGGTGCCCACGGACTTCTCCCTCGTCGGATTCGATGACCTTCCGATCGCCGCAATGGTCACTCCCACGCTGTCGACCGTCCGTCAGGACATCGCGGAGAAGGCCCGAGCGGCAGTGGAGCTACTGACAGATCAGCTCGGCGGACGCCGCGACCCCCGTCGCATCACTCTGAAGCCCCGCCTGGTCGAGCGAGAATCGGTCGCGCCCCCTCGGGCTCGCTGAGCCCTCGCGCCGCGACGACACCGGTGACCGACACCGACGGCGGTTTCTCGGCGCCGTTCCGAAGCCACGGCGTCACGGATGCGGGTTGGTCGCCGCTCCGTCGAGCCACAGCGTGTCGGTGGGGTCGGCGTGCGTGCCGCCGCTGCCGACGTGCTTCGCGCTGATCTGCGGCCCCTTCGTGATGACGTGGACCATCGCCATGGCGTGTCCACGGCCGACGCCGTAGTCCTCGGCGAGCCACTGCACGATGGGAGCGGCAGGGGTCGACGCATCGAAACCCTTCTCCCCCGCGATCTCCACCAGCTGGCGCGGGGTGAGCCCGGTCTTCTTCTCGACGGCGTCGAGGTACGCCTGGAAAGACATGTGCACTCCTTCAGTCGGTCAGCGAGGGGATGTCGAGCGTGCCGCGGGAATCCCACCACTCCTGGATGATCACCGGCGACGCATGCATGCAGACGATCCGCAGCCGCGACGTGCCGCAGTTGACGAAGCGATGCCAGGTCCACAGCGGCGCGGTGACGGTGTCCCCGGCCGTCGCCTGCAAGACGCGATCGCCGATCGTCACGTCCGCCTCGCCCTCGAGCACGATCCAGGTCTCGGTGTACGGATGCCGGTGCAGCTCCGGGCCCTGTCCGGGGTCGTTGTCGACGAAGAAGTACGACAGGCCCGCGCCGTGCTCGCGCCCGACGAACCGCCGGGTGCGGCCGCTGCCGATCCGCAGCGTCTCAGCGGGGATCAGTTCCACAACCTCGTCCATCGTCCCTCCCTGTGGCGTCGTCGCTGCTTCGAGGGTGGCACAGCCGCGGGCAGCCCCCAAGGCCCTGACCACTGAAGAACCGGCCCCGCCGCTCCCCCGCTACGGCTACCGCAACAGGCGGCGCAGCGTCTGGATCGTGTCGGCATCCTCGGAGCGCTTGTCATCGCGGTACGCCTTGACTCGGGCGAACCGCAGCGCGATCCCTCCGGGATAACGCGGTGAGCGTTGCACGCCGTCGATCGCGATCTCGACCACCGTCACCGGCTCGACCCACACCGTGCCGGGGGTGCGGTGTGTCGCGATCGTCGGGAAGTGCTCGGTCTGCCAGCGCAGCGTGGCATCCGTCAGCCCTTTGAAGGTCTTGCCGACCATGACGAACCCGCCGGGCTCACCGAACTCGCCCTCGGGGTCGAGGGCGCCGAGATGCAGGTTCGAGAGCATGCCCGCGCGGCGCCCCGACCCCTCCTCCACCGCGAGCACGACGAGGTCGAAAGTGTGGACGGGTTTGACCTTGATCCAGCTCGCCCCGCGGCGGCCGGCTGCATAGGTCGAGTCGATCGCCTTGACGACGACGCCCTCGTGGCCGGCGGCGAGGGCATCGCGGCTCACCCGTTCGGCGACCTCGGGGTCGGACGTGACCTCGCCGCGCACGCGATGAGCCGGCGCGATCCGGGCAAGCGCGGCCATGCGGGTGCGCAGCGGCTCATCGATCAGGTCCCGACCGTCCAAGTGCAGCACATCGAAGAACCACGGATGCAGCACGAGTTCGCGCGCCGCCTCGGCGCCGAACCGTGCCATCGTCTCCTGGAATGGGCGCGGCGACTCGTTCTCGTCGAGAGCGAGGGTCTCGCCGTCGAGCACGACGTCGCGCACCGGCATCGCCCGCACGATGTCGACGATCTCGGGGAGACGATGAGTGATGTCGGCCAGATTGCGGGTGAAGATGCGCACGTCATCGCCGCTGCGGTGCACCTGGATGCGCGCACCGTCAAGCTTGTACTCCACCGATGCCTCGCCCACGGTCGCCAGCGCCTCCGCGGCCGTGGCAGCAGTGCTGGCGAGCATCGGCAGCACGGCACGTCCGACGACCAGGCCCGTTTCCGCCAGATCGGCCTCGGTGCCGTGCAGCGCGATGCGTGCGGTCTCGCCGAGGTCGCCCGACAGCATCGCCGCGCGCCGCACTGCTGCGAGTGGCCGCTCCGCGGCGGCGGCGATCGCGTCGGTGACCACTCCTTCGAGCGCGCCGGTGCGCATCTCCCCCAGCAGCGCGCGGCGGAGGAAGTCCTGCTCCCGCGCGGTGGCGCGGCCGAGCATCCCCGTGAGCGTGGCGGAGCGTCGCGCCGCTGACCCAGGACCGGATGCCGCCGCCAGCAGGTCCAGCGCGCTGTCGACGTCGGCGATCGTCAGGGTGGGTTCCCCCGCCGGCTCGACAGCTGTCGAGGCGAGACCGCGCCACCCGACGCCGAGGCGTCCCTGTCGCGGCTTGCCCAGCAGCAGACCGAGCGCCGGGGCGAGTTCGTCCATCTCGAGTCGGCGCAACAGTCTCGCGAGCGCATCGACCTTCGCCCGGCGCGAGCGCGTGGCCGTCAGGGCATCGGCGGTGTCGACGAGCTCGGCGAGCAGCATGCGGTCAGTCTGCCACCGGCATCCGACGCGCCCCGAGGGGTTGCGGACCGCCACGCCACAACGCAGAAGCCCCGGCCGACGCCTCGCGGGGAGGTCGGCCGTTCTTCTCCGCCCATGGACCGTTATCGGGCACGGGAACCGCGCACCAAGTGCTCCCACATCTTCGTGTACTCCGGCAGGTCTGCAGTCGCCGAACCGATGTCCTCGACGGTGACGCCGGGTACAGCAAGTCCGATCAGGGCTCCGGCGGTGGCGACGTGGTAATCATGGTCGGCTCGCCACACCCCGCCGCTCAGTGGGCGGGGAACCACGCGGATACCGTCAGGTAGTTCCTCCACCTCACCGCCGATGGCACGAAGATTGTCCACTAGTGCGTCGATGTGTGTGCTCTGGTTCCCGGTGCGGGGCTTCAGTCCGGTGAAAGTCGACGGCCCATCCGCGAAGGCGGCGAGGGCGGCCAGGATGGGGGTGAGTTCACTGATCTCCGACACATCGACGCACGCGCGCCGGATGATGCGCTCGGCGCCAGCGGTGACAGTCAAAGCTCCGCCGCGTCGGCGTGCGCGTGCTCCCATCAGCACCAGAATCTCGGCGAGCCGGGCGGCTGGCTGCGCGGAATGAGCGGGCCACCCTGGGACGGATACGCGACCGCCGGCTATCATCGCGGCGGCGACGAACGGTGCCGCAAGTGACAGATCGGGCTCAATGGTCACGTCTCTGGCCCGTACCGGCCCCCCAGGAACGATCCACTCGGTCGGTGTCGGCTGGTCGACGTACACGCCGCGGCGGCGGAGTGCTTCGACCGTCATGTCGATGTCGGGCAGGCTTCCCAGCGGTTGGCCGACGTGGCGGAGCGTCAGACCGACGTCGAACCGCGGAGCGGCCAGCAGCAGCGTCGAGGCAAGCTGGGATGAACGGTTGACGTCGATTTCCACGTGGCCACCCCGTATGTGTCCGCGCCCGCGCACGGTCACCGGCACAGTCCACTTGCCCGCGTCGTTGATGTCGCAACCGATGCTGCGGAGAACCTGGATCACCTCGCCCATCGGACGACGCGACGGGCTTTCGTGAATTTTCACGGTCACACTGCCCGAGGCACGGCCGGCGACGGCGAAAGCGACGGGGGCAACGCCGTCGGGCTCGGTGATGCTCACCACCGCATCGCTGACCAGCGCAGCGGGGGGATCGACGACCAGATCCGGGCCGAAAGGCCCAGTACCGGCGACCTCCCGGATATCCACGCCCAGCGCGCGCGAGGTCTCGATCACGCCCGCCAAAAAGTCAGAATGCAACGGCCGCATCAGCTGGCTCGGGCCCTCTGCACTGGCAGCAAGAACGATTTCGAAATAGGTCAGCGCCTGCGAGCCCGGCACAGTGACCACGTCATCGACGGGCCCCGCGGCATGGGGGGCCCTCCACTCAGCAGGCGAGGTGATCGACCTTGGAGATAGCTGTGCGTTGCCCATGCGTGCACCATAGGAGACGCCGCCTGGTTGGAAAAGACAACGGGACTGATGCACGTATAGATGACATCTGCTCTGGCTTGCCCGGGGCGTAGGTGTGGAAGGATGTTGCTGTGCCCAAGCCGTACCCGAGCGAGTTCCGTGACGACGTGGTCCGTGTCGCCCGTAATCGTGAGCCCGGAGTGACGATCGAGCAGATCGCGAAAGACTTCGGCGTCCACCCGATGACGCTGCAGAAATGGATGCGTCACGCCGATATCGACGAGGGCGCCAAGCCCGGTCGGTCGCGGACCGAGTCCGCCGAGCTCGGCGAGGCTCGCAAGCGGATCCGGCTGCTGGAGCAGGAGAACGAGGTGCTGCGGCGGGCGGCGGCGTATCTCTCCCAGGCGAACCTGCCGGGAAAAGGCTCTACCCGCTCGTGACAGAGCTCGCCGCCGACGGGATCCCGATCGCGGTGACGTGCCGGGTTCTCAAGCTCTCCCGCCAGCCGTATTACCGATGGCTCGCGAGCCCTGTCACCGATTCCGAGGTGGTGGAGGCATATCGCGCCAACGCGCTGTTTGATGCGCACCGTGACGACCCGGAGTTCGGGTACCGGCTGCTCGCCGACGAGGCCCGCGTTGCCGGCCAGCCGATGGCGGACCGCACCGCGTGGCGGATCGCGTCAGCCCACGGTTGGTGGAGCGCGTTCGGAAAACCGAAGGGTCGAGGCAAGGGACGCAAGGCCGGGCCACCCATGCGCGACGATCGACTCGAGAATGAAGTCACATCTCGCGGTCAACGCGCTCCGTAACGCCGGGAGTTCCTGCGTGAAATCAGCCGCCACCGGATGGTCGGATCCATGGGACCCATCGGTGCCGCGGGCGATAACGCCGCCATGGAATCGTTCTTCGCCTCTGTCTGTCGAGAGAAGGCACGAAAGAGGCCCGGATCCGCAGAATCCTGCGGGTCCGGGCCTCTCAGCCGCCCTTTATGGGCGGGGCATGATCCGGAACTTCTAGAAGTCCCAGTCGTCGTCTTCGGTCGCGACGGCCTTGCCGATGACGTACGACGAGCCCGACCCGCTGAAGAAGTCGTGGTTCTCGTCGGCGTTGGGCGACAGGGCCGACAGGATCGCCGGGTTCACGTTCGTGGTCGTCGCCGGGAACATCGCCTCGTAACCGAGGTTCATCAGCGCCTTGTTGGCGTTGTAGTGCAGGAACTTCTTGACGTCCTCGGTGAGACCGACGCCGTCGTAGAGGTCCTGCGTGTACTGCACCTCGTTTTCGTAGAGCTCGTACAGCAGCGAGAAGGTGTAGTCCTTGATCTCGTCGCGCTCTGCCTGCGTGACGTTCTCGAGCCCCTTCTGGAACTTGTACCCGATGTAGTACCCGTGCACGGCCTCGTCGCGGATGATGAGGCGGATGAGGTCGGCGGTGTTGGTGAGCTTCGCGCGGCTCGACCAGTGCATCGGCAGGTAGAAGCCCGAGTAGAACAGGAAGCTCTCGAGCAGGGTGGATGCCACCTTGCGCTTGAGCGGCTCGTCGCCACGGTAGTAGTCCATGACAATGTGGGCCTTCTTCTGAAGGTTCGGGTTCTCGACCGACCAGCGGAACGCCTCGTCGATCTCCTTCGTCGAGCACAGCGTCGAGAAGATCGACGAGTAGCTCTTCGCGTGCACCGACTCCATGAACGCGATGTTGGTGTACACCGCCTCCTCGTGCGGAGTGAGGGCATCGGGGATCAGCGAGACAGCGCCCACCGTGCCCTGGATCGTGTCCAGCAGCGTCAGGCCGGTGAACACCCGCATCGTGAGGGTCTGCTCGTCGGGCGTCAGCGTGTTCCACGACTGGATGTCGTTGGACAGCGGCACCTTCTCGGGCAGCCAGAAGTTGTTCACCAGGCGGTTCCAGACCTCGAGGTCCTTGTCGTCCTGGATGCGGTTCCAGTTGATCGCCTGGACGTGGTCCAGCAGCGGCAGCTTCTCGGTCATTCGGGCTTCTTCCTCAGGGGTTCGCAGTGATCGTCCGACGACGTCACAGCATGCAGGAGACGCACTCGGTCATGTCGGTGCCCTCGAGCGCGAGCTGACGCAGGCGGATGTAGTAGATGGTCTTGATGCCCTTGCGCCATGCGTAGATCTGCGCGCGGTTGATGTCGCGGGTGGTGGCGGTGTCCTTGAAGAACAGCGTCAGCGACAGGCCCTGGTCGACGTGCTGCGTGGCCGCGGCGTACGTGTCGATGACCTTCTCGTAGCCGATCTCGTAGGCGTCCTGGTAGTACTCCAGGTTGTCGTTCGTCATGAACGGGGCCGGGTAGTAGACGCGACCGAGCTTGCCTTCCTTGCGGATCTCGATCTTCGACGCGATCGGGTGGATCGACGACGTCGAGTTGTTGATGTACGAGATCGAGCCGGTCGGCGGCACCGCCTGCAGGTTCTGGTTGTAGATGCCGTGCTTCTGGATGGACTCCTTCAGCCGGCGCCAGTCGTCCTGCGTCGGGATGGGGATGCCGGTGAAGAGCTGCGCGACCTTCTCGGTCCGCGGCACCCACTCCTGCTCGATGTACTTGTCGAAGAACTCCCCCGACGCGTAGGTCGAGTCGGCGAAGCCCTCGAAGGCGGTGCCGCGCTCGATCGCGATGAGGTTCGAGGCGCGCAGCGCGTGGAACAGCACCGTGTAGAAGTAGATGTTCGTGAAGTCCAGGCCCTCTTCGGAGCCGTAGTGCACGTGCTCGCGGGCGAGGTAGCCGTGCAGGTTCATCTGCCCGAGTCCGATCGCGTGCGAGCGGTCGTTGCCGTCCTCGATGGAGCGCACGGAGCGGATGTGGCTCTGGTCGCTCACCGCGGTGAGGGCACGGATGCTGGCCTCGACGGTCTTGCCCAGGTCGCCGCCGTCCATCGCCAGGGCGATGTTCATCGAACCGAGGTTGCAGGAGATGTCCTTGCCGATCTCCTTGTAGGAGAGGTCCTCGTTGTAGGTCGTGGGCGTGTTGACCTGCAGGATCTCCGAGCACAGGTTCGACATGTTGATGCGACCCTTGATCGGGTTCGCCTTGTTCACCGTGTCCTCGAACATGATGTACGGGTAGCCCGACTCGAACTGGATCTCCGCGAGGGTCTGGAAGAACTCACGGGCGTTGATCTTGGTCTTCTTGATGCGCTCGTCGTCGACCATCTCGCGGTACTTCTCGGTGACCGAGATGTCGCCGAACGGCACGCCGTAGACCTTCTCGACGTCGTACGGCGAGAACAGGTACATGTCCTCGTCGTTCTTGGCGAGCTCGAACGTGATGTCGGGGATCACGACGCCGAGCGACAGCGTCTTGATGCGGATCTTCTCGTCGGCGTTCTCACGCTTGGTGTCGAGGAAGCGCAGGATGTCGGGGTGGTGCGCCGACAGGTACACCGCGCCGGCGCCCTGACGGGCACCGAGCTGGTTGGCGTAGCTGAAGCTGTCTTCGAGCAGCTTCATCACGGGGATGATGCCGCTGGACTGGTTCTCGATCTGCTTGATCGGGGCGCCCGCCTCGCGGATGTTCGACAGCAGCAGCGCCACGCCGCCGCCGCGCTTGGACAGCTGCAGGGCGGAGTTGATGCCGCGGGCGATCGACTCCATGTTGTCCTCGATGCGCAGCAGGAAGCAGGAGACGAGTTCGCCGCGCTGCGCCTTGCCGGTGTTGAGGAAGGTGGGGGTCGCAGGCTGGAAGCGCCCCGAGATGATCTCGTCGACCAGCTCGGTCGCGAGCGCCTCATCACCGTCGGCCAGACCCAGCGCCGTCATCACGACGCGGTCCTCGAACCGCTCGAGGTAGCGCTTGCCGTCGAAGGTCTTCAACGTGTAGCTCGTGTAGTACTTGAACGCGCCGAGGAACGTGGCGAAGCGGAACTTCTTGCTGTAGGCGAAGTCGTTCAGCTGCTGGATGAACTCCATCGAGTACTTCTCGAGCACGGCCGGCTCGTAGTACTCCTTCTCGACGAGGTAGTCGAGCTTCTCCTTGAGGGAGTGGAAGAACACCGTGTTCTGGTTGACGTGCTGCAGGAAGAACTCCCGTGCCGCACGCTTGTCGGCGTCGAACTGGATCTTGCCGTCCGGGCCGTAGAGGTTGAGCATCGCGTTGAGCGCGTGGTAGTCCATGCCCTCGAATCGCGCTTCGCTCTTGAAACCCATGTCGGTCAGTGCTGATTCCACCATTGCTCCAGTCCTACGCTCACGCGATCGACGTCTTCTGGCGTGCCGAAAAGTTCCAGCCGGTACAGGTGCGGCACGTTGCACTTGCGGCTGATGATGTCACCGGCGAGACAGAAGGCCTCGCCGAAGTTGGTGTTGCCCGCGGAGATCACTCCGCGGATGAGGCGCCGGTTCTTCTCGTCGTTGAGGAACCGGATCACCTGCTTGGGAACGGCACCCTTCTCCTCGCCCCGCCCCTGCCCGCCCCCATAGGTGGGGGTGACCAGGACGAAGGGCTCGTCGACCTGCGGCGGTGCCTCGGTCGGAAGAAGGGGGATGCGCACGGCGCGCATCCCGAGCTTCTCGACGAACCGCGCCGTGTTGCCGGAGACACTCGAGAAGTAGACGAGCAGAGGTGCCTGCGTTGCCGTCAGCACATCAACTCCTTCCCGTATCGAGTGCCCCGCCGGCGCGACGGGTCGGGATCAGGCCAGGCGCGACGCGAGCTCGTTGATCTTGTCGGGACGGAAGCCCGACCAGTGGTCCTCGTCGGTGACGACGACCGGAGCCTGCAGGTAGCCGAGCGACTTCACGTGCTCGAGCGCTGCGGCATCCTCAGAGACGTCCAGAACCTCGTATTCGATGCCCTTCGAGTCCAGCGCGCGGTAGGTCGCGTTGCACTGCACGCAGGAGGGCTTCGTGTAAACCGTGATGGCCATGTCGACTGTGTTCCCCTTCAAAAGTCTTCGCTGTGCCCGACCTCACCGTGCCGGGAGTCCAATACTACATATGGGTGCCGACGTTCCGAAGCACCACTAGGGATAGTAGTTACATCCGTGTAGTTTTCCACCGCTCTCCCCATGTACAACACATGTTGTCCACCGTTTCATCCACAGGACGCCAGATTGGTCGAGGCCCGTTGAGCCGCTGAATCACGCGGGTCGCCCGACGCCGCACGACATCCATCCACAGGCAGCACGCTACGGACCCCCTCCGACATCGCACATGCTGTGGACTCGCCCGCCCGGCGTGTCGCCGCGTGTCGCGGTAGCGTGGATACACGTGGCGGGATATCGGGACCTTCTGCGCAGTCCGGGCGTGGCGCGCATCATGGCGGCGCAGCTGACGGCGCGCTTCCCCAACGGCATGACGAGCCTGGCGGTCCTGCTGCACATCGAGCACGTCACCGGCTCCTACGGCGCCGCGGGACTGGTGCTGGCCGCCACGTCCGTGGGGCAGGCGGTTGCCGGCCCGATCACGAGCCGGTGGATGGGCCGCTGGGGCATGCGCAAGGTGCTGACCCTCACCACGGCCGTCTGCGCCGTCATGCTGACCACCCTCGCCTTCGTGCAGACGGTCGTTCCGGTCTACATGCTGCTGGCGCTGGTGGCCGGCCTGTCCACGCCGCCGGTGCAGCCGGCGGTGCGCACGATCTACCCCAAGATGGTCACCTCGCGGCAGCTGACACCGCTCTTCTCGCTCGACGCGTCGCTGCAGGAGATCATCTGGATCATCGCCCCCGTGCTCATCACCTTCATCGCCACGCAGGCCGGCACCGTGCCGGCGCTGGTGTGCATCGTGGTGATCCTGCTCGCCGGCTGCGCGTGGTTCATCCTCTCCCCCGAGGTCGGGCGCGTGCGCATCCCCCGCAGCCGCCGCAAGCTCGGCAAGGTGCTCACCCGTCCCGCAGTCGTCCTGGCCACGGCGACCGGGTTCCTCCTGATCGGTGCCGCGGCCGCTGTGGAGGCGGGCGTCGTCGCCACCTTCGACCATGGCGGCCTCGAGGCCGGCCTGGTGCTCGCGGTGTTCTCGGTCGGAAGCCTCGCCGGCGGTCTCGGTTTCGGTCACATCCCGATCGGCCGCTGGGCGATGGCGCGCCGCTTCGCGATCGTCGCGGCCGGCCTGTGCCTGGCGATGGTCTCCCTCGACGTCTGGTGGATGGGCGGCTCACTGCTCATCGCCGGCGCGGGTGTCGCCCCCGCCCTGGCCGTGATGTTCGCCATGACGACGGCGAGCGTGAAGTTCAGCGACACGGCCGAGGCGTTCGGCTGGGTCGGCACGGGTCAGCTGATCGGCTCCGCCGCGGGGTCGGCGACGGCCGGGTTCCTCATCGACGGCGTGGGGCCGCAGGGCGCGTTCGTCGCCGGCGCCCTGTTCGCCGTGGCCGGCGTACTCGTCTCCATCGTGTTCGTTCGAGGCTTCCCCGACCTGCGCGGGCGCGACGCGAGCCCCATCCCCGACACCGAGCCGGTACCCGTCATCACCTGACGCGCGAGGCGGCACCGCCTCACGCCGCGATGCGCGCCAAGAGGAACAGCACGGCCTGCGCATACGCGTCGGCGGGCTCGGGATGCCGGAACCGGTGGCGGGCCGCGTCGACCTCGATCTCCACCTCGTAGATGTCCGGAAGCCGCACGAGCGCGCGGAAGGCGCCCCGCAGCATCTCGCGCAGCTGCGCCTCGGACGGCAGCCACAGCGCATCGCCCAAAGCGACGGAGTCCAGCGCCCACTCCGTGGTGCCGTTGAAGGCCAGCAGCGTGCCGGTCGGATAGCTGCGCGCCTCGATCGTCATGTCGCTGACCGTGAAGACATCGGCCTCGAACTCGGGCTCGTCCAGCTGGAAGCGGTCACCCGAACGCGGCCGCCAGCTGAGTCCCGCGGCGCGCAGTTCCCGCGCCATGTCGGTGGAGATCACCTCACCATGATCCCCCGCCGCAGCGCCGTCGGGGCGGCGGGAATCGGTCGGACCTCGAGCCCGCCGCCAGACCTAGGCTGGGGGCATGCCCTCCCCCGTCACCCTGCCCCGGTACTCGTGGGGCGAGCCGACGTCGTCCCGCCGCGTCCTGCTGGTGCACGGCCTGGGTTCCAACGGCCCGCTCATGTGGCTGTACGGCACGGCGCTGGCGGATGCCGGCTGGCACGCGACCGCCGTGGACCTCCGTGGCCACGGCGTGGCACCGCGCGCCCTGGACTACACGATCGCGGCGTACGCCGCCGACATCGCCGCCATCGCACCCGACGGCGCCGCCGCGTGGGACCTCGTCATCGGCCATTCCCTCGGCGGGGCCGCCGCCACCGTCGCGGCAGCGGACCACCCGGACTGGACCCGCCGGCTGATCCTCATCGATCCCGGCATCCTGCTCGCCGGCCACGACCGGGCCGTCGTGCGCAACAGCCAGATCCGAGCCTTCGCCGACCCGACGGAGGCCGCCGTGCGGGCGGAGCACCCGACGTGGCATCCGAACGACGTCGAGCTCAAAGCGCTCGCGGCCCGCCAGGCCAGCCGCTGGGCGGTCGAGCAGACCAGCGAGCAGAACGGCGTGTGGGACGTGCGCCGGGATGCGGCGCGGCTGGGCGTTCCCACCCACGTCATCGCGAGCGACCCCGACGTGTACTCGATCTTCACCGGCGCCGTCGTCGACGACGTGCTCGCCAACCCGCAGGTCACCATGTCGGTCGTGACCGGTGCCGGCCACTCGCCGCACCGCGACAAGCCCGCAGACACACTCCGTCACCTCAGGGAGGCCCTCACATGACCGCTTTCGACCCCGCGATCCTGTTGCCGGACGAGCTGGTCGAGCGCATCCGCGCGCGAGCAGCCGGGCACGACAGTGACAACACCTTCCCCCACGACGACCTCGCCGACCTGGCGGCGGCGGGCTATCTCGCCGTGCTCGCCCCGACCGAGCTGGGCGGCAGCGGCCTCGGGCTGCGCGAGGTCTCGCAGCTGCAGCAGCGCCTCGCGGGCGCCGCGCCCGCGACAGCGCTGGCGGTGAACATGCACCTGGTGTGGACCGGCGTCGCCAAGGTGCTGCGCGACCGCGGCATCCACGATCTCGATCATGTGCTCGAAGGCGCGGTGGCCGGGGAGATCTACGCCTTCGGCATCAGCGAGGCCGGCAACGACCTCGTGCTTTTCGGCAGCGACACGGATGCCGCGCCGCGCCCCGACGGCGGGTACGCCTTCACCGGCATCAAGATCTTCACCTCGCTCGCGCCGGTGTGGACGCAGCTGGGGCTGCACGGCCTCGACACGACCTCGCCGGACGCGCCCCGCCTGGTCTACGGCTTCGTGCCGCGCAGCGAGGAGCAGGAAGGTCGCGTCGTGACGCGCGACGACTGGGACACCGTAGGCATGCGGGGCACGCAGTCCCGCACCACGGTGCTGCACGGGGCGGTCGCTCCCGCCGACCGCATCGCGCGGCGCATCCCGCCCGGGCCCAGCCCCGACCCCCTGGTGTTCGCCATCTTCAGCGTCTTCGAGCTGCTGCTGGCGTCGGTGTACACCGGCATCGCCCGGCGAGCGCTCGAAGTGGCCGTCGACACGGCGGGCCGGCGGCGCTCGAAGAAGACCGGGCTCACCTACAGCCAGGATCCCGACATCCGCTGGCGCGTCGCCGACATGGCGCTCGCGTACGACGCGCTCCCCCCGCAGCTCGACGCGCTCTGCCGCGACGTCGACGAGCAGGCCGACCACGGAACGCGCTGGTTCTCCCTGCTCGCCGGCGTCAAGCACCGTGCGGTCACCACGGCCAAAGCAGTCGTCGACGACGCGATGCTGGTGGCCGGTGGCTCTTCGTACTTCGCCGGCGCGGAGCTCGGCCGGCTGTACCGCGACGTGCTCGCCGGGCTTTTCCACCCCTCCGATCCGGAGTCTGCGCACGCGACGGTGGCCACCGCCTGGCTGGGCCCGCTCGGGTGACCCTCATGCGAGGATGACGGCATGCCCCGCACCCCCCTCGCCGCGCTGAGCCCCGCCGACCAGGAGCGCCGGCGCGCCCTGCGGCGGATGAAGGCCGTCGCCCTGGGAGCGCTGCTGTTCATGGCGGTCGTCTTCGCCGTGTCGTTCCCGCTGCAGGCCGACGTGCCCTGGCTCGCCTACGTGCGGGCGGCGGCCGAAGGCGGCATGGTCGGCGCGCTGGCGGACTGGTTCGCGGTGACGGCCCTGTTCCGGCATCCGCTCGGCATCCCCATCCCGCACACCGCGATCATCCCGAGCCGCAAGGACGAGATCGGACGCACCCTCGGGGAGTTCGTCGAGACCAACTTCCTCTCCACCGAGGTCGTGCGCACCAAGCTGGAGTCGATGAGCGTGTCCCGCCGCCTCGGCGAGTGGCTGGCGCGGCCCGAGCACGCCGCGCGCGTCGCGGACGAGGGATCGGCGATGGCCGCCGGCGTGCTGCGCGCCCTCAGCGACAGCGACGTGCAGGACCTCATCGCCGACGTCGCCCGCGAGCACCTCGTCGAGCCGGACTGGGGGCCGTCCGTCGGCGGGTGGCTGTCGCGTCTGGTCGACTCGGGAGCGCATCACGGCGCGGTGGACATGCTGGCGGACTCGCTCGGGGTCTGGCTGGAGGGCAACCGGTCGTCCTTCGACGGCCTCGTCTCCAGCCGCCTGCCGTCCTGGGTTCCCTCGATGGTGCTCCGGATCATCGACGACACGCTGTACAAAGAGGCCCTCTCGTTCGTCCGGGACGTGCGCGGCGACCCCGACCACGCCGCGCGGCGCGCGGTCGACCAGTACCTCACCCGGCTCGCCGACAGCCTGCAGAACGACCCCGCGACGATCGGCCGCTTCGAGGACGCCAAATCGGGGGTCTTCGACTCCCCGCGGGTGCGGGAGCTGGCCGCCGAGGCCTGGGACACCACGAAGTCGGGACTGCTGCGCTCCCTCTCTGACCCCGACAGCGGCCTGCGCGCGCGCATGACCCAGGCCCTCATCGACGCCGGCACACGGCTGTCGACGGACACCGCGCTGCAGCAGCGCGTCGACGGCTGGGCGACGGATGCCGCCGTCTTCCTGGTCGACCGGTACCGGCACGACATCGCCTCGATCATCACCGAGACGGTCGAGCGCTGGGACCCCGTCGAGACCACGGAGAAGATCGAGCTGATGGTCGGACGCGACCTGCAGTACATCCGGCTGAACGGCACCGTGGTGGGTGCTCTGGCAGGCCTCGTCATCTTCACCATCGCGCATGCACTGGTGGGCTGACTAGCCTGGGCGCATGGGCGACACGGTCGAGCTGCTGTTCAGCTACGGCTCACTGGAGGGCGGCGAGCTGCAGCTCGACACGTTCGGGCGCGTCGTGCACACCGAGACCGACGTGCTGCCGGGCTACACGACCTCGTTGACCCGGCGGCCGGACCCCCGCATCGCCGAGCGCATCGGGCCCATCACGCAGCGCGAGCTGCGCCGCACCGGAGACCCGCGCGACAAGGTCATCGGCACAGTGCTGCGCCTCAGCGAGGCTGAGCTGGATGCCGCCGACGATCTGGTGGGCCCACCCTTCTATCGCCTGCCCGTGACGCTCGAGAGTGGTCGCGGCGCATGGGTGTACGTGGTGGCGGCGCCGTGATCCGCCTCGCGCTCGTGCGTCATGCCAAGAGCGAGTGGGGCTCGCCGGGGGTCGCCGACCACGACCGCGCGCTGAACGAGCGCGGGCTGCACGACGCGCCGGTCATGGCCGCACGCCTGGCCGACAGCGGCTTCGTGCCCGATGCGATCGTGACGTCCACCGCCCGGCGGGCCCGCACCACGGCCGCGGCGTTCGGCGAGCGCTTCGGTGTGGAGCCCGTGCTGCGGCCGGGGCTCTACGGGGCGCCCGCCGAAGAGCTGCTCGAGGCCGCCGTGCAGCAAGGCGCGCCGTCGGTGCTGGTCGTCGCCCACGACCCCGGCATGAGCGTGCTCGCCGCACGGCTGTCGAACGATTCGATCGGCCACATGCCGACCTGCGCGGTCGCCACCTTCACCTGGCGCGATCAGGACGACTGGGAGGTCGCGGACGCACTCGATCCCGACGAGTGGACGTTCGACTCGCCGCGGTGAGGACCGCGCGCCGGGCCGCCATCGCGCTGGACCGCGACGGCCGCGGCGTCGACACGCTCACCAGCGCGGGGTGTATGTCGGCCGCAGGCGTGGTCGGCCGCCGCTGCGATCGTCTGCCTGCAGATCGCGACGGCCCCCTGAGCAGGCGGGTCCCCACCGCCTGCGGTCGGGAGCAGGCGCGAAGATCCTCGTGCGCGCCTGAGCTCCGTCAGTCCACCGGTGCGACGCGGCCGCCGGTGAGGGCGACCAGCTGATCGAAGGTCAGTGGGAACACGGTGTGCGGCGTGCCGGCGGCCGCCCAGATCTCGGGATACCCCGCGAGCATCTCGTCGACGACCGTCGACAGCGGGGCGGGGTGGCCGGTGGGAGCCACGCCGCCGATCGCCTGACCCGTGGCATCCCGCACCTGCTGAGCCGTGGCGCGCTCGATACGCTGCCGGCCGAGCCGGGCGGCGAGCGCTGCGGTGTCGACGCGGTGCGCGCCGCTGGTCATCACCAGCAGCGGCTCGCCGTCTGACCAGAAGACCAGGCTGTTCGCGATCGCGCCGACCTCGACCCCGACGGCTGCGGCGGCCTGCGCCGCAGTGGCCGCGGCATCCGGCAGCACGACGATCTCGCCCGGGATGCCGGCAGCCCGAAGCGCCGCGTGCACGAGCATGCTGCGAGGGGGCAGGTGCGCTGTCACGCCCCCCACTCTAGAGTCAGCCCATGGACGACCTGTTCGACGTCGACAAGCCCGCCCACGCCATGGCCCGCACGCGTCTGAGTACGGACCTCATCGCCTGGCTCGTGACCACCACCACCGAAGGGCGCCCGCACCCGGCCCCGGTCTGGTTCTTCTGGCACGACGGTGTGCTCACGATCCTCAGCGAACCGGACACCCTGAAGGTGAAGCACCTGCAGCGGGGATCGCAGGCCGTCGTGCACCTCGACTCGGGCGGGGCGTTCGGTGACGACATCGTCGTGCTGCAGGGCGACGTGCGCCTCGAGCCGAAGGGCGCGGAAACCTGGCTGGAGCAGTTCCGCGAGCCGTACGAGGCCAAGTACCACCGCGCGATCGCGGCCTACGGCATGCCGCTGGAGCAGTTCGGTCGCACGTTCTCGACGCGCATCGTGTTCACCCCGACGCGGCTGGTGGCCTGGGGAGGCTGAGCCGGGCCTCGAACCGGCGGCACTGAGTGATGCACAATGGGGGCAGGATGCCGCAACGCCGCGGCTCCGGGAGTGCAGCCCACAAGGCCCGCCGAAAGAGGAACGCGATGACCACCGCCCTGCCCTTGCCCGATGTCACCCACGAGCGGGTGGAGGTGATCACGGGGCGACGGAGCGGTCTGTTCCTCGTCGTCGCCCTGCACTCCTCGGTTCTCGGTTCCGCCCTCGGCGGCGCCCGCCTGTGGACCTACCCGCACTGGAGCGACGCCCTCGGCGACGCCCTGCGGCTGTCGGCCGCGATGACCCTGAAGAACGCCGCGGCCGGGCTCGACGCCGGCGGCGGCAAGGCGGTCATCGGACTCGAACCCGACACGGTGCTCGACGGGACGCGCCGCCGGGACGCCTTCCTCGACCTCGGCGACGCCGTGGAGTCACTCGGCGGGCTCTACCGCACCGCGGAGGACGTCGGCTCCACCACCGACGACATGCTGGTGGTATCGGAGCGCACCGCCCATGTGGTGGGCCTGCCCGACGCCGTCGGCGGATCCGGCGAGCCGGCCGGCCCCACGAGCCTGGGCGTCTACGAGTCGCTGCGCGCCACCCTCGAACGCGTCACCGGGTCCCCCGATGTCGCCGGCCGCCGCATCACCATCTCGGGACTCGGTCAGGTGGGAAGCCGCCTCGCCCTGCGTCTGTCTGCAGAGGGCGCCGCCCTCACCGTCACCGACGTCAACCTCGCCAAGCGGCACCTCGCCGCCGACCTGGGCGCCGCCTGGGTCGATCCCGGCACCGAGCACCTCGTACCCGCCGACGTGTTCGTCCCGGCAGGCATCGGGGGCCTGCTCACCGACGAGGTCATCGACGCCCTGGATGCCACTGCCGTCTGCGGACCCGCCAACAACCCGCTGGCGTCCCACGCCGGGGCGGACCGGCTGGCGGCCCGTGGCATCCTCTACGCGCCCGACTTCGTCGTCAACGCCGGGGGCGTCATCTATCTGGACTCCGCGGCGAAGCATCTCGGCACGCGCCCGCAGATCTTCGAGCGGGTTGCGGGCATCGGCGACACGCTGCGCCGCATCTTCGACGAGGCCACGGCGAGCGGCATCACCCCGCTGGCCGCGGCCGAAGAGCTGGCCGCGCAGCGCCTGGCGGCAGGGTCCCGCGAGACCGCTCTGACCTGACCCATCGGGGTCTTCCTCGGCGCCGCCGGTCGTGACAGGGTGTGCCGCATGAGCGCATCGGGTACGAACGGCGGCGCCGCGAAGAGCGGCGGCAGCGCCCTCGCGTCACGGCTGAATCGCCTGCGCGCGGGAGTGCTCGGGGCGAACGACGGCATCGTGTCGGTCGCGGCGGTCGTGGTCGGCGTCGCCGGCGCCAACGCGCAGTCGTCGCACGTCATCACGGCGGGAGCTGCGGCGCTCATCGGCGGTGCCATCTCGATGGCCGTCGGCGAGTACGTCTCGGTCAGCAGCCAGCGCGACACCGAGCGCGCGCTGATCGAACAGGAGAAGCGCGAGCTGCGCGACATCCCCGATGATGAGCTCGAGCAGCTCACGACGGTCTACCGAAACCGCGGACTTTCAGATGCCACGGCGCGGCAGGTGGCGCAGGAGCTGACCGAGCAAGACGCACTCGGCTCGCACCTCGAGGCCGAATACGCGATCAGCCGTGAGGGGGTCGTGAGCCCCTGGGCTGCGGCGTTCACCTCCGGCATCGCGTTCGTGCTGGGCGCGATCCTGCCCATGGCGGCGATCCTGCTGCCGCCCGCCGCCTGGCGGGTGCCGGTGACATTCATCACCGTGCTGATCGCGCTCGCGATCACCGGCGCCGTCGCCGCCCGCATGAGCGGTGCACCGGCGCTGCGTGCGATGACCCGCACGGTCGTGGGCGGCGCACTGGCCCTCGGCGCGACATGGGCGGTCGGCCTGCTGCTGGATTCCACCGGCGTGGTCTAGCGCGACCCCGCGCAGGGCCGCCTCTCGCCCGCCCGCGTGCACAACGTCGCCGATTCGGGCGCGGACCCCCGGTTCCGCGGCCTGACGCGGCCCGGCCGGTACGCCCTGCCGACGTTGTGCACGCCCCGCTGTCGCCGCCGCGGCGCGCCGGGCGCGGCGGTGGGCCCACACCCACCGCGTGCGGTGGGTCCCGGTGCGAGTGGGCCGGCGCGGCCCGGCCCGATCCCGCGTGCACAACGTCGCCAGTTTCGGCGGGAAGAACCGGTCCCGGGGGCCGAAAGGTCCCGGCCATTACCACCTGCCGACGTTGTGCTCGCCGAACGCCCGCGCCACCGGCGCGGCAGCGGCCCGCGCCACCGGCAGCGGCGCGGGCGCGGCAGCCGCCCCGCCGCCCCGCGCCCCGCGTCAGTCCAGCGCCACCGTGGCCGGCGTCTCGAGCCGCGCGGAGGTCACCTCGGTGCGCATGGGCACACGCCCCGCACCGACGAGCACCTGCGCGTCGGGGTGCGGCGGCAGGATCTCGATCGCGATGCGCTGCGCTCCGCGCCGGTCGTGCGGCGCGATGCGCCACGGCTCTCCGCGGTAGATCGCATCCGACAGCAGCCGGTCGCCGACCCAGGCGCGTGCGACGTCGCCCTCCCAGTCGATGACGAGGGTGCCCTCGGCGTCGTCGGGGAGGTCGAGGGCGATCTTGGCCGCCCCGCTCCAGTCGGTGGGAATCGACGCGCGCCCGTTGGGGGCGGCGTGCCGCTCGGGCGGCGTGCCGGCGGCGCGCACGGTCGTGACAGCGACGTCGGCACGCCGCGGCGCCGCCGAACCCACGGCGATCCAGCCGTCGGAGGTCAGCCGCTGCACCTCGCCGCCGGCGAACAGCTCCACGCGGTCCGGGGCCACGACGCCGTCGGCGAGCACGAGTTCGTCGCCGCGCACGCCCAGGCGCAGACCGTCGGCCTCGCTCAGCACCAGCACCCGCGCGACGACCTCGCCACCGATGACCAGCTCGGAAAGCACTCCGGGGCCATCCAGCTCAGCCGGGCGCACCTCGGCGTCGACGTCGAAACGGGCGGGGATGCCATCGGTCGCCGTCAGCACCAGCAGCGGCGCCCCGCGCCAGGTCACCTGCGTCAACGGCTGCGCCGTGGCCCAGCGCACCGTGACTGACCCGACGCGCAGCCCGAACGGCCAGACGAACGCGGCGCCGGAGGGGATGTCCACGGCGGGGAACTCGACCTCGCCGGCATCCGTCGTCACGCCGAACGCGACGCCGTCGTGGGCCGGCAGGGTGATCCCCGGCTGGTGGTTGACGACGAACACGAAGCCCGCTGAGCCGTCCGAGCGCACCGACCAGCGCAGCCCCTCGGCATCGGGGGCGACCGGAGCGTCGTCGGGGAACGATGCCGGCATGTCCGCCAGCAGCGCGCCCCACTGCTGCAGCAGGTGGTGCTGGCGGCGCAGGCGGTACCAGCTGGCCCGCGGCATCCCGTCGACCGTCAGCGGCGCACCGAAGTCGTATGAGATGTCGGTGAAGTCGTTGGGCTCGCCGTTCGCGTGGGCCTCCTGCAGTCCGGTGCGCGGATTGCGGCCGTCGGAGAACATGTAATAGCCCTGCCAGACGCTCCCCGACGCGAGCTTGGCGAGCGTCAGCGCGTCGACGTCGTCGGCGGTCACGATCGGACGGCGGTGGTAGGCGGCGACCATGCCGGCGCCGATCTCGCAGGTCGCGAACGGCAGGTCGTACTCGCGTGCTTCGCCCGGCTCGCCGGTGCGGTGGTCGGCGCCGATGCCGTCGTCGTCGCGACGCGCCGACGGGTAGAAGTTGCTTTCGCTGCGGAGGTCCCGGGTATCAGAGGCCTCGATCCAGAACGAGTCGGAGTACCCGCCGAACACCGGCAGCACGTCGTCAGGCAGATCGGCCGCGCCCCAGCCGGTGGCCACCCACAGCGGCGCCGAGAAGCCCACGCGCTCCGCGAGGGCGCGCAGCGTGCTCAGGTGCTGCGGCTGGTCGTAGAGCTCGTTGTCGACCTGAATGGCGAACAGCGGGATGCCGCGCACCTGCTCCTCGAGCAGGGTGTACCAGCGCTCCACCTCGGTGAGGTAGGCGGGGTCGTCGGTGCGGACGGCCATGCCCGACTCCGCGATCCAGTCCGGTAGGCCGCCGTGGCGGCTCTCGGCGTGCGCGTAGGGACCGATGCGCAGCACGATTTCGAGGCCCTGGCCGCGAGCGGCGCGCAGGAACGCGGCGACGTCCAGGCCGCCCTCGAACGAGACCTCGCCGCGCACGGGCTCGTGGTGGTTCCACAGCACGTATGAGGCGACGTGCGTGATGCCGGCGGCGCGGACGCGGCGCAGGGTGTCGTCCCACTGCGCCCGCGGCAGCCGCGAGAAGTGCACCTCGCCGGTCAGCGGGAAGACCGGCGCACCGTCGACGAGCACGGCGCGATTGGTCACGGTGACCGCCCCGGAGCCCAGGTCGGTGCGGTGGGACACCTCGGGCGCGCGGACGTGGAGGGAGTTCGTGGGGGGCACGGCGGACCTTTCGTGGGGGCGCTCCCAGTCTACGGAAACCGCGCGTGAAGCGCCGAAAAGGGACCATTGAATCGTCCAGGTCTGACACGACATTCGACATGCCTGCGCACGTAGAGTCGGTGGGAAATCTCGGGTTGCGCCATATCCGAGAGGATCCACGAGCACATGCGAGGGAGCATTATGTCCATGAATCAGCCACAACGCCGCAGGCGGGTTCTTTCCGCCGTGGCCATCGGCGCGGCAGGGGCGCTCGCGCTCTCGGGCTGTGCCGGCGACGCCGAAGGCTCGTCCGACGGCCCCGTCGAGATCACCTTCCAGTCCTGGGTGCCGAACATCGACCAGGTCGTGGACGCTTTCAACGAAGAGCACGACGACATCCACGTCACCCTCGAGACGATCACCGCCGGGCCCGACGGTGGCTACGCCAAGATGCTCTCCGCGGTGCAGGCCGGCAACCCCGCCGACGTCGCGCAGGTCGGCTACGACTCCATCCCCGACTTCCTCATCAACGACGCCCTCGAGGACATCACCGACTACGTCGGCGACTCCGCCGACGACTTCGTGCCGTGGCAGTGGGAGACCGGCGTCTTCGACGACCGCGTCTACGCGGTGCCGCAGGCCTCGGGCCCGCTCGGCCAGTTCTACCGCAAGGACATCTTCGACTCGCTGGGCCTTGCCTACCCCACCACGTGGGACGAGTACTACGAGGCCGCGAAGGTCATCCGTGCCTCCGACCCCAACCGCTACATCGCGGCGTTCGCCTTCAACCAGGCACCGTGGATGATCGGCCTCGCGCAGCAGGGCGGCGCGAACTGGTTCGACACCGAGGACGACGCGTGGGTCGTCGACATCGACGGGGATGCCACCATCAGCGTCGCCGAGTACTGGCAGAAGCTCATCGACGAGGACCTCGTCAAGATCGAGGCCGACTTCTCCAGCGAGTGGAACGCCGACATCCAGAACGGCAACGTCGTCACGTGGATCTCGGGCTCCTGGGCAGACGCCATCCTGCGCGGCACGGCTCCCGACACGGCCGGCTCGTGGGCGGTCGGCCCCGTGCCGCAGTGGAACGCCGGCGACAACGTCTCGGCCACCTGGGCAGGCGGCTCGGCAAGCGTCGTGCTGAAGGGGTCGAAGAACCCCGAGGCCGCGGCGGAGTTCGTCCTGTGGATGAACTCCGACCCCGCCAGCGTCGACATCCTCACCTCGGTGGGCGCCGGCTGGCCGGCCATCGCCGACACCAGCGAGGTCGCGTCGCTGCAGGAGGACCCCGAGGTCTTCGCCTTCTACGGCGGTCAGGACATCTGGGACGTCTTCGCCGAGTCGGATGCCGCGGTCGACACCTCCTGGAAGTGGCCGCCGCTGGCATCCACCCTCTTCGCGTCGCTGACCGACAACGTCAAGGCGGCCGTCGATGCGGGCACCCCGATCGCGGATGCCTACCGCAAGACCCAGTCCGACGTCGTGAACGCGCTCGAAGAGCGCGGCATCACCGTCAAGTGACCCCCGGCGGGGGGAGGGACCGACGTCCCTCCCCCCGCTTCTCATTCCTCGCCGAAAGCACCCCATGAGCACCCTCGTCCCCCGCCGCACCCGGCGCCGCCCTCGCCCGGCGCTGTGGGCGCTGCTGCTGCCCTTCGTCGTGATGTTCGCGCTGTTCTTCATCGCGCCGATCATCTACGCCCTGGTGCAGAGCATGTTCGCCACCAAGAGCTCGGGACTCGGCCTCGGCCGCCCCGAGACGGTCTTCGTCTTCTTCGACAACTACGCCCGCGCCCTGAGCGATGCCACCTTCGTCGAGAGCCTGGGCCGGCTGCTGCTGTTCTCGGCGATCCTCGTTCCCCTGATGGTGATCACGGCGCTGGGACTGGCGCTGCTGCTGGACTCCGGCCGCGCCTGGGGCGGCAAGTTCTTCCGCGTGCTCTACTTCGCCCCCTACGGTGTGCCCGGTGTCGTGGCGACCCTGCTGTGGGGCTTCCTGTACGTGCCCGCCACGAGCCCCATCCTCCAGATGCTCGAGGGCATCGGCGTGAGCATCAACCCGCTCTCCGGCGACAACGTGCTGTTCGCCATCGCCAACATCGCCCTGTGGGGCTTCGCGGGCTACAACATGATCATCCTGATCTCCGCCCTGCACGCGATCCCCTCCGAGCTGTACGAAGCCGCCCGCGTCGACGGCGCCTCGGCGTGGTCGATCATCCGGAACATCAAGCTGCCGCTGGTGCGGCCCTCGCTGATCCTCGTGACGGTCTTCACCGTCATCGGCACCCTGCAGCTGTTCGTCGAGCCGCTCGTGCTGCGGCCGCTGACGACGGCCATCAGCTCGACCTTCACCCCCAACCTGGCCGCCTACAACCAGGCGTTCGCCCAGGGCAACCCGAACCTCGCCGCCGCCATGGCCGTCATCGTCGCCGTGCTCGGCTTCGCGTTCTCGTTCGGCTTCCTCCGCCTCGTCAACCGAAAGGGGAACCGCGCATGGTGAGCCCAGCTCGTCCCGCATCGCGCGTCGCCCCCAGCAGCGTCGCCGTCAACGTCGTCCTCTTCGTCGCCGCGATCTACTTCGTTCTACCGCTGGTGTGGGTCGTGATCGCCGCGACGAAGTCGCCCGGCGACCTGTTCGCCACCTTCGGGCTGTGGTTCTCGGACACCCCGCAGGCGTGGGAGAACCTCACGCGGCTGTTCACGCAGGACGGCGGGGCCTTCACCCGCTGGGTGCTCAACAGCGTCGTGTACTCCGGCGTGGGTGCCGCCGTCGCCATGGTCATCGCGAGCGCGTGCGGCTACGCCATCGCCAAGTACCGCTTCCGCGGCCGCGAGGCGCTGTTCTCGGTGATCCTCGGCGGCGTGCTGGTGCCGGCGACGGTCATCGCCCTGCCGCTGTACTTCCTGCTCAACACCGTGGGCCTCACCGGGTCGTACTGGGCCGTGCTGCTGCCGAGCATGGTGAGCCCGTTCGGGGTGTACCTCGCCCGCATCCACGCCAACGCCAGCGTCCCCGACGAGATCATCGAGGCGGCGCGCCTCGACGGCGCCGGAGACCTGCGCATCTTCGGGTCCATCGCCTCGCGCATGATGATGCCCGCGCTCGTGACGATCTTCCTCTTCCAGTTCGTCACCATCTGGAACAACTACCTGCTGCCGCTGGTCATGCTCAACGACACGCGCACGTTCCCGGTGACCCTGGGCCTGACGCTGTGGAACTCGCAGACCCAGCGCGACCCCATGTTCTACCAGCTCGTGGTCACCGGCTCCGCCGTGTCGGCGATCCTGCTGGTCGCGCTGATGGTCGCCCTGCAGCGGTTCTGGCGCGCCGACCTCACCGCCGGCGCCACCAAGGGCTGAGGCCCGGGCCGGATCAGCCCTTCCGCGTGCTTCGGTACGTGGAAGGGCTCATTCCGTGCGTGCGGCGGAACTGCCGGGAGAAGTAGAACGGGTCATCCATCCCGACGGCGCGGCCGACCTCGGCCACCGGCAGGTGCGTGGTGTCGAGCAGCCGCCGCGCGCGCGCCATCTTCTGCGCCAGGTGGTAGGCCAGCACTCCCCCGCCGGTGGCCTCCCGGAACAGCGCCGCCAAGTGCGACGTCGACACCCCCACCATCGCCGCCAGATCAGGCACCTGCACGCGGCCGTCGACCCGCTCCTCGAGGTAGCGGATGGCGCGCTCGAGCGGGGTGCCGTCCTCGGGCAGCGCACGGTCGACGGCCAGCTGCGTGAGAAGGCGCCAGGCCATGCCGGATGCCGCGAGCAGCCGGGCGGGAGTGGTGTCGCGCTCGAGCGACGTGGCGATCTCGTCCAGCAGCGCCGTGGCACGGTCGACGGCCCGCAGCGACATCGTCACCTTCGCGGCGCTGACCCCGGCGGCCTCGAGCAGCTCGGGAACGTCTGTCCCGCGCAGGTGACACCACCAGATCGTCCAGGGGTCCTCTGCGTCGGCGCCATACGAGTGCGGCACCCCGTTCGGGATCACGAGCGCCGTGGAGCTGCCGATGCGCGTGTGGACGCCGCCGATGTCGATCCAGCCCTTGCCGGCGACGCACACGATGACGATGGTCTCCGGAGCGCCCGCGGGCCGATGCCGGGCATGGCCGTTCGCCTGCGGAAAGTGACCGGCGTCGGTGACGACGATGCGCCGGGTGGCGGGTCGGCTGAGCGCGGCATCCACCAGGGGATACGGCACGACGCTCATGCGCTGGTGATCGAATCCGTCGCGGCGCTCCATTCCTTCATCCTGGCATGCGCAATCGTCGGATCGTCCATCCGCACCGATCAATCCGCCATGGCGGGGCGCCCGACGGGACCCTAGATTCGGCAGGGTGACCCGAGACGAAGACGCCCCGAGCCGTATCCAGCTCCCCGCAGCCCCCGCCGACCAGCAGCTCATCCTCGACGGCGGAGGCGTGGCGTGCTGGAGCGAGCCGGTGCAGATCGACACCTATGAGGCCGGCGAGCCCGACCGCTACCCGCTGTTCCTCGACCGCCGCGTCTACCAGGGTTCCAGCGGACGCGTCTACCCGCTGCCCATGACCGACCACATCGCGCACGAGAAGCACCCGCGCCAGTGGCAGGCGATCCACCTCGAGAACGCGTCGGTGCGGCTCATGCTGCTTCCCGAGCTCGGCGGACGCATCCACATCGGCTACGACAAGGTCGCCGGGTACGACTTCTTCTACCGCAACAACGTGATCAAGCCCGCCCTCGTGGCCCTCGCCGGCCCCTGGATCTCGGGTGGGGTCGAGTTCAACTGGCCCCAGCACCACCGGCCGGCGACCTACCTGCCCGTCGACAGCCGCATCGAGCGCGAGGATGACGGCGCCGTCGTCGTCTGGCACAGCGACCTCGATCCGCTGCAGCGGATGCGCGGCGTCCACGGCATCCGCCTGCGGCCGGAGTCCTCGCTCATCGAGCTCGAGGCAAGGCTCCACAACCGCACCGACGTGCCGCAGACGTTCCTGTGGTGGGCCAACGTCGCCGCGCGCTCGCACGAGCAGTACCAGTCGTTCTTCCCCGACGACGTCGCCTACGTCGCCGACCATGCCCGCCGCGCCATCACCGCCTTCCCCCGCGCGGACCGCCCGTACTACGGCGTGGACTACCCCGCCCTGGCCGCCGAGCGCCCCGACGCCGACCGCATCGACATCTACAGCAACATCCCGGTGCCGACGTCGTACATGATCACCGACACCGCGGATTCGTTCTTCGGCGGCTACGACCACGCCGCCGACGCCGGATTCGTGCACTGGGCCGACCGCGCGATCTCGCCCGGCAAGAAGCAGTGGACGTGGGGCGACGGGCCCATCGGCCGCGCGTGGGACGCTCAGCTCACCGATGACGACGGCCCCTATGTCGAGCTCATGGCCGGGGTCTACACCGACAACCAGCCCGACTTCTCGTGGCTCGCCCCCGGTGAGACGAAGACCTTCTCGCAGTTCTGGTTCCCGATCCACGCCATCGGTCCGGCACGGCAGGCGACGACGGATGCCGCGGTCTCGCTCGCCCCGCACCCCGACGGCGCTCGCGTCGGGGTCATCGCCACCCGGGTCGTTCCCGACGCCGTCGTCACGGTGGAGACAGCGACAGGCGGCATGGCGCGGTGGACCTGCACCCTCGGACCCGGCGCCCCGACCGTGCGGGAGGTCTCCGTTCCCGAGCACGAGGTACGCGCCATCCGCGTGCGCGACGCCGACGGCCGGGAGCTGGTCACCTGGACCCGCCGCGACCAGACCGCACCCGAGCCCTGGGTCGCCGAAGCGCCGGATGCCGCCGAGGCCCTGGCATCCACCGACGAGCTGAACCTCACCGCGCAGCACCTGCTGCAGTACCGGCATCCCTCCCGGTCAGCCGTGCCGTATCTCGAGGAGGCGCTGCGCAGGGACTCGGGCGACACCCGCGCCGCGACCGCGCTCGCGGCCTGGTACCTCGCGCGAGGCCGCTATGAGGCCGCGCACGCCCTGCTCAACACCGCCGTGGCGCGCCTGACCCGCCGCAACCTCAACCCGCGCGACGGTGAGGCGCACTACCTGCTCGGCCTGGTGCTCGAGCGCCGCGGCGAACGGCAGGCCGCCGACGATGCCTTCGCGACCGCCGGGTGGCTGGATGGGTGGCGCGTGCCGGCGACCCTCGCGCGGGCGCGGCTGGCCCTGCGCGCCGGACGGGCGGACGACGCCCTGGAGCTCGCACGCAGCATCCCGCATGTGCCCGAGGCCGCCCGCCTGCGGGTGCTCGCCCTGCGCGGGCTGGGCCGCCACGACGAAGCGGCCGCCGCGCTCTCGCACCTCTCCGACGCCGATCCGCTCGACGCCGCGACCCGGGCCCTCGCCGGCGACCGCATCGCCGTGGACCCCCGCACCGCGCTCGACGTCGCCGCCGAGTTCGCGCGCGCCGGCGCCTACACCGAGGCCCTCGCGGCCACGGCACAGCCTGCCGCCCCGGCACCGGCGGCGTTCGGCAACGCCGAGCCGATGCGCCACCTGCTGCGGGCGGTGTGGTCCGCCGCCGCAGGCGACGAGGCCGCCGCGGCGGACGAGCGGGCGGCGGCCGCGGCAAGCGCCCCCACCCGGGCGTTCCCCGCAGGCCTCGACCAGTTCGACGCCCTCTCCGCCGCGATCGCCGCCGAGCCCGAGCACGCCGTCGCCCGCGCCCTGCGCGGCATGTGGCTGCTCGACGCCGGCCGCGCCGACGACGCGCTCGGAGACCTGCGCGCCGCCACCGCCGCCGGCACGGCCGACACCGTCGCGTGGCGCAACCTTGCACTGGCGATCATGCAGACCGGCGGCTCCCCCACGGAGGCGGATGCCGCGTACGCCCATGCCCTCGACCTCGCCGTCGACGCGCGCCTCGTCTTCGAGCGCGACCTGCTGGCCCAGGTGCGCGGTCTCACCCCCGCCGAGCGCCTCGCGCTGCTCGAGGAGCACCCCGACCAGCTGCACGAGCGTGACGACCTCGCTCTCGTGCACGCGACGCTGCTGCTCGACACCGAGCGCGTCGACGAGGCCTGGAACCTGCTCACCGGGCGGGTCTTCCGGCCCTTCGAGGGCGGTGAGGGCCGCGTGATCGCCGCCTTCGACCGCGCCTCGTGCGTGCGCGCCCGGCGCCTGCTCGCCGCGGGAGACGCGCAGGCCGCGGCGGCGCTGCTGTCGGACGGGCTCGTGCCTCCGGCATCCCTCGGCGAGGGCCGCCACCCCGCCGTGCCGCAGGCTGAACGGCTCGTGCTGCTGGGTGACGCCCTCGCGGCCCTCGGCGACGCGGCGGGCGCGCGGCGGGCCTGGGCCGATGCGCGCAGCGGCACCCCGCTGGCGGTCGCGCCACGACCTGCCGACGAGGCGGATCACTGGATCGGCACGGCGCACCTGCGCCTGGGCGAGCACGACGCGGCCGAAAAGGTGTGGGTGCGCCTGGAGCAGCGGGCGGCAGAGCTCGAAGCGGCCAAGGATGCCGTGGACTACTTCGCGACGTCGCTGCCGGAGCTCCTCGTCTTCGACGTCGACACCGCCGCCGCCCGCCGCGCCACCGCGGGCCGGCTGCGCGACCTCGCCCGGCACGGCCGGGCCGCCGCATCAGGAAGGATCGAAGCATGACCGAGCGCTACCTCGGCTCCGCCGCCACTGCCGTGGACGAGAGCTCCCTCACCGCCGAGATCCCCGCCCATCTGCCGCAGCGGCTGACCATCACCCTGTGGGACTTCTCCTGGTACACCCAGGCCGGTCCCGGGCAGCCGTACGCCGACCTCGAGGGCGCCGTGGCCGATGCGGCATCCCTCGGGTACAACGCCATCCGCATCTGCGCGGCGCCCCTGCTGCTCTTCGGTGGGCTGGGGCTGGAGGAGCTCGCCGAGGACCTCGAGATCGAGGGTCTCGGGGCTGCTGCCACCGGGGGCTACTACGGCCAGCGCACCCGCTGGTACGACACTCCCGGCGGCTACCGGCTCGACCTGCGGGCGCACCTGCTGGCCCTCTTCGAAGCCGCCGCGCGCCACGACATGGTCGTGATCCTCGCCAGCTGGGAGTACCAGCAGTCGCCGGCGTTCGCGGCATCCCCGCGCTGGTTCGAGGCGATCGACGCCGTGCCGCTGGCGGAGCGATACGACGTGCTGGCATCCGCCTGGGGACGCATGCTCTCATGGCTGACCGCGCACGGCCACCGCGAGCGCATCGCCCTCGTCGAGCTGCACAACGAGGTCGATTTCTCGGTCCTCCCCGACATCGCCGCCGACGGCGCCGCGGCCGTGGCCCGCCTGCGGGCGGAGAATCCCGACCTCTTCGTCACCGCCAGCTACGGCAAGCCGCCGCACCTGGCGATGCACCGCGTGCCCGAGGCGCTCGGAGCGGCCCAGTGCCACGTCTACTCCTACGGGGTGCTCGACGCGCTGCAGCAGCGGATCGACATCCGCTCGGAAGGCACGGCAGGATTCCCCAACGCCGTGCTGCGTTCGCTCCTGCGCGCCGACGCGCCCTCGCCGAGCGACTACGGCCGGCCGGCGGACTGGAAGCTGCAGGCCACGGTCATCACCGACCAGATGGTCTACGGCTACGACTGGGTCGATGCCGCAGCGTGGGACGACTGGCTCGAGGAGCACTACCCGCCGTATGCCGAGGTGATGAGCCGCGAGATCGCTTCCCGGGTGATTGCGATCGCCGCGTGGGCTCGGTGGCGGTCGGTGCCTGCGATCGTCGGCGAGGGGTGGGTCGGCTACACCCCGCTGCGCGGCGGCTTCGAGGAGGGCGATGTCGGCCGCGCCCTCGCCGAGCACGGCGTGCGCACGGCCCTCGACCACGGCGTGTGGGGCGTGGTGCTGTGCTCGAACGCGGCACCGCACCACCCGATGTGGCAGCTGCGGGAGTGGCAGCAGGCGCTGAACGCCGAGATCCTCGCCGCGCGGCCCTGACGCCGCGGCATCCAGGACGTGAAAAAGCCCCCGGTGACGGGGGCTTTTTTCGGTGGACCTGAGGGGATTCGAACCCCTGACCTCTTCATTGCGAACGAAGCGCGCTACCAACTGCGCCACAGGCCCGTGAACCTCAGAAAGACTATCACGGCCGCCGGGCCGGTCCGCACGCCGGCGACCCGCGGACCGGTGCCGTGACTCCTCGAGATTCGGCGCCCTGGGCCCCGGCCCCAGCGGCCTCGGCCCGGTTGCACCCCACCCCCGTGCACAACTCCGCAAGAATCGCCGCCACGAAGCCTGAACGGCCCGTCGGCGGCTGTCTCGCCCGGTTCTTGCGGAGTTGTGCTCGCCCGGGGCGAGTGAGCCGCGCGGCCTACTGCCCCGACGCGCGGCGGAGCAGCAGATCCCGCACGTGCGCCTCGATGTCGGCGTCGGCGGACGCCGCGGTGCCGGTGAAGGTGCGCGCGGCGCGGGCGGCGACGATCGACGGCGGGGCGGCGCGCTCGGCGCGCTCCCGCATCGACTCCTCCAGAGCCGCCTGACGCAGCGCCTCGTGCGCGGCAGCGGCATCCAGGGCGACCGCGGCACGCGAGCCGGTGGATGCCGTGAGCGGCCGGGGCAGCTCACGCGGCGTCCAGGCGCGTTCGTCGACGAGCGAGACGTCCTGCATGTGCGCCGTGGCGACCTGACGCACTTCCGGCGCCACCGCGGCGGCCGCCACTCCACGCGAACGCACGCGCGCCATGCGGTGCAGCAGCAGTCCCGAGGCGGCGACCACCGCTCCCCCGACCCACAGCAGCGTCTGAGCGCCCCACAGGACCAGTTCGACGGCGCCCCATCCGGCGACCAGCAGCCCGGCGAAGCCGATGATCGTGGTCACGAGCCGCGCGCGGCGACGCGCACGCGCGCGCCGGGCGGCCGGCAGTGCGCGGGCTGCGGCGGCCTGGGCGCGGGCGCGCTCGCGGGCCGCGGCCGCATCGGCGCGAGCGGTCTCGGCCTCGGCGCGGGCACGCTCGCGGGCAGCCTCGGCCTCGGCGCGTGCCTGCTCGGCGGCCGCCTGCGCCTGCTCGCGCGCGACGTCGGCTTCGAGGCGGGAGAGTTCCTTGGCGGTGGCGGCGTCGACGCGCGCTTTCTCACGGGCGAGGGCGAGCTCGGCGCGCGCCATCTCCAGTGAGGCGCTGGCGCGCTCCGCCTCGACGCGCTTGGCGAGTCGCTGCTGGGCGAGGGCGGTGCGGGCGTTCAGCTCGAGCCGCACCTCTTCGGGCGCCTCGCTCGTCTCGGCCAGCACGCGCATCGCCCGGCCGAGGCGCAGCGCGTTGCGTTCCGCGGCCTCGTACTGATGGCGGCTGTGCCACGACGGCAGCAGATACACCAACCACAGCCCCACCGCGACGGCGACGATCACGCCGCCGCCCAGTACCTGCCCACCCATGCCGACCACGGTATGCGACCCGGGCCCCGCGAACCCGCGCATCCGCGCGCGTGTCGGACTCTGTCCTTCAACAAGAAGGTGAAGTTCAGCCGGAAATGCGGTCCGCGGGCGGGATGACCGCCGCATCCTGCGGCGCAGCACCGTTGACCCAGCGCCGGAGCACACCCTCGGGCACCTCTTCGCGCACCAGCGCGAACGCGTAGTGATCACGCCAGTCGCCGTCGATGTGGATGAACCGCCGCCGTAGCCCCTCGTACCGGAACCCCAGCTTCTCGACCACGCGCAGGCTCGCCGCGTTCTCGGGCCGGATGCAGATCTCCATGCGGTGAAGCCCGAGCTCGAAGAAGCACACGTCGGTCGCCATCGCCACGGCGGTGGGCGTGATGTTGCGTCCCGCGAACCGCTTGCTCACCCAGTACCCGATGGTGGCCGACGCGAGCGAGCCGCGGGCGATCCCCCACACGTTCAGCTGCCCGGCGACCTCGCCCGCGTGCTCCATGACGAAGGGCACGCCGAGCCCGTCGCGATACTGCTGCAGAAGACGCTTGACGCCCAGTCGCATGTCGAAGGACGTCGGCCCGTCAGGACTCGTCGCCTCCCAGGGCCGCAGCCAGGCGCGGTTCTGCATGAGCTCGTTCTGCAGGGTCCGCGCATCGCGCGGCCGAACGATCCTGATCGAAATGGGACCGTGTTCGCGAGGCGACAGTTCCACGCATCCCCCCTCGGCGCGGCGTCAGAGCTTGGCCGCGAAGTCCTTGAGCCAGGGACGCAGCTCCGGACCGAGGTCGTCCCGGTCGCTCGCCAGCTGCACGATGGCCTTGATGTAGTCCACCCTATCGCCGGTGTCGTACCGGCGCCCACGGAAGACGACACCCCGCACGCCGGGGCCCTCCGGGTCCGTTGCGAGCTCCTGCAGCGCGTCGGTCAGCTGGATCTCGCCGCCCTTGCCCGGCTGGGTGTGCTCGAGGATGTCGAAGACGCTCGGGGCGAGCACATAGCGGCCGATGACGGCGTAGTTCGAGGGGGCATCCTCCGCCTTCGGCTTCTCGACGAGGCCGGTGACCCGCACGATGTCGTCGTCGTCCGTCGGCTCGATCGCCGCGACACCGTACATGTGCACGTGCGACGGCTCCACCTCCATGAGCGCCACGATGGCGGCGCCGGTGCGCTCGTGCTCCTCCATCATGCGGGTGAGAAGAGGATCGCGCTCGTCGATGAGGTCGTCACCGAGCAGCACCGCGAAGGGGTGCTCCCCCACGTGGCGACGCGCGCGCAGCACGGCGTGGCCCAGTCCCTTGGGGTCGCCCTGGCGCACCATGTGGATGTCGGCGAGGTCGGTGGACTCCTCCACCTTCTTCAGCTTCTCGGTGTCGCCCTTCGCGCGCAGGCGCTCTTCGAGCTCCGGCATCTGGTCGAAGTGGTTGGCGATGTTGTTCTTGTTGCGCCCGATGATGATCAGCACATCCTGGATGCCGGCCTGGGTCGCTTCTTCCACCACGTACTGGATCGCGGGCTTGTCCACCACGGGCAGCATCTCTTTGGGCATCGCCTTGGTGGCGGGCAGGAACCGGGTACCGAGTCCGGCCGCGGGAATGACGGCTTTGAAGGGCTGAGGCATGTCGCCAGTGTATCGGTGACGCCCAATGCGCCGGGACATGCCCTGGTGCCGCCTAGAATCGAGTCCATGTCCGACGGCATAGATGACGCGAAACGCGCCCTGCGCGCGGAGCTGCGCGAACGCCGGCAGCAAGCCAGCGACCAGGCTCGTGAGACGGCTGAAGAAGGGGTGCGCGCCCAGCTCGACGCCCTGGTGGCCCGCACCGGCGCCCGCTCGCTGTCGTGCTTCCTCTCCACCCCGACCGAACCGGGCACCCGCTCGTTCGTGAACGAAGCGGTGCAGCGCGGCATCCGGGTGCTCCTCCCCGTCACCCGCACCGACGGACTGCTCGACTGGGCGGTGGCCACGCCCGGCGGCGACGTCACCGACGGTCTTTTCGGCCTGCCCGAGCCCGTCGGCGAGCTGCTCGGCCCCATCGCCGTCAACGACGTGGACCTGCTCATCATCCCGGCCGCCGCGGTAGACCGCTCCGGCATGCGCCTGGGCTGGGGGCGCGGATACTTCGACAAGACGATCGGGTCGATGGAGCGCTGCCCGCCGGTGTACGCCGTGGTGTTCGACGCGGAGGTGCTCGACGAGGTCCCGCGCGACGTCCACGACCAGCCGGTGACCGGCGTCATCACCCCCACCCAGACCCTCGTGCTCGCGCACGACCGGCAGTGATCCCCCCAAGAAAGCAACACCATGCCCACGTACGCGTACGCCTGCAAGCAGTGCGGCCACCGCTTCGACGCCGTCCAGTCCTTCACCGAGCCTTCGCTGACCGAGTGCCCCGAGTGCGGCGGCACCCTGCGCAAGGAGTACGGCCAGATCGGCGTCACCTTCAACGGTTCCGGCTTCTACCGCACCGACTCCCGGGCCGCCGCCGGCGGCGCCGGCAGCGGCAAGAGCGACACGAAGAAGGATGCCGCCTCCAGCTCATCGTCTACCGCGACGACCTCTTCTTCGTCATCATCGTCTTCAGGGGCATCCGCCTCCCCCGCCTCGGCGGGTTCCTGACCGGCGTGGCCGGCGAGACGAAGGGAGTCCTCTTGATCAAGGGCTTCAAAGATTTCATCATGCGCGGCAACGTCATCGATCTGGCCGTCGCGGTCGTCATCGGCGGCGCGTTCACCGCCCTGGTGAACGCAGTCGTCAGCAGCATCATCACGCCGATCGTCGCCCTGTTCTATCAGGAGAACGCGGACGGCATCGCGGGCCCGACCGTCACCGGGATCTACGGCCAGGACGTCACCTTCCCGATCGGTGATCTCATCAGCGCGGTCATCAGCTTCTTCGCGGTCGCGCTGGTGGTGTACTTCGTCTTCGTCGTTCCGATGAACCGCTGGAAGGAGCGTCAGGCCCGCAAGGCCGGCGTCGACCAGGGCCCCGAGGCGAAGCTGCCCACCGAGCAGGAGCTGCTGATGCAGATCCGCGACCTGCTCGAGCAGAACGCGTCGACTCGGCCCTAGGGGCGCGCCGCCGTCCCCGCACGGCTCAGTAGTGCGGCGGGACGTCCCTGCGCAGCTGCTCGTCGTTCGGCCCGGATGCCGCAGCCCCCGTCGCGGGAGGTGCGGGGTCCGGGCCGTCGCCGTCTGCGGGGACCGGCTCAGCGCTCGTGCCGGGTGCCGGCGTCAGCTTCGCGCGGCGCGCGCCGGGCACCCGCTGGATGTGCTGACGCTCATTCGATGACATCGATGGGCTGGGTCGTGGTGTCGGCGGTCGGGGTCTCGGGCTGCACGCCGAGGATGGCGGCGATGCGTGCCGCCACACCGGCCGGGTCGCTGTACAGGTCGAACGCGTGCACGCGCACGTAGTGCCAGCCCAGGCGCCGAAGGATCAGTGGGCGCAGGCGCAGCGACTCCCGCAGCGACTCCCCCGTGGTCTCCGGGTCGCTTTCGGCGACGACGGCCTTGCCCCGGTGCTGGGCGACGAGGGGCAGGAGCCCTCGGTAGTCGACGTCCACGGCGACACCGAGACGGCGCAGCTCGCGTGCGAGGGCGAGGGTGAGCGGGTCGGCGAGGTCTTCGAGCCGGGCTTCGCGCGACCGAGCGGCGATGCCGCCGAGGATCGACATGAGTGTGGAGGCGCCGTATTCGAGGCGTCCGTCGTCGAAGGCCGACGGACGGATCGACGACACGATGACCATCGACCGTCGCGCGCGGGTCATGCCGACCGTCAGCAGGCGCTCCCCGTCGGGTGTCGACAGGTCGCCGAAGTCGCTCAGCACGCGGCCGTGCCGGGTCAGCCCGAAGCCGAGGGAGAAGATGACGCGGTCGCGGCTCTCGGCGACCGATTCCTCGAGGGTGAGCACCGCGAGGGGCTCGGCGGTGTCGCGCGAGAGGAAGTCGGCGACGTCGGAGCGCCCCGCGAACGCCGCCTCGACCGCGGCGCGCACCCGCTCGGCGTGCCGGGCGCTGGCGGTGACGACCATCAGCGACTCGGAGCCGCGGTTGACGGCGTGCTCGACGACGAGCGTGACCACGCGGGCGACCTCGGCGTCGGGACTCTCCACAGCTCCCGTGAGCGGGTCGGGCGCGCCGACACCGCCCTCGACGTAGTCCACGCTCAGGCTGCCGCGCCCGAGGTACGAGCCTGCCCACGGCAGTGACGTGATCTCGCCGCCGTAGAAGGCGTCGTTGACGAGCTCCGCCAGGTCCTCCCCGCCGGCGCGGTAGCTGCGCGTCAGGGTCTCGACGGGCAGCAGCTCTGCCAGACGCTCGAAGACGCTCGGCTCGTCTGGGTCGATCTGCGGCTCGTCGTCCTCCACCGCGCCCGCGAGCGCCGCCGAGACCCGGAAGGGCGTCGGCTTCTGCGTCACGGGGTCACCGAGCAGCACGACCTGCCGCGCGCGGCGAAGGGCCGGCGCCGCCTCGGCGAGACTGAGAGCGGCGGCATCCGCCACGATCACCACGTCGAACTGCGGTGAATCCGGGATCTGGGGAACCTCGTACGGCGATGCCAGCCACACCGGGGCGAGGGCTCGCATGAGGGTCGGCGCATAGCCGGCGAGCTCTTCTGCGGTGGCGGAGCCTTCGCGCAGCGCCTGCTTGAGGGATGCCGCCTCGACCGACTCATCGACGATCGCGATCTTCCACCGAGTCGCCAGCTGCGCCGCGAGAAGCGGGCCGGATGCCGCAGCGTGGGCTTCGTCGACCAGCCGGAAGTCCCGTTCCAGACGGTCCACGACCGACGTGTTGGCGCCCAGCAGCGCGCGGTCGCTGCGCAGCAGGTACTCCAGCGCCGACTGCCACCACGCGAACTCCAGCTCCGCGCCCACCTGGTCCTCGGGCACATGCCGCACCGACAGCTCGGTCAGCAGCGGCTCGAGTCCGAGCTCGGCGAGTTCGGTGCGCAGCGTCGCGCGCTCGACGAGGTTGTCGAAGACGTCCGACTTGGCCGCGAGGCTCGCCAGCGTCCGCAGCAGCTGCGGGATGGGCATGTGGCTGAGCGAGTGGGCGGCGCTGCGGCCGAGCACCGCGTCGAGCGCCGCGAGGTCGGCGTCGACGCGCTGCCATGCGGCGTGCACCTCGGCGAGCCCCAGCGGAACCTCCGGCAGCACGCCCGGCTCGACGTAGCGCTGCCATTCGGCGCGCTGCTGCTGCACGCGCAGCAACCCGGCGTGCATGTCGGTCACATGCATTCCTGGGCGCACATACTCGCGCGCCAGGTTCTTCAGCCGACGGCGGTTCGCCCCGGTCATCTCCGGCGCCTCGCGACGGGGTCCGTGCGCCTGGATCAGCTCGGCGAGGGGGCGCTCGAAGACGGTGAGACTGAACCGGTCGAGCGAGTCGCGCATGCCCTGCAGCAGCCGCAGGTAGCCGCCGAGCTCGGCGACCGTCTGGAACGGGCGCATGCGGGTCTGCCCGATCAGCTCGTACCCGCGCTCCAGCAGCGCCGGCACATCGGAGCGCTGCAGCCGCGAGGCGAGGGCGTGGGCACTGCGGGCGTCTTCGGTGGTGGCGAAGCTGACGCCGTACCAGGGGGAATCGTCGGGGCCGAAACGGAACTCCCCCAGCCGCGCAGCGGCCGCGAGCTTGGTGCCCGCCTCGGCGCGTCGGGTGGAGAGCCGCACCAGAGTCGTGAGGTCGAGTCGTGCGCTGGTCGAGGGCTGCGGATCGCGCGCGGCCAGCGTCGTGAGGGTGCGCAACGCCTCGAGCGGCGAGACCCCGAGGGTGGGATGCCGCGTGGTCAGCGCTCCGCGGTAGTCACGCAGCACGCTGCGCAGCCGCACGAGCGCGTCGTCGATGTCGGCGACCTTCGGCTGCTCGGCCTTCTCGTTGCGGGCGATCGCACGCACGAGGTCGCGGTGCAGCTGGCGCGGCGAGACGGCCAGACCCGGCAGACCGATCCCGGCGAGGCGATGCCGCACGCCCTCGAGGGTCGAGCGGCGGGCGCTGACGACCAGCACCCGCTTGCCTTCCTGTACGAGGGCGCCGACGGCGTTGATCACGGTCTGCGTGCCGCCGGTGCCGGGCAGGGTGTGCACGGCGAGGGACTGCCCTGCCGCGATGCGGGCGAGCACGCCTTCTTGTTCGGCGTCAGCGTCGAGCAGCAGAGTGTCGGCGGCCGGCGAGCGCTCGTCGGCACCGAGCATCGGCGGCACGGCGCGAACGGCAGTGAGGCGCTCACGGTCGCCGGCGTGGCCGGCGAGGGCGTTCAGCACCGGGTGGTCGAGGTGGGCGACGTCGGTTTCCATCGCCGAGCCCACGTCGGCGAAGGTCGACACGATGAGACGCGGCTGCACGGTGAAAGTCGGGATGCGCGCGGTGAGGGCGCGCAGGTGGTCGATGACCGGCTGCGGCTTGAACACCCCGCCGTCGTACGCGAGGGCGGCCAGGGCACGACCATCGAGCTCGATGCCGAAGTGCGCGCGGGCGGCCCGCACCAGTTCGGGGTTGATCGTGAACGAGCCGTGCAGCTTCAGCTCGAAGTCGGCGTGATGCCGGCGGATCGCCAACGGCCGCAGCAGCACCGGGGCGCTGCAGGCGAGCCCGCCCAGACGCCAGGTCGCCAGGCCCACGGCGAGGTTGACGGTGTCGAGGCCGCGCGCCGTGCGCAGTTCGACGTCGCGAGCCGTGATGCGCTCGGCGGCGAGGCGGGCACCGCGGAGGGCCACCTCGTCACGGAACAGGTTCGACAGCAGCGTGGAGCGTCCGGTGATGAACTGCGGCAGGCTTCCCGGGTGGGCCTTGGTGATCTCGATGCCCGCGTCGCCGGCGTCGACGTAGTGCAGCAGGCTGGATCGCCCGCCCAGACGCGCCGCTTCACTCCTCAGCCGCGCACGCTCACCCTCGGCGACGTGCGTCACGACCACACCGGGGTCGGCCACGCCGAGATCGCCGGGCGCCACGGACGCGGCACGATCCGCTTCCGCGGCATCCACCGTCGCACTGCCGTCTCCTCGCCACACACGAGCCAGACTAAGCCGACCGGGCCGCTGCGCCCGGACGCGGGCCCGAGTTTCGCGGTATTGCCGGACACGCCGGGCCATCGGCGCTTCCTCCCCCGCGACGAAAGTCGCCGCTCCATCCACCGATGCGGTCACGTCCGCTCCGGAGGCGCGGGCGGGCCGCCAGGATGTCCGTATGACCCCCAGCGTGTACTCGGTGCACCCGACACCGGTCGGCGACGCCCTCATCGTGATGAGCGATGAGGGCCTCGTCGCCCTCCAGCTGATCGACGGGGCTCCCGGCGATCGGCTGGCCGAACTCTCCGTCGCGCTCGGCGCCGTTCCCGACCGCGATGCCACCGCGATCGGCCCGGTCGCCGCCGAGCTCGACGAGTACTTCGCCGGCCGCCGCCGCGCGTTCGACGTGGCGATCGACTGGCGTCTCACCCGGGGATTCGTGCGCGAGGCGCTGCAGGTGGTGTGCCGCATCCCCTACGGCGAGACGGCCTCGTACGGCGAGGTCGCCCTCGGCGCCGGCCACCCGAACGCGCACCGCGCCGTCGGATCCGCGTGCGCCCGCACCCCCATCTCGCTGATCGTGCCCGTGCACCGGGTGGTGCGCTCCGACGGCACGATCGGCGAGTACGGCGGGCACCCCGGCGTCAAGCGCTACCTGCTCGACCTCGAGGCTGCAGCGGGCGAGTAGGCCGCCCGCATGCAGAGCGGCCCCGGGCATCGCCCGGGGCCGCTCATCCGACGCTTTCGCGTCAGTGGCTGGTCGCCTTCTCCGCACCGAAGCCGGTGAGAGAGCGCACATCCATCTCCGCTGCCAGGCGCGGGTCCTCCTTCTTGCTGGAGGTCACCGTGCCGAGCCACCCGAGGAAGAACCCGAGCGGGATCGAGACGATGCCGGGGTTGTTCAGCGGCCAGATCGCGGGGCCGGTGCCCTTGAACACGCTCGTCTCCGTGCCCCAGAACACCGGGGACAGGAAGATGAGGATGACGGCGGCGGCGAGGCCTCCGTACATGCTCCACACCGCGCCGCGCGTGGTGAACTTGCGCCAGAACAGCGAGTACAGGATGGTCGGCAGGTTCGCCGAGGCGGCGACCGCGAAGGCCAGCGCCACCAGGAACGCCACGTTCTGACCCTGCACGCCGATGCCACCGAGGATCGACAGCACGCCGATCACGACGACGGTGCGACGGGCGACCTTCACTTCGCTGTCCGGCGCGACCTTGCCCTTCTTCACCACGTTGGCGTAGATGTCGTGCGCGAACGAGGCCGCCGCGGTGATCGTGAGCCCGGCGACGACCGCGAGGATCGTCGCGAACGCGACCGCCGAGATGAAACCGAGCAGGATCGGGCCGCCCAGCTCGAGCGCGAGCAGCGGAGCCGCGGAGTTCACGCCGCCGGGAGCCGCCGCGATGCGCTCCGGACCGACCAGCGCGCCCGCGCCGTATCCGAGCACGAGGGTCAGCAGGTAGAACAGGCCGATCAGCCAGATCGCCCACACCACCGAGCGACGAGCCTCCTTGGCTGTCGGCACCGTGTAGAAGCGCATCAGCACGTGCGGCAGACCAGCGGTGCCGAGCACCAGTGCCAGCGCCAGCGAGATGAAGTCCCACGGGTTGGCGCCGTACTGCAGGCCCGGGCCCAGGATGTCCTCGCCTGCGGGGGATGCCGCGACAGCCGCCTCCAGAAGCGTGTTGAGGCTGAAGCCGTGCACGGCGAGCACCCAGATGGTCATGCCCAGCGCGCCGCCGATGAGCAGGAACGCCTTGACGATCTGCACCCAGGTGGTGCCCTTCATGCCGCCGATGAGCACGTAGACGATCATCAGAACACCGACGACCGCGACCACCACCGACTGCCCGATCGCCTCGTTGATGCCCAGCAACAGCGACACGAGGCCGCCGGCGCCGGCCATCTGGGCCAGGAGGTAGAAGAAGCAGACGGCGAGCGTGGTGATGGCGGCAGCCATGCGCACCGGAGCCTGCTTCAGCCGGAACGACAGCACGTCGGCCATCGTGAACTTGCCGGTGTTGCGCATGAGTTCCGCCACCAGCAGCAGGGCGACGAGCCAGGCCACCAGGAAGCCGATGGAGTAGAGGAAGCCGTCGTACCCGTTGATGGCGATGGCACCGCAGATGCCGAGGAACGATGCCGCCGACAGGTAGTCGCCCGAGATGGCGAACCCGTTCTGCGGCCCTGTGAACGAGCGCCCCGCCGCGTAGTAATCCGCCGCCGTCTTGTTGTTGCGGCTCGCCCGGATGACGATGAACAGCGTCACGGCGACGAAGGCGCCGAAGATCGAGATGTTGAGGATGGGGTTGTTCTCCGCGGTTTGCACCGCGGCGTCGATCGCGCCGAAGATCTCGTTCATGCCCCCGCCTCCTGCTTCTCCAGCTGCTCACGGATCGCCCGCGACTGCGGGTCCAGCTTGCGGTTGGCGTACCAGACGTACGTCATGGTGATCGCGAAGGTGGTCACGAACTGCCCCAGGCCGAAGAGCAGGCCCACCGTGATGTCACCCGAGACGCGCTGGCTCATGAAGTCGGTCGCGAACGACGACAACAGCACGTACACGAAGTACCAGACCAGGAACGCCACGGCCAAGGGAAAGACGAAACTGCGCTGACTGCGCTTGAGATTGCGGAATTGCGGTGAGTCCTCCACCGCGACGTAATCGATCGCGCCCGGCGGGGCGGTCTCGTGGGGTCGTGCGGTCATCTGTGCGGCCTCCTTGCCACTCGTCCTGTCCGCTCGGGAGCACCGCGCCTGTGCGGGCCACCCTTCGCGAGGGGTGTCACGACAGCCGAAAGGCCCGGGATCTGCCTTCGGCCGCGTGATATCGTCGACGCTACGAAGGCGGCGAGGGCGCCGTCACCCCCGGAAGTAGGTAGTGCGTGACGGCACAAGCCGGATTCGATACAGACGATCAGCTGGTCGCACGCGCCGTGGGAGATCTCTCCCGCCGCACCCGGTTTCCCGTCGTCTTCGGCGGTCTGGAACGCTCCGGCGCCATTCATGTGACCGCCATCGCGGGCACGCGCACGCGCAGCATCGAGGGACTCGTCGTGCAGGCCAGCAAAGGGCTGGGCGGAGCCTCGTTCGTGGAGGGTCGCCCCCGACTGGCACTGGACTACCGCACCAGCCGCAGCATCACCCACGATTACGATCGCGCCATCCTGGGCGAGGGCATCTCCACGCTCCTGGCGGTGCCGGTGATGGTTTCGGGGCGTGCCCGCGGCATCATCTACTGCGGCTCCTGGCAGCGCTCCCCCGTCGGCGACGTCGTGTCGCGGCCGGTGTTCGCGGCGGCCGAGTCGCTGTCGACCGAGCTGCGGGTACGCGACGAGGTGCGCCGCCGGCTGGCGCTCGCCCCTGCCCCTGAAACCACGGCGCAGCTGCCCACCGCCGCCCGCGAAGAGCTGCGGGAAAGCTACGCAGAGCTGCGCAGCATCGCCGCCTCGGTGCAGGATGCCGCCCTACGCGACCGGCTCACGCAACTCGAGAAGCGGCTCGCCGCCCTCTCGTCCGACGCCGCGCGTCCCGCCGAACGGGTGGACTCGACCCTCTCACCACGCGAAGTCGACGTGCTGGCCTGCTGCGCCCTCGGCTCGACCAACGCCGAAATCGCGACGACCCTCGGGCTGAAAGAGGGGACGGTGAAGTCGTACCTCGCCTCGGCGATGTCGAAGCTCGACGCGTCCACCCGTCACGCTGCTGTGACGCGGGCTCGACGCGTCGGCATCCTCCCCTGAAAACCAATACGCGAATGCGCGCGCGGGCCTCTGTCGCAAACGGCCTTCTCGACAGTATGGTTTGCGCATGGCCCGCAGAATTGTGCACCAGCTCGTCGACGATCTCGACGGAACCGAACTCGAAGTCGGATCGGGCGAGACCGTGCTTTTCTCGCTAGACGGCATCGCCTATGAGATCGACCTTACCGACGATAATGCCCAGGCGCTGCGCAATGCCCTCGAGCCTTATGTGTCGGCCGCACGTCGTGTCTCCGGCAGCCGAGCCGCATCGTCGGCCGGCGCCAACGCCGGGCGCAAGCGCCGCCGCACCGGCCAGAACGATTATGGTCCGATGCGCGAATGGGCCAAGGCGAACGGTTACACCGTTTCGGAGCGGGGCCGCGTGCCGGCCGCCGTGATCGAGGCGTACGAAGCCGCCCACTGAACGGCGTGACGCAGGGCGGTCTTCCGGCGCGCACAGAGCAGCGAATTGTGCGCGGTTCTTTGCATTTCCGGGTGTTCTCGAGCGGCGCTGCCTCGTCGGTGCGCCGTCCCCCGATTGTGCTCGTGCACGGCATCGGAATGTCGCACCGCTATCTGAGGCGGCTGCACGACGTGCTGGCCGCCGACGGCGCCGTCTTCTCCATCGACCTGCCGGGCTACGGCGGCATGCCCAAGCCCGACCACGATGTCGACGTCGCAGAAATGGCCGCCGGCCTCGCCTCGGTCGTGGATTCCCTCGGCATCGCCCCGGCGGTGCTCGTGGGCCACTCGATGGGCGCCCAGTGGGTCGTCGAAGCGGCCTGCCAGCGCCCCGAATCCGTCGCCCACGTCGTGGTCATCGGCCCCGTCTCGGATGACCGCCACCGCACCGTCCCCGCCCAGGCCGGCGCGCTGGCGCTGGACACCCTCGGCGAGTCCCCGATCGCCAACGCGCTCGTCTTCACCGACTACGTCCGCTGCGGCATTCCGTACTACCTCGCGCAAGTGCGCCACATGGTGAGCTACCCCATCGAGCGGCGCGCAGCCGACCTCGCGGTGCCGCTTCTGATCATCCGCGGCGAGCACGATCCGATCGCGGGGCTGTCCTGGTGCCGCCGCCTCGCCGCTTCCGCCCGCGACGCCGCGGTGGTGATGATCCCCGGCGCCCATCACGTGGCGCAGCACACCGCCCCCAAGGCGGTCGCGTCCGCCATCCAAGCGCACCTCGGCGTGCCGGCGGCAACGTGATCGGCGCTGCGAAGGCCGCCGCCTGGTGGATGCGGGACTACGCCTACGCCGGTGTCTGGCAGACGCGCGCGCTGTTCAACCGCACCGATCCCGACTCGTTCCTCAGCGGCGACCGCACGCCCGTCATCGTCCTCCCCGGCATCTACGAGACCTGGAAGTTCTTGCAGCCGCTCGTCGCGGCGATCCACGACCGCGGGCATCCGGTGCATGTGATGGGCACCCTCCACCGCAACGAACGCCCCGTCGTGGAGGAGGCCGAGCAGGTGACGGCGTACCTCGACGATCGGGATCTTCGCGACGTGATCGTCGTCGGCCACAGCAAGGGCGGCTTGATCGGCAAGCAGGTGATGATCGGCCCCGCCGCCGACCGAGTGCGCAGCATGCTCGCCGTCGCGACGCCGTTCGGCGGATCGCGCTACGCCCGACTCATGCTCGCGCCGACGCTGCGCATCTTCTCCCCGGCGGATGCCACGATCGTGGCCCTCGCCCGTGAGGCCACCGTCAACTCCCGCATCGTGTCGGTCTACGGACGGTTCGACCCGCATATCCCCGAGGGGAGCGAGCTGCCCGGCGCCAAGAACGTGAAGCTGGAGACGGGCGGGCACTTCCGCATCCTGGCCCACCCGCGCGTGATCGCGGAGTTCTCGCTGCTCGCGCGGGCGCGCTGACGCGCGCCCGCGGCATCCTCAGCCCTTGACCGCTCCCTGCGTCACGCCTTCCATCACCCACCGCTGCGTGAACAGGTAGACGATGATCGCCGGTGCCATCGCCATGAGGTACGAGGCGAAGGCGACGTTGTAGTTGTTGCTGAACTGCGTCTGGAAGATGTTCTGCACCACCGGCAGCGTCTGCGACCCGGGGTCGGAGATGATGAGCGACGGCATCATGAAGTCGTTCCACGACGCCAGGAACGCGAAGATGCCGACCGTGGCGCTCATGGGCGCCAGCAGCGGAAAGATCAGCTGCCAGAACGTCTGCCACGTGCTCGCGCCGTCGATTCGGGCACTCTCCTCGAGCTCCGCGGGAATGGAGCGTAGGAACGCGGTGAAGAGCAGAATGCTGAAGCTCAGCTGGAACATGATGTGCAGGATCGTCACCCCCACCGGGTTGTCGAGCCCGGTGAGCCCCGTCAGCTGGATCTGCGGCAGCGCGACGACGGGGAACGGCAGGAACATGGCCGCGAGCAGGTAGTAGAAGGAGTACCGGAACAGCTTCCGGTCCCAGTTGCGCGAGATCGCGAACGACGCCAGCGCCGCCAGCAGCACCGTGCCGGCGACGGTGAAGGCGGTCACGAGCGCCGAGATGAGGAACGCCCGCGGAAAGTCGGTCAGCTCCCACGCCTCGACGAAGCCGTCGATGCTGAACGGGGCGGGCAGCGAGAACGCGTTGCCGTCGACGGCCTGCGACTGCGTCTTGAACGCCATCGATACCGTGACATACAGCGGCACGAGCACCGTGAGCGCGCAGAGGATGAGGATGACGGTGCCCGACCAGTTCCACCGCTCTCCGCGCTGGCGGGCGGCGGGCTTCTTGCGAGGCGTGTCCCCGTCGAGCACCCGCTCGGCGTTGACGTCTTCGACGGCCAGGGAGATCTGCGTGGAGGACATCAGAACACGTTCCTTCCGCGGGTGAGCCGCAGCTGCAGCAGCGAGAGCACGACGGCGATGAGGAAGAACAGCGTCGCGTTGGCCATCTGGTAGGCGTAGTCGCCGCCCGAGAATCCGGTGAAGATCGTCATCGCGATGCTGCGGGTGGCGGTGCCCGGCCCGCCGTTGGTGAGACCCACGATGATGTCGTAGGCGTTGAGGAAGTTCTTGAACCCCAGGATCACGTTGATGACGACGTACCCTGCCACCAGCGGCAGGGTGATGCGCAGCATCTGCTGACCCTTGCCGGCTCCGTCGATGGATGCCGCCTCGTACACCTCGCCGGGAATGGAGAGCAGGCCCGCGATGTAGATGAGCAGGGTCCCCGGAATCGCCTGCCAGGCCGCGACGATCACGATCGCCAGCCACGCCAGGTCGGGGTTGGCGAGGATGCTCTGGCTCAACCACCCGATCCCCCACGCTTCCCCCAGGGCGGGCAGGGAGTTGGAGAAGAGGAAGTTGAAGACGTAGGCGATGATGATGCCCGAGATCACCATGGGGATGACGAACACCGCACGCAGCCCGGTCTTCAGCCGGATGTGGGAGGTGAGTCCCACCGCGAGGAGGAACGCGACGACGTTCACGACGATCACAGTGGTGATGGCGAAGAAGAACGTGAACAGGTAGCTCTGCAGGATCGCCGGGTCGCTGAACACCGCGAGGTAGTTGATCAGCCCGATGAACTCCCAGTCCCCGAAGCCGATGGAGTTGGTGAAGCTGAAGAAGATGCCGATCACCGCGGGCAGCGTGATCGCGAGCGTGAACAGGATCAGGCTCGGCAGCAGGAAGAGGTAGTAGACCCCCTCGACCTTGCGCCGGGGGCGGGCCTTTCCCTTCGCGGCGCTGCGGCCGCGCGCCCTGACCGCGGGAGGTGCTCCCGCCGTCACCGTCGTGGATGCCATGTGTCTCCCCTTTCGGCCCGGGCTACTGGCGCAGCGCCAGTCGAGCCCAATCGGCATCCAGCGTCCGCAGCATGCGCTGCGGGTCCGCTCCGGTGACGATGCCCTGCATGTAGTTGTCGGTCGGGATCGTGAGCGGGATCGCCTTGGACGGCCCCTGGTAGAACCGCGCGGAGTCGTAGTACTCCCTCATGCCGACGATGCGCTCGTCGGTCACTGGTGCGGCGTCGGTGGTCGTGCCGTATCCGAGGAACGCGGCGTTGTACTCGTCCATCACGTCCTTCTGGAACAGGTAGCTGAGGAAGTCCCGCGCCTCCTCCTTGTGGGCGGATGCCTCGGGGATCCACGCCGCCAGGTCGATGTTGACGCGCACGCGCAGGTCGTCGGGGTCGTCGGTCATCGGAAGCGGGAAGGTGCCCAGCTGCAGTTGGTCGTTGGTCTTGTCGATCTCGCCGAATGCCCACGGCCCCTGCAGGTACATCGCCGCCTCACCGTTGGCGAAGGCGAGGTTGCCGTCGCCGTATGCGCGACTGGCGGCATCCGAGTTGACGTAGGCGGAGGTCAGCTCCGTCATGCGCTCGACGGGCTCGGCGAGGGTCGTCTCGAACGACACCTCGGAGTCGGGCCCCACCTCGGTTCCGAGCTCGTTCATGTCCTCGAAGAAGGACGCCACGTCGACGGAGCCGCCGACGGTGTAGTCGAACCAGCCCTGCCCCACGGTCCACGGGTCTTTGAAGGTCGCGTAGAACGGGGTGATGCCGGCATCCAGCAGCTGGTCGCAGACCGCCTTCAGCTCGTCCCACGTCTGCGGCACTTCGAGGCCCTGCTGCTCGAAGATCTCCTGGTTGTAGATGACGGATGCCGCCATCACCGAGTACGGCAGCACGCTGGTGCGGCCGGGGTACGTCGCGTACTGGTCGACGAGGTCCTGCACCTCGGGGAGGATGCGGTCGGCCTCGGGCATGTCGCTCAGGTCGCTGAGGGCGCCCCGCTCCATGAAGCGCGCCATCTCCATGTTGTAGTTGAGCAGCCCGAGGTCGGGCGGGTTGCCGCGCAGGAACCCGGCCTGCAGGTTCGACGACGTGTCGAAGACGACGCGCACGTCTTCCTGCGAGGAGTTGTACTCCGAGATGAGCTCCCGGAAGTACGGGATCGCCTCGGGCTTGCTGAGGTGGAAGCGGATCTCGGTGGGGCCGCTGTCGCCGGCGCAGGCGGCGAGCGTCCCGGCCAGTACCACCGTCAGGGTCGCCGCAATCGCTCGCGAGTGAGTATTCGCGGCGCCGAGTGAGTACTCGCGCCGCGCCGACGCTCGTGAACCGATCCACCCAGACATTCCTCGTCCTTCCGCCGCCTCATTGCGGGGCGCCGCCGACGGGCGACGCCTGCGGCCATGCAAGCACATGCCCACCGGTGCAGTCAGCGATTGAGTCTCGACCGCTTCGGGTCTACGATCCGCGCACCCAGTCGCACGCGCCACCCTCCCGCCGCACCGCCCCCGCCCCTACTCTGAACGCGTACCGACTCGCGTGCGGAGGCCCTATGGATGCTGGCGACCGGGGCCTCACCGCCCAGGACGTGCAGCAGCGCGTCGCGGCCGGCCAGACCAACGCGTACCGGGAACACACCAGCCGCAGCGCGTGGAGCATCATCCGCGCCAACGTGCTGACCCTGTTCAACGCGCTGGTGCTGAGCTGCTTCACCCTGCTGCTCGTGATCGGCCGCTGGCAGGATGCCCTCTTCGGCCTGAGCGCCCTGGCGAACACGGTGATCGGCAGCGTGCAGGAGTTCCGCGCCAAGGCGGCGCTGGACCGGCTGGCCCTGCTCAGCGCGCCGACCGCCCGGGTGCGGCGAGACGACGCCGAGACCACGGTGGCCGTCGACGATGTGGTGCTGGGCGACCTGCTCGTGCTGCGGGCGGGAGACCAGATACCGGCGGATGCCGAGGTGAGCGAGGCCCACGACCTGCAGGTGGACGAATCGCTCCTCACCGGAGAATCCGAACCCGTCGACAAAGCGGCCGGCGACCGCGCGCTGTCGGGATCCGTCATCGTGGAGGGGGCGGGGCTCGCCCGCGTCGACCGCGTCGGCGCGGATTCGTTCGCCAACTCCCTCACCGACGAGGCGAAGCGGTTCTCGCTCGTGGCATCCGAGCTGCGTTCCTCGATCGACCGCGTGCTCACCTGGGTGACGTGGATCATCTTCCCCGTGGCCCTGCTGGTGTTGAACTCGCAGATGGTCGCGCGGGGCGGGTGGGCGCAGGCGTGGCAGAGCGGCGCGTGGCGTGAGGCGGCGACCTCCGCGATCGCCGCGATCATCGCCATGATCCCCCTGGGACTGGTGCTGATGACGAGCATCGCGTTCGCGGTGGGCGCCGTGCGGCTGGCCGGCCAGCAGGTGCTGGTGCAGGAACTGGCGGCCGTCGAGGGCCTCGCCCGCGTCGACGTCATCTGCCTGGACAAGACCGGCACCCTCACGCAGGGCGACGTGGTGTTCGACGCTTCCCATCCTCTGGCCGAGGTGCCCGGGTGGAAGGCGGTGCTCGGCTGGTACGCAGCGCAGCCCGAGGCCAACGCGACGGCGCGCAGCCTCGCCGGTTCGTTCACCGAGCCGCGGGAGGAGGCGGCGTCGGATCAGGTGCCGTTCTCCTCCGCCCGCAAGTGGAGCGCGGTCACCTTCGCCGACGGCATGTGGGTGATGGGCGCCCCCGAGATGGTCTTCGCCGGCGCGGCTCCGCCCGATTCGGACGTCGGCCGCATGGCGGCGCAGGCCGCGGAGCTGGCGGCGCGCGGACGCCGCACCCTCGTGCTCGCGCGCGGCACCCGCACCGGCGACGAGACGGTGCCCGCTGACGCCGTGCCCGTCGCGCTGCTGACCTTTCGCGAGCGGATCCGCCCGGATGCCGCACAGACCCTGTCCTACTTCGCCGCGCAGGACGTCGCGGTGCGCATCCTCTCGGGCGACAATCCGCAGACGGTCGCCGCCATCGCCCGCGACGTGGGGCTCGACGCCCCGCACGGCTTCGACGCCCGTCAACTGCCCGATGACGATGACGAGCTCGCCCGCGTGCTCGAGCAGAACGTCGTGTTCGGCCGGGTCACGCCCGACCAGAAGCGGCGCATGGTGGTCGCACTGAAGGCGGCGGGCCACACCGTCGCGATGACCGGCGACGGTGTCAACGACGCCCTCGCCATCAAAGAGGCCGACATCGGCGTGGCGATGAACTCCGGCTCCGCCGCCACCAAGGCCGTCGCGCGGCTCGTGCTGCTGGACGGCAAGTTCTCGCACCTGCCAGCGGTGGTGGCAGAGGGCCGGCAGGTGATCGCCAACATCGAGCGGGTGTCGATGCTGTTCCTCACGAAGACGGCATACGCCACGGTGCTGGCGATCACCTTCGGGGTGCTCTTCCTCCCCTTCCCGTTCCTCCCCCGGCAGCTGTCGCTCACCGATGGGCTCACCATCGGCATCCCGGCGTTCTTCCTCGCGCTCATCCCGAACGCGCGCCGCTACATCCCAGGGTTCCTGCGGCGGTCGCTGTCGTTCGCGGTGCCGGCGGGCATCGTCGTCGCGGCGGGCATCGCCGTCTACACCCGCGTGCTCGCCGCGCGCGGCATCCCCGAGATCGAGGTGCGCGCCGGCGCGACGCTCGTGCTCGGCATGCTGGGGCTGTGGATCCTCGCTGTGCTCGCGCGGCCGCTCACCCTCGTCACCGTGGGGATCGTCGCCGCCATGATCGGCGGCCTGGCGCTGATGTACCTCGTGCCGATCTCGCGCGACTTCTTCGAGCTCGTCGCGCTCAGCCCGACGACGATGACCGCGGTCGCCGTCACGGCCGGCGCCGGCGCCGCGCTCATCGCGGTGGTGCGACTGGTGCAGGGCCGCGTGATCGCACGCGATGCGGGGGTGGGGCGCCGGGGCTGACGGCGCCTGGGCACGGACCCAACCCGCACGGAACTGCCACCCGAACGACGCGCCGCCCGCTTCAGGTGGCAGTTCCTGCTGCTTGCGGCGGACCCAACCCGCACGAACTGCCACCCGAACGACGCGCCGTCCGCTTCAGGTGGCAGTTCCTGCGGCCTGCGGCGCCCCCGACCCGCACGAACTGCCAGCGACCAGCAATCGGATGCCGCCGGGCGAGCGTCCCCGAGCCGGTAGCCTCGCCAGGTGATCGAAGAGCAGGCCCTCGCCGGCGGAAACGCGAGCAGCGACGCCGTCGTGCGGGTCGGCGACACCGTCCGCAAGCCATGGACGGCCTCCACGCCGAGCGTCGTCCGCTACGTCGATACCCTCCGCGCCGCAGGCGTCGATGCCCCCGCTCCCCTGGGCCGCGACGACCAGGGGCGACAGGTTCAGGAATTCATCCCGGGCACGCTCGCGATCGACGCCGGCCGGCTCTCGCCCGCTGAGCTGCACCGGGTCGGGGCGCTCGTGCGCGCCATCCATGACGCCAGCGCCGTTTACACCCCGGAGCCGCATGCGGTGTGGCAGACGGCGATTCCCTCGCCCGGCGACGAGCTCGTCTGCCACAACGATCTCGCGCCGTGGAACCTGATCATCGGTGAGCGATGGGTCTTCATCGACTGGGATGCCGCAGCCCCCAGCACCCGCCTGTGGGATCTCGCCTACGCAGCCCAGGCATTCACCCTGAACGACGCCGGTCGCCCCCCGGAGGAGTCGGCGCAGGACCTCGCGGCGTTCGTCGACGGATACGGTGCCGACCCGCGCATGAGGAGCGACCTCCCCGCGGCGATGAGCCGGCGCACCGAGGCGATGTACGACCTGCTGCGCTCCTCGCACGACGCCGGCACCGAGCCCTGGGCGACGATGTTCACCGAAGGACACGGCGAGCACTGGCAGGCGGTGATCCGCTACGTACAGGCGCACGAAGACATCTGGTCCGCGGCCCTCGCCGTCGGCTGAGCCGCCAGCGCGACCGTTCTGCTGCGGGTTCCCCGCGCACGCCCGGTCCGCCAAGATGAGCGCATGGCCCACTCGTCGATCGCGGGGTGGCTGCGTGCGCTGCCATCGCTTACGCCCTCGGGGCGGGCAAGCGAAAGCAGGCGGGTGAGCGAAGCGCAACCCCCGGCAACACACAGACGGAATGAGGTAAAACCTACGAGGAGGTATGTACCGACCTCCCGAAGGAGGATCAGTGCCCGGCAACGCCACCGCCCGCTTCGATAACGTCGCGTTGCTCTCGGTCGCGAGCGTTCTCCCCGGCCGGGTGACCACCTCGGACGACATCGAGGAGCGTCTCGCGCCCTCGCTCAAGCGCCTCCGGCTCCACAGCGGAATGCTGAAGCGCGTCGCCGGAGTGCTCGAGCGGCGCAACTGGGCGGCGGGCGAAACCGTCGACGCCGCCACGATCGCCGCGGGTAAGCAAGCGCTCGCGGATGCCGGGGTCAGCCCATCCGAGGTCGGCCTGCTGATCAACACCTCGGTCACGCGCACGAACCTCGAGCCTTCCGTGGCCGTGGCCCTGCACCACGGCCTGGACCTGCCGAGCTCGGCCATCAACTTCGACATCGCCAACGCCTGCCTCGGGTTCATCAACGGCATGTCGCTCGCGGCGACGATGATCGATTCCGGCCAGATCCGTTACGCCATCGTGGTCGCCGGTGAGGACGCCGATGGGATCCAGGTCAACACGATCGAGCGACTCCTGCAGTCCGAGAGCGGCCGCGCCGGCTTCCTGAGCGAGTTCGCCTCCCTCACCCTCGGTTCGGGGTCCGCCGCGGCGGTGCTGGGGCGCGCCGACGAGCACCCCGCGGGCCACCGCATCCTCGGCGGCGTCACGCGTGCCGCCACCGAATTCCACCGCCTGTGTGTCGGCAGCGTCGACGGCATGTTCACCGACGCGAAGGCACTCCTCAAGGGCGGTCTCGCGCTCGTCGTGTCGGCGTGGAAAGAGGCGGCGGCGGAGTGGGACTGGAAGTCGATGAACCTCTACATCACACACCAGGTGTCGTCGGTGCACACCGACGCCATCGTGAAGGCGGTGAACCTGGATCGCTCTCTCGTGCCGACGACGTTCCCCCACCTGGGCAACATCGGCCCGGCATCCGTCCCCATCACCCTCGTGCAAGAGCAGGAGAGCCTGCGAAAGGGCGACCGGGTGCTGCTGATGGGCGTCGGCTCGGGGCTCAACACCGCCATGATGGAACTCGCCTGGTGAGCGAGGGGATCGCACAGACGCTCGAGGGACTTCCGGGTCTCGACATCCGCTGCAGCCGTACCCGGCTCGTCGTCGACCGGCGAGCGGATGCCGCGCACGAGTGGCACTACCTCGACACCGGCGACGAGCTCGCGCGCCTCGGCGTCGAGGTCGCCGGCACGATCCTCGCCGTGCACGGCAACCCGACCTGGTCTTACCTCTGGCGCGGCCTCGTGTCGGCATCGCTGCGTGCCGCAGAAGAGGGGCAGCCGGCCTGGCGCGTAATCGCCGTGGATCAACTCGACATGGGCTTCTCGGCACGCACCGACGCGCCCCGTCCTCTCGCGCAGCGCGTGCGCGACCTCGGCGATTTCACAGACTCCCTCGACCTCGAAGGGCCGGTCGTCACGCTCGGTCACGACTGGGGCGGCGTGGTCTCGCTCGGCTGGGCCGTCGACCACCCCCAGCGCCTCGCCGGAGTCATCGCGCTCAACACCGCCGTGCACCACCCCGCCGGCCAGCCGATCCCCGCCCCGCTGCGGGTCGCCGGCACGCGCGGTGTGCTCGCGGCATCCACCGTCGCCACGCCCGCGTTCCTCGACACGACCCTGGCGCTCGCCCACCCCGCGCTCGAACCGGATGTGAAGGACGCATACCGCGCGCCCTACCGCACCGCCGCCCGCCGGCAGGGCATCGGCGCGTTCGTCGCGGACATCCCGGTGGATGCCACCCACGAGAGCTTCGACGAGCTGCAGCGCATCGCCGCGGGCGTCGCCGACCTCGACGTGCCGGCGCTGCTGCTGTGGGGGCCGGCCGATCCGATCTTCAGCGACCGCTACCTCGACGACCTCGTCGACCGGATGCCGCACGCCGACGTCCACCGCTTCGAAGGCGCCGGCCACCTGATCGCCGAGGACCGGCCGTATGCCGACGCCATCCTCACGTGGCTGGGCGACAACGCCGCGTGCCTGACCGGTGACGACGGCGAAGCGCCGGAGCCCGCCGACGACGACAGGCCCGCGGGGTTCACACCGTTGTGGGCCGCCCTCGACGGCCGCCGCGACGATGACGACGTCGCCATCATCGACATGGCCACCCGCGGCGGCGAACGCCGGGTCAGCTGGCGACAGCTCGACGACCGCGTGCGGTGCCTGGCCGCCGGCTTCACGCGCATCGGGGTGCAGAAGGGCCAGCGCGTCTCGGTGCTCGTCCCCCCGGGGCCCACGCTCACCGCGGTGGTCTACGCGTGTCTGCGGATCGGCGCCGTCGTGGTCGTCGCGGACGCCGGACTCGGGGTGCGCGGACTCTCCCGCGCCGTGCGCGGCGCCTGGCCCGACGTCGTCATCGGCGAGCTGCCCGGACTGGCCGCCGCTCGCGCGCTGGGGTGGCCCGGCATCCACATCTCTGTCGCACGCTTGCCGAAGGCGTCGGCGAAGGCGCTCGGCGTCTCGTACGATCTCGCGTCGATCGCCGCCCTCGGCGCGGGGGCACCGCTCCCGGCGGAACCGGCACCCGACGACCGCGCGGCGATCCTCTTCACCTCCGGGTCGACCGGTCCCGCGAAGGGCGTCGCCTACACGCATCGCCAGCTCTCGGCGCTGCGCGACGTGCTCGCCGCCCACTTCGGCGTGACCGGTGAGACGGGCCTCGTGACCGGCTTCGCCCCGTTCGCCCTCCTCGGCCCGGCTCTCGGCACCCGGTCGGCCACGCCCGACATGGACGTGTCCGCGCCCCGCACGCTCACGGCGAAGGCCGTCGCCGCTGCGGTGCGCGCCTCCGACGCACGGATCGTCTTCCTGTCGCCGGCGGCCATCCTCAACGTCGTCGCGACGGCCGATGCCCTGTCCGACGACGACCGGCGCGCCCTCGCCGAGGTGCGCACGTTCCTCTCGACCGGGGCCCCGGTGGGCGAGTCGCTGCTGGCGGCCGCTGCCAAGCTCATGCCGAACGCCGAGCCGCACACGCCCTACGGCATGACCGAATGCCTGCTCGTCACGGACGTGACCCTGGACGGCATCCGTGCAGTATCGGATGCCGCCGACCGCGGCGTCTGCGTCGGCTCGCCGATCGGGGTGAACCAGGTGCTGATCAGCGCTCTGGATGCCGATGGTCGGGCGACCGGCGCCCTGAGCGCCGAGCCCGGTGTGCTCGGCGAGGTCGTGGTGTCCGCACCGCACCTGAAGACGTCGTACGACCGGCTCTGGCTGACCGATCGCCAGGCCGTCTTAGAAACTCCCGCCGTCGGGCGCTGGCACCGCACCGGCGATGTCGGACACCTCGACGCCGACGGGCGGCTCTGGATCGAGGGTCGTCTCCCCCACGTCCTGGCCACCGCCGACGGTCCGGTCGCGCCCGTCGGGCCCGAACAGCAGCTCGAGTGCTCCGACGAGGTGCGACGGGCCGCGATCGTCGGCATCGGACCGCACCGGCTGCGGCAAGCCGTCGCCGTCGTCGAGACGGTTCCCGCCGTTGCACGCCCCGGTCTTGCGTCGCCTGAGCTGACGGCGGACCTCCGGCAGCGGACAGACCTGCCGCTCGTCGCCGTGCTGGCTGTGCCGCAACTGCCCACCGACATCCGTCACAACTCCAAGATCGACCGCACGCGACTGTCGCAGTGGGCCGAGCGCACGCTCGCCGGCGGACGGATGGGCCGGCCGTGATCGTCGCCATCACCGGCGCGTCCGGATACCTCGGGCGCGCGGTCGCCGCCGAGCTCGTCGCCGCCGGGCACGAGGTGCGATCACTGCAGCGACGGCCGAGTCACGTCGATGGGGTCACCGACATCCTCGGCTCCATCACCGACCCCGAGGCCGTCGGTCGTCTCGTCGACGGCGCCGAGGGCGTTGTCCACTTGGCCGCGAAGGTGTCGCTGGCGGGAGACCCGGCTGAGTTCCACGAGGTCAACGTCGAGGGCACGCGTGCCCTGCTGGATGCCGCAGAGCGCGCCGGGGTGTCCCGCTTCGTGCAGGTGTCATCCCCCTCAGTCGCGCACGCCGGCATGGCACTGGCCGGGGTCGGCGCCGAACCGGCATCCCCCGCCCACGCCCGTGGCGAGTACGCGCGGACCAAGGCCGAGGGCGAGCTGATCGCCCTCGACCGCGACTCCCCCGCGATGCGCGTCGTGGCCGTTCGACCCCACCTCGTCTGGGGTCCGGGCGACACCCAGCTGGTCGGCCGCATCGTGGACCGCGCACGGCGGGGACGCCTGCCGCTCCTCGACGGCGGGCGCGCGCTCATCGACTCCACCTACATCGACAACGCCGCCACCGGCATCGTCGCGGCGCTTCACCGTGCCGACGAGGCGCACGGCCGCGCGTTCGTGATCACGAACGGCGAGCCGCGGCCGGTCGGGGAGCTACTGGCGGGCATCTGCCTCGCGGCGGGCGTCACCCCGCCGCGGTGGAGCGTGCCCTCGGGCCTCGCGCGCGCCGCCGGCTCGCTCATCGAGCGCGCCTGGGCGCTGCGGCCCGGAGCGGACGAGCCGCCCATGACGCGGTTCCTGGCCGAGCAGTTGTCGACCGCGCACTGGTTCGACCAGCGCGAGACCCGCCGGGCGCTCGCGTGGGCGCCGTCGGTGAGCATCGATGAAGGGCTGCGGCGGCTCGCGGCGCACGCGGCCGCGACCGCCTGACGCCGGGGTCAGGCCAGCGAGAGGAAGAGCTTCTCCAGCTCCTCGGGGTTCGAGCTGCCCTCGGCGTCGGGGTCGTTCAGGCACTCCTTGAGCGCGGTGGAGATCACGAGGAACCCGGCGCGGTCGAGCGCCTTCGACACGGCCGAGAGCTGCTGCACGATATCGCGGCACGAGGCGTCGGACTCGACGGCGGCGATCACTGCGGCCAGCTGACCATGCGCACGGCGCAGCCGGTTGGCGATCTTGCGCTGGGCCTCGGGGTCGTGAATGGCGACGGCCGCGGCGGCGATGGAGTCGGTCATTGGGAGCCTTCCTCGGTGCAGCCGATGTGACATTCACGATACCCCATGGGGTATCGGCATGATACCCCGGGGGTATACCGCACCCCCGTCGAGCGAAGGACCGCGTCAGGCGGGGAACGCGCCCTCGTCGTCGAGAAACGGCCACGGCGCCCATAGCTCGTCGCGCGGCAAGAGCGGCGCCGCGACGAGCAGGCGGTCGGCGGGATAGTCCTCGGCACGCCCCGATCCCGAAGACGATGCGACGCCCGGCTCGTCGAGGGAGAAGAACACCGACAGCTCGCGCCGCCGATCGATCCCCTCGGAGAAGCCGCCCTCGACCACGGTGCGCACCGTCCACTCCAGTTCGTCTGCACCCCGCTCCCACGTCTCATCGCACGCATCGCAGCCGCACACCGGGAACGGAAAGTCGTGCAGCAGCCCCGCGTGCAGGATCACACCGGGAAAGGCGGTGAACACGAACGTGAGCACGGCGGCATCCGGGTCGCGCGGCGACACCCGCACTGCCCGCGTCACCGATGCGGGCAGGCGCAGCAGGTCGTCGGATGCCGCAGGGTCGTCGACGACGGCGACGTCGAAGGTCTCGGCGAGCCAGGCGATGAGGGCGTCCGCGACGGCGTGCAGCGGGGCGAACCGCTCGCGGTTGCTCACGACGGAGTAGGAGTCCGACGGGGGCGACTGCTCCCACCGGTTGCCGTAGACGACGGTGGTGCCGGCGTCGTCGGTGAAGGTCTGCGGCGCAACGTCGGGCCGCACGTAGTCGGTCATGCCGGAACCGTACCGCGCGCGTGCCGCGGCGTCACCCGGTCACTCGGCGCCGTGGGCGTTCACCTGCTCGACGCCTCGCCGAAGCATTCGCGGCGACTCGCGGCCCGTTTCGCAGCGACGGCGCAAGGTGGCTAGCGTGGGCGGACGATGAACGACGCGAACCCCGACCTCGACGCGCTGGCCGGATTCCTCGAGCATCTCGACCCGAGGGATGCCGCCGCGGCGGCGTTCGCGCGACACCTGCTCGACGCGGGCGCCGTCGTCCGCTCGCTCTGGGGACCGGTGCAGATGGACGTCCGCGGGCTCAGCGTGCAGCGCGGCGACATGATCGTGCGGTTCGGTGTGGAACGCGGCTTCTCCGACGGGGTGCTGATCGGCCGTGCGGATGCCGCGGACGAAAGCGGCCTGCGCCCGATCGCGCTCGCGGTGTTCGCATGGGCGCGCGCGAACGGCATCCCGTTGCAGCTCGACGACCCCGACGGCATCGAGGTGGATCTGGTCACGGTCGGCATCCCCGCCCTCGACTGGGTCGGCGCCGGAAACGACGACGCCGTGCACCGGGTGCACCGCGCGTGGTTCGAGCACCGACGGCGGCTCGACCGGCTGCAAGGACGCACGCGAGGGCGACCGAGCGACGTCGACTTGCGCGCGGTGATCGCGGACGGTGTCGCCGCGCTCGAGGCCGCCGCTCCCCGGGCGGTGCCGTCGCGACCGACTCAGGACCCGGCCGCCGACCCGGCATCGAGCCCCCGCACGGTGTAGCGACGCTCGATGCCGGCGGTGGCAGCACCCCACTCACTGGCATGGACACGCGCCTGGTGTTCGCGGAACGACGCCCCGTCCGCGAACCGTTCGGCCACGTCCCACACCCACGGGACAGCTGACGCGACGACGTCGAAGGCGAGGCATCCGGGCTCGGCGCGGGTGAGGGCGACGTGGCGAGCGAGATGCTCCCGCACCAGCGCGTCCTCTTCGGCGGTACGGCAGATGAGCTGGCCGGTGAGCTGCACGTCGGGCATGCGTTCAGGTTACGGGCCACCCCGGCGGGACCCCGCGAGCACCTCCCGCAGGTACCGCCCGGTGACGCTGTCGGGGAGGGTCGAGCGCCCGGATCAGCCCTCGCCGGCGCCGACGACCGGCGCCTCGCCACCGAGCGCGGTGGTGACCAGATGCGTCAGATCGACCGAGAAGGTCGGTCGCGCGGTGATGTCGCCCGGGTGCGGGGTGTTCATGTCGTTCCCCGTGGCGATCCGCGCGCGGTGACCCGGCGCCACGGTGTGCGATGCCGGCGCCCGCGAGCCGGCCGGGTTGGGGCTACTCATCGCCATCGAACATCCCCCCATCCAGGATGCGGTTGTAGCGCAGCCGCAGCGCGCGCTCCGTGCTGGCCGCCAGGCCTGCCACGACGAGCGAGATGTTCAGCCATGCCGGCAGGCGGATTGGGCTCGCGAACGTGCCGATCCGCTCCGCGATCAACGGGAACTGCGTGACGGTCTCGATGAGCTGCGGCACCGCGAGGGCCAGAGCCACGACGAGCACGATCATCGAGGCGGCGCTGATCGCGTGGCTGAGCGCCGGGGCGGTCCGATCCAGCCGTGCGCGCCGACCCTCAGCGGACGCCGGGTCGGGGGTCAGCTGCCGTTCGGACCCGTCGAACGCGACGTAGTGCGCGCGGCGCAGGCCGAAGCCGCTGGTCACGACCTCGATGCGCCCGCCCGGCACCGGGAATGCCCCCGGAAGCCGCGACCGGCCAGCATGGCGCCCGTCGCGGTAGAGGTCGGCCCACACCACGCCGTCGTCGTCTCCCCCGTGCCGCACGTCGACCGACCACGTCTCGGGCCGGCCGCCGGGATCGATGAGGCGGAGATGAAAGAGGGAGCGCGCGAAGGACTGCCACCAGCGATAAGGCGGCAGCGGGTGTCCGTCGCCGGCGGCGGAATGGCCCGAGGGGCGGCGCTTACCGCTCCAAGCCATTCCGCCATCCAGCGGCCCGTCGGATTGCGAAGTCATCGCCGCGTCACACCCCCACGACGTAGGTGAGGGCGAGCCAAAACCCGACCGTGGTCACCGTCGTCCAGAGGACGATAGCGACCGCCTGCCAGAGCAGCACCCACGCCTTCGAGGTCCCCGCGGCGACGAGCATGGCGGAGGTGAACTGGGTCGGGATCGCGAGGGGACCGAGGATGCTCGCCCCCGGCACGCCGAAGCGCACGAGCCACGTCTTGAAGCGCTGGCGCCCCTTGGATTCGGGCTTGGCGGATGCCGGCGGCTCGATGACCGCGGCGTCCCCCGCGTCCTCGAGACCGGCCAGCGACGAAGCGCCCACGGTCGCGCCGACCCGCGCTCTGCTGCGGTTGACGACGGCGGTGCGTGCCTGCGAAGTGAGCAGCACGATGATCAGCACGGTCAGGAAGTTGCCCGCAACCGCGGCCGCTGCCGCGGCGACCGGGTGCATCCCACCGATCATGCCGATCACCGCCCCCACCTCCCCCTCGACCATGGGGATCGCGGCGGCGAGTGCGACGATCAGGGGCTTGACCAGGTCGGGCACCTGAGTGGCCAGCTCCTGCAGGTTGAGGATGAGTTCTTGCACGGGGTTCATGACGCGTTCCTTTTCTGTTGTGGGTGGGTGTGGGGCTGAGCCAGTAGAGACCGTGTTGTCACGACAAGGTCAAGTCGTCGGGGTGGCCAGGCGCCTCGGCGTCGTCGCCCGTCGCCGCGGCCGCCTGCAGGCGCTCTTGCGCGAGCATGCCGGCGCGGCCGAGCACATCGATCTGGGCGGAGTTGTACAGCTCCCCCACCGCCTCGATGAACGTCTGGCGCGTGGCGCGGGCGCTGCGCGACACGTGCGCTGCGGGATCGGAGAGCCACGGGTAGTCGATGAGGTTCTGCGCCAGGGTGGGCGCAAGGCGTTCGGCGAGCCGCTGTCGGGTCGCCTCGTCGGCATCGGGCGTCAGGGCGGTGATCTCGGCGCCGACCGCGGCGGCCGCGGCATCCACCTCGACCATCCGTCGCAGGTCGGCCAGCGCACCGTCGTCGTAGAAACGCGTGTAGATGTGGAGGATCGAGCTGTCCGCCTCGGACAGGTGCGCCGCGACCGACGCGAATCCGGCGGGCGCGTCCGCCGGCGCGTCGTCGCGCAGAATCGCCGCGATATCGGCGCGTGCCTGCTGCAGGCGCTCGATGTTGGCGGCCAGTTCGGCATCCACCGCCCGCAGCGCGTCCGGTCCGCTCTCACCCACGCCCATCGAGCCCACCTGCGAGAGCGGGATGCCCAGCTGCGCCAGCCGGCGGATGCGCAGCAGGCGCACGAGATGGTGCACCCCGTACTGCTTGTAGCCGTTGTAGCGGCGTTCGGGCTCGTCAAGCAGGCCCAGGCGGTGATAGTGCCGGATCGTGTTCACGGTCGTGCCCGCCAGGTCCGCGAGCTCGCGGGTGCTCCACGCCATGAGATGCTCCTAGCGCTGGAAGCCGGCGGCGCGCGTGGCGCTCTGCCGGACGGCGGTTCGCGCCGAGGCGTTGGCACTCGAGGCCGACATGCCCAGCAGGATGCCGCCGAGCGCGGCCGCCAGGCTGATCGCACCGGCGTACCGGGTGTCGGGATCGGGCTGAGCAGCCGGGGCCCGGGTGACCGGGCCCACCGGCGGCGCGAGGCGCTTTCGGGCGGTTGCGCCGGGAATCGATGTGGGCGATTGTGTACTCATCAGGGGATCCTTTCTGGACTGTCCCGTCAGGCTCTCACCGCCCCCCACACCATCGCGTCGGTGAGCACCCCTACATACGCAGCCGGTTACGCCGGATCGGCGTTGTTCGCGTCGGTGACCATCACCTAGTACGGTGGCGACACTCCCGAACGGAGCGACAGTGGCGCACCTCTTGGGCCGCCGCGCCGAGCGCGAAGCGGTCGACGCACTCCTCTCCCGCGCGCGCGCCGGGCGCAGCGGGTCGCTCGTGGTGCGCGGCGAAGCCGGCATCGGAAAGACGGCGCTGCTCGAGCACGCCCGCGCCGCCGCGCGATCAACGGGGTTCCGTGTGGAGGTCTCGGTCGGCGTGGAGTCGGAGTCGCAGTTCGCGTTCGCCGGTCTGCACCAGTTGTGCGCGTCGCTGCTGCATCACGCGAGTGCCCTGCCCGAACCGCAGCAGCGCGCGCTGGCCGTGGCGTTCGGTCAGCAGGCGGGCGACCCTCCCGACCGCTTTCTGGTGGGGCTCGCGACGCTCAGCCTGCTGGCCGAGGTGGCGGAAGCGGCGCCGCTGCTGTGCCTCGTCGACGACGCGCAGTGGCTCGACGACGCATCCGCGCAGGTGCTCGCGTTCGTGGCGCGACGGGTGTCTGCCGAGCGGATCGCGCTCGTGTTCGCCGTACGTGACCCGGCGCGAGGGGATGCCGCAGCCGAGCCCGCCGCGCTGGCCGGCTTGCCGGAGGTACGCCTCGACGGTCTCGGCGAGGCGCATGCGCGGGAACTGCTGACGTCGGCGCTGCCCGCTCCCCTCGACGAGAGGGTCTTCGAGCGGATCATCGCGGAGTCATACGGCAATCCGCTGGCGCTGCTGGAGCTGCCCCTGAGCGCGCCGGCCGCCCAGCTGGCAGGCGGATACGAGCTGCCGAGCGCCCTGGATGTGCCGCGCCGCCTCGAAGAGAGCTTCCGCCGTCGCTCCCATAGCCTGCCCGTCGACACGCGGCTGCTGCTGCTCACCGCGGCGGCAGAGCCCACCGGCGATGCGGCGCTGCTGCGCCGCGCGGCGGCGCTGCTGGGGGTTGCCGATGACGCGCTCGGACCCGCTGAAGCCGCCGGGCTGCTGAAGGTCAACGGCCGGGTAAGGTTCCGGCATCCACTCGTGCGTTCGGCGATCTACCGCGACGCGGCGCCCCCCGATGTGCGCCGCGCGCATGAGGCGCTGGCGGCGGCCACCGACGCCGACGTCGACCCCGATCGGCGCGCGTGGCACCGCGCGCAGGCGGTGCTGGGCACCGACGAGCATGTCGCCGCGGAGCTGGAGCGGTCGGCCGGCCGAGCGCGCGCCCGCGGCGGGCTGGCCGCATCGGCGGCGTTCATGCAGCAGGCGGCGGCGCTGACTCCCGACCCCGCCACCCGAGCCGGCCGGGCGCTCGAAGCCGCGTACGCCAAGCACGAGGCCGGCGCGTCCGAAGCGGCATCCGAACTGCTGGCGATGGCCGCCGCGGGGCCGCTCGACGCGTTGCGGCGGGCCCGCGTCGAGCTGCTGCGCGCGCGGATCGCGTACCACGTCACACGCGACGGTGAGGGGCCGGTGATGCTGTTGAAGGCGGCCGAGAGCCTTGCCCGCCTGCATCCGGCGCTCTCACGCGAAACCTACCTCGACGCACTCGACGCCGCGATCAGCACCGGCGACCCCGGGATGGGCTCCGCGGTGCGGGACGTGGCTGAGGCCGCCCGCAGGGCACCCGTCCCCCCTGGGCCACCACGACCGGTGGATCTGCTGCTCGACGGGCTGGTGACCACGTTCACCCGGGGGTACGCGGCGGGCGTGCCGGAGTTGCGGCAGGCGCTGGCCGCATTCTGCGACGGCGTAAGCGGTGACCCGGCGACCGACGCAGACATCCGCCGCTGGGGATGGCTCGCGGCGCGGACGGCGATGACGGTCTTCGACGAGGACCTCTTCTTCACGCTCGGCGCGCACCATATGCGGTCGGCCCGTGAAGCCGGCGCGCTGGCCACGCTCCCCGCGGCTCTCCTCGTCCAGTCCGTCATGCTCGTGCTCTCCGGTGAGTTCACCCGGGCGGCCGAGCAGACCGAGGCCGCAGCGGCCACCAAGGCCGGACTCCACCTTCACACGCGCCTCATCCTGGCTGCGTGGCGCGGCCATGCCGAAGAGGCCGCGGAGATCACCTCAATGATCGGCCAGGCGGGCCCCGCCCGCGGGCGCAGCGCCGAGATGACCATTGCCGGGTACGCCTTGGCGGTGTTGCACAACGGTTCGGGCAACTACGCGGCGGCACAGAGCGCCGCGGCACGGGGCATCGAATCCGAAGGCCTGAAGTACAACAACCTCATCTACTCCGAACTCATCGAGGCGGCCAGCCGTTCCGGCCAGCCCGAGAGCGCGACCGAAGCACTCGCAGAGCTCACCGCACGAGCGAACGCCGCCGGCACCCCCTGGGCCCTCGGACTGGCCGCCCGTTCGCGCGCGATGACCACCACCGGGCCGGACGCCGAGGACCACTACCGCGAGGCGATCGACCACCTCGCGCGCAGCCGCATGGCGGCCCACCTGGCCCGCACGCACCTCGTCTACGGCGAGTGGCTGCGCCGTGAGGGCCGGCGCCAGGACGCCCGCGAACAGCTGCGCACCGCCCACGACATGCTGACGACCATGGGCGCCGAGGCGTTCGCCGAGCGCGCCGCCCGCGAGCTGCGTGCCACGGGCGAGCACCCGCAGAAGCGCACCGCCAAGCCGACCGATGCCCTCACCGCGCAGGAGCTGCACATCGCCCGGCTGGTGGCGGCGGGCGCGACGTCACGGGAGGTGGGTACGCAGCTGTTCCTCAGCCCGCGCACGATCGAGGCGCACCTGCGCAACATCTTCCGCAAGCTCGGCATCACCTCCCGCCGGCAGCTGCGCGAGATGCCGCTCTCCTGACCCCGTTCCGCGCCCCTGTTGACCCGGTGCCGGGTACAGGGTGTGGAGTGGGTCCCACGTCGTCCGCGACACAAGGGAGCACGTGCATGAAGGTTTTCATCATCGGAGTCAGCGGAGCCGTCGGCGGACTGCTGGCGCGAGAGCTGCGTGACCGCGGCGACGAGGTCTCGGGCCTCGTGCGCCGGGAGGAGCAACGGGCCGATCTCGCCGCGCGCGGCGTCGACGCGCGCGTCGGCGACCTTGCCTCCATGAAAGCCGAGGCGATGGCATCCCTGTTCAAGGGAATGGATGCCGTCGTCTACACCGCCGGCTCGAACGGCGGCGCCCGCGACGTCACGGTCGCGATCGACGGCGAAGGCGTGGTCACGGCACTGGACGCCGCGTCACTCGCCGGGGTGCCGCGCTTCGCGCTGGTATCGGTGCTGCCCGAGGCAGGCCGCGGGGAGAACCTCAGCGCCGACGAGGAGTTCTACTTCGCGGTGAAGAAGCTCGTGGACGTCACCGTCAGCATGAGCGACCTCGACTGGCTGATCCTGCGGCCGTCGATGCTCGTCGATGACCCCGCGAACGGCACAGTCGCGCTCGGCCCCGCTCAGCCGCACGACGAGATCCCCCGCGAAGACGTCGCCGCCACCCTCGCTGAGCTGCTGCACGAGACCCGGATCTCCCGGCAGATCCTCGAGCTCAATCAGGGCGCGACGCCGATCGCGCAGGCGGTTCGGGCGGCCGCGCCGCGTGCCTTCGGGGGCGGGTTCTGATGAAATCGATCATCCCCGACTACCTCGACGAGGCACTCGCCCGCGTGGCATCCGATGCGTCGGGGCAGCTCGCGGACTACATCCCCGAGCTCGCCGCGGCGGATCCCACCCGTCTGGCCGCCGTCTTCGCCACGACCGACGGTCGTCTCTACGGCGCGGGCGATGTCGATACCGAGTTCACGATCCAGTCGATCTCCAAGCCGTTCGCCTACGCGATGGCGCTCGACGACGCCGGGTTCGAGGCCGTGCTCGCGAAAGTCGGCGTCGAGCCGTCGGGCGAGGCGTTCAATCAGATCTCCCTGGAGCGCGACACGGGGCGCCCCCTCAACCCGATGATCAACGCCGGCGCGATCACGGTGCACTCGCTCGTCGGCTCGATGCAGCTGACGGCGGCCGATCGCGTCGCACGCGTCATCGACGGCCTCTCCGCCTTCGCCGGGCGCCCGCTCGGAGTCGACGAGGCGATGTGCGCGTCGGAGATGGAGAACGCGCATCGCAACCTGGCGATCGCGCACATGCTGCGAAGCCACGGCGTCTTGACCGAGGATCCGACCGTCGTCGTGGACGGATACATCCGGCAGTGCTCGGTACGCGTGACCACGCGAGATCTGGCGATGATGGCGGCGACGCTGGCCAACCACGGCGTGAATCCCGTCACCGGCGATCAGGTGGTCGGCGAGCGGGTGGTTCGGCAGGTGCTCAGCGTCATGGCGACGTGCGGCATGTACGACACCGCCGGCGACTGGGCGACGCAGGTCGGCATCCCCGCCAAGAGCGGCGTCGCCGGTGGACTCATCGGCGCGCTGCCAGGCCAGGTGGGCATCGCCACCTTCTCACCCCGACTGGACGCACATGGCAACAGCGTGCGCGGGATCTCCCTGTTCGAACAGTTCTCGTCGGACATGGGGCTGCACGTGATGGAGGTTCCCGCCACCACACGCACGGTCGTGCGGGCCAACCGCACCCGTGGCAGCGGGGCCGGCGCGGCGCGCGTGTTCGAGTTGCAGGGCGGCATCCGATTCGCCGGGGCCGAACGGATCGTCCGCGAGGTGGTGGATTCCGCGCCCTCAGAAACCCGCGTGGTGTTCGACCTCACCCTGGTCTCCTCGATCGACGACGTGGCGCGGCGCATGCTGCGCGAGGTCGTGTACCGGCTCAGGTTGGACGGGCACCACGTCGAGATCGCCGATCCGGACTCGGTCATGGGCGCTCGCGTCCGCCCTTGACCCTGTTCCGACGACACGGTGTCCACTGGGTGAACCCGGCGGGGCCCTTGCCCTTCACGGCGTCGTCCGACACACAAAGACCTGGAGCATCTCAATGATCGAAGCTCACTCCCTGACCAAGCGTTACGGCGCGAAGACCGCCGTCGACAGCATCGACTTCACCGTGCGTTCCGGGGTGGTGACCGGGTTCCTCGGGCCGAACGGGGCAGGCAAGTCCACCACGATGCGCATGATCATGGGCCTGGACCGCCCGTCATCCGGTTCGGTGACGGTCAACGGCATGCCCTACGCCCGGCACCGTGCCCCGCTTCGGCAAGTCGGCGCGCTCCTGGAAGCCAAGGCTGTCCACCCCGGGCGCAGCGCCCGCAACCATCTGCTCGCGGTGGCCGCCACGCATCGCATCGGGTCGAAGCGCGTGGACGAGGTGATCGCACTCACGGGACTCGACTCCGTCGCGCGCAAGCGCGTGGGCGGGTTCTCGCTGGGCATGGGCCAGCGGCTCGGGCTCGCCGTAGCGCTGCTGGGAGACCCGGCGACGCTGATCCTCGACGAGCCGGTGAACGGGCTCGACCCCGAGGGCGTGGTGTGGGTGCGCCGGCTCGCGCGAAGCCTCGCGGCGGAGGGCCGCACCGTCTTCCTCTCCTCGCACCTGATGAGCGAGATGGCGCAGACGGCCGACCACCTCATCATCCTCGGCCGGGGCCGCATCGTCGCCGACGCTCCCGTGGGCAAGATCCTCGCGGGCACCGAGGGCGATTCGGTGCAGGTGCGCACGCCGCGGGTCGTCGGGCTCTCGCGCCTGCTCGAAGCGGAGGGTGCGACCGTGATGACCCTGGAGCACGACCTGATGTCGGTGACCCGGCTCACCGCCCCGCGCATCGCCGAGATCGCCGCGGCCGCCGGCATCGTGGTCTACGGACTCACCCCGGTGGCGCGGTCTCTCGAAGAGGCCTACATGGAACTGACCCGAGACGACGTCGAATACCGCAGCATGGAGGCGACCCGATGAGCACCACCGCCACGCACCCCGCCCTCTCCCCCGTCGGCCATGATCTGCGTTTCACCGGTGTGGTGCGCGCGGAGTGGATCAAGTTCCGCAGCATCCGCTCCACCTGGTGGGCCTACGCGATCCTGGTGGTGCTCACGGTCGGGTTCGGAGCGCAGATGTCCGCGTCGCTCAGCTTCCAGGGCGTCGAGGTCGTTCCCACCCAAGACGCCATCCAGGACATGGCGGTGTACGCCGTGATGGTCAGCACCGATGTCAGCACGCTCGTCGTGAGCGTGCTGGGCGTGCTCCTGATCGCCGGCGAGTACGGCACCGGCATGATGCGGTCCACCCTCACCGCCGTGCCGAAGCGCCTGCCGGCGCTGCTCGCCAAAGCGCTCGTCCTCGCCGTCGTGACCTTCGTCGTGAGCGCGGTCGCGTTCGCGATCACGGTTCCCATCTCGGTGGGGCTGTTCGCGGGCAACGGTTTCGATGTGGCCCTCAACGACCCGCAGTACTGGCTCGCGCTGCTCGGAGGTGCGGGCTACCTCGTGCTGGTGGGTCTCATCGCGTTCGGCATCGGGGCCCTCCTGCGCAACACCGCCGGGGGCATCGCGGTTGCGGTCGGCCTGGTGCTGGCGGCGCCGCTCGCGCTGAGCCTCGTGCTCGGCTTCGCGTCGTCGGGCTGGGTGGAGAACGTCGCGACGCTGCTGCCGTCGACCGCCGGCAGCCTCCTCTTCAGCTACCCCACCGAGCAGAGCTGGGTGGACCTTCTCCCACCGTCATCCGAGGGTTGGCTCACCGAACCGTGGCAGGGCGGGCTCGTTCTCGTCGGCTGGGCCGTGGTCCTGTTCACCGCCGCGGCCGTGCTGCTCAAGCGTCGGGATGCCTGAGCCTCACGGCCCCGGCTTTCGGACCATGGCTACAGACAAGGAGAAGGACATGACTCAGGAGACGACGACCGGCACGGGCGAAAGCGCGACGGTGCAGCTCGACAGCGGCGATCGCATCAGCAGCTTCACGGCGCGGTTCCCCGATGGGCGGGTCGCCGGACGGGCGGACTTCATCGAGGCGCAGGAGGGGCGCGCGGAGCGCATCTTCTTCCACACCGAGGTCGATCCGGAGTACGGCGGCCGTGGCTTCGGCGTGCTGCTGCTGCGCGAGGCGCTCGCCGACAGCATCCGCCAGGGCGTCACCGTGGTGCCGGTGTGCCCGCTGTTCGCCCGCCACCTCACGAAGCACGGCGGGGAGTACGTCGCCGAGGGCGGGGCCTACCGCACGCCGCGGCGGGCGGACATCGGTCTGGTGGGGCGCGCGCTCAAGGGCGACTGAAACCCTCGCCGACGTTATCGGGGGCGCGCGCAAGCAGCGCCATGACGGCGCGCCCACCGAAGCCACGATGGGCGCGCCGTCATATCCGCTGATCGATCCCGGTTCAGCCTGCGTACGGACCGTACTCGACGGTCAGCGGTTCGGTGAAGGTTTCACCGTCGCGCTCGCCCGTCGAAACGACAGTGAGCTGGCCGGCAGGCAGCAACGTCGCCCTGGTGTTGAGCGACACCGACACCGTCGCACCCGGCGCGACCTGTGTGAAGGTCTTGGAGCCGAACACAGCCTCGACCGTCACCGTCACCGGCACGTCCGCCGGGTTGTGCACGGAAACCGACAGATACGCCTTCGATCCGAGCGTGCGCGGCGTGACCGTCACCCGCGGGGCGTCGGGGCCCGTGCCCTGCACCTGCTCGCCGTCGTAGTAGAGCCTGCCGGTGTCGTCCTTGCTCCACTTCGAGAACCACTGCTCCCATACGTCCCACATCGTGTCCACCGACACGTTGTGATCACGCCCTGCCGTGAAGCCATACATGTAGAGCGGGATGCCCTGGGCGTTCTCCCACCGCTGCAGCGTCGTGCGCTCGAGCTGCCCGACGCCGGTCTGCGTCGAGTCCGGCGCATCCACGTGCCCGACGTGGTTGCGGTCGACCCAGTACGACACGACGTCGCGCACACTCCCGGGGGCCGACAGGTAGGGGTTCCACAGATCGTTCTCGCCCATGTTCAGGAACATCGGCACGATCGAGTTCCCGGCATCCGGAGTCGGGTTCGAGGTGCCACCGTTACCTGCGATGGCTGTGAAGTACTCCGGCATCCGGTACGCCATGCCGTGGTCGAACATCGAGCCGTTCGAGTGGCCGATCGCAAAGCGGCGGCCCGGGTCGGTGTTGTAGTCCTCATCGATGACAGCCGTCAGTTCCTTGATGTACTCGTAGTCGTCTGCCTGGCGTTCCAGAGCGGTGTTGTTCTGGTTCCAGCCGACCGTGAGCGATGACTGGTATTGGGAGCAGGGCACGACGACCGTGAAGCCGTACGCATCGGCGATCTCCCACCATCGCGTGACATCGAAGAACAGCGTGCACGGCTGGGTCGAGCCCGCGAACACGTAGACGACCGGCGCGCCGCCGCCGGCCTCAGCCGCCTGATCGTTCTCGTAGACGAGGTACTGGCGCTTCCACACCTGCCCATCGTCTTCGGTGACGATCAGGTTCTTGACGTCGACGCCGATCTCTTCGTAATCGGGGCGAACGCCGAGCACGTTGCCGAAGACCGACGTGTTGTCGTAGCGCGTGTAGAAGGTCAGAAACTCCGAGATCTGCTGCGTGAGCTCTCGATCGTCGACCGCGAGGTCATCTTCGCGCACCGCGACCTGCGACACGCGCTCGCTGTACGCCGTCGGGAGGCGGTCGGAGTCGGCTTTCTGGTGGAATGTCTGGCCGTACGCGCCGTCGACGGCTTCGTCGATGACGTCGTTCGCGTACTTCCAATACGCCACCGACTCGGCGACATCGTCGGCATCCTCGTTCACGAACCAGACCGGAACCGGCACCTCGTTGTACGGTACCGACACGAATCGCGGATCCGCGTGGGCTTCAGAGAATTTCGGCTGCGGCGCGTAGACCTTCTGGCCGATCGCTTCGATGTCGTCCAGGTCTTCGGTGCCGATGAAGGCTGCGCTCGCCACGAACAGCGGGTTGTTGGCGACGTAGTCCTGCAGCGCCGCGCCGCCCGAACCGTAACCGGCGATGTAGTGCACGCCGTGCGTCGAATAGAAGCTGCGTGCCTCCATCACACGCAGCGCCGCGGTGATGTACGCCGACTCCTCGACCACCGTGCCCCAGTCTCCGGACTCCTGGTCAGCCTCGAGGATGAAAAGCCCCTCGTTCCGTTCGTCGGCGATGTCGATCCAGCCGCTGTCTGTGAGGAACTCCTCGGTATCCCAACCATCCGGAACGCTCACGACTGTGAAGTAGCCGCGCAGATACATGTCTTCGGGGATGTACACCTTGCTCGTGCGCGTCTTATCGCCGACAGTGACGTCCTCGACGTAGTAACCGGTGACCGGGAGCACGTTGCCGCGCATCGTGTCGATCACCGGCGGCCGTGGACCGGTGTACTGCTGCGGATCGAGCGCATCCGCAGACCCGGCGTCGTCGGCGATCGCAGGCACCGGCCCGGCGAATGCCATCGCCACTGCCACGACCCCGGCCGCGAGCCCCACGGCTTGCTTTCGGAACGATTGTCTTCTCATGTGCGGTCACCCTTCGCTGATCCTGCGAGAGCACGCGATCACGGTGTCGGTGAGCGCTGGGGCAACCGATCACGACGTATGCCTGTTCTCGTCATTGAGCACGGACAGCTCGACCTTGGATCGTGTCGCCGGATGGGCGCAATGCATCGTCCCACCCAGCGAGCCAGCACGGGTGGATGCCGTGAATGCTGGTGCCACTATGACGCCGGTAGGGCAGGTCGGGGGGGGCAGTGGCAGCTCGGCCCACCCATGGGATCTCCGTCGCTTGACTCGGTGGTGAGAACAGGGTGTCGGGTATATCCCACACGCCCATCCCGACGAAAGAGCCACTCATGAGCCAGCGCACGACCACCCTCGCCCCCGGGGTCGAATACCACCGCGTACTCGCCGGCGACCAGCGGCGCATCGGTCGCGGCATCCTCGCGATCGTGCTGCTGATGGGCGGGATGTTCCTCTTCAGCATCCTCTTCCCCGTCATCGCCGCCATGGTGCAGGGCCCGGTCAGCCCGGACGACGGTGTGGTGTACACGCCCCTGCTGCACGCCGCGGGTATGTTCGCCGTCGCGCTGCTGACCCCATGGAGCATGCTCATTCAGCGGTGGTTCTACGGCGTGAAGGGTGCCTCGCTGCACTCTGTGTTCTCGCGCTTCCGCTTCGACATCTTCGGGCGGGCGCTGGTCGTCATCGTGCCCGCCTGGACCGTCATCACCGTCGCGCTGTACTGGGCGCCGCTACCCGAGACCACCTGGAGCCACACGGACATACTCTGGTTCCTGCTGGCCACGCTGCTGCTCACCCCGCTGCAGGCCGCGGGTGAGGAGTACGGGTTCCGCGGTCTGATCTTCCGCGTCGCCGGCGGATGGGCGCGCGGGGCGCGGGCAGGGCTCGTCGTCGCCATCGTCGTCTCCAGTGTGCTGTTCGCCATCGCTCACCTCTCGACCGACATGTGGCTCAACGCCTGGTACCTCGTCTTCGCCGTGGGGGTTGCGCTCATCACCTGGCGCACCGGCGGCATTGAGATCGCCGTCGTGCTGCACGCCGGATTCAACACCCTGAACTTGCTGTTCGACGCTGCGTTCCGCGTCGATTTCGCCGATGCGTACGAGCGCTCTGCGGGGGTGGGCTCCCCGATCACGATGCTGCCCGCCGTGGTCATCGTCATCGCTGTCATTGTGGTGTGGGTGCGGACGCGGGGTGCGGGGGCGGCGCGGACGCCGGCGGATGCCGAGGCTCGCGTCGAGGCGGTGCGGGCGGGCTAGCAACCGGGCTGACCACCGGGTGCCGTCCCGGCACCCGGTGTCAACGCCCCAACCGTCGGGGACGGGAGCGAACACCCGCGCCGGGCGCGCGCGACAGGGCTTCCTCCCCTTCCCGTGCCATGCTGATGCGGTACAAGAACAGTCTGAGAAAGCGACCGCACCGTGGCACGACCCGATTTCGAAGCATTCCTCACGCGTGCACGTGATCGGGTCGCCGCCAGCCGGAGAGGGGCGGGCTATTCGCGCAGTCGCGACGGAGAGGTTGCCGACCTGTACGGCACGGCAGCAGCCATCGGCATCCTCATCGCGCTCGGCGACCGCCCCACGGGGGCCGAGGCCGAGAGCGCAGCAAGCGCCGTGCAGTCCTTCCGGACGGCCGACGGCTGGTACGCCGACCCGACGCACGGTCGGATGCACCGGGCGGCGACGGCCCTGACGACACTGGCGGCTCTGGGCCGCAGGCCGGAGGCGCCGGCGGCGCTGCGCCCCCTCCTGCGCGCTGATGCGGCGGCACCGTTCCTGACCGGGCTGGACTGGGACCAGCCGTGGCCCACCTCCCACGAAGCCGCCGGGCTGCTCGCGATCGGGATCGTCACCGACGACGGCGAGGACGCCACGCGGCGCGCCTGGCGGGAGCGCTACCTGGGCTGGCTGGACGACCACGCCGACCCGAACACGGGACTCTGGCTCGGTGGACGCATGGGCCGGCTGGACGAGGACCCGGGGCTCTTCGGGAACCTCGGGTGCAGCTTCCACCTGCACTTCCTGTACGAGCACCTCGGTCGGGCATGGCCGCACGAGGCGGGCGTCGTCGACACCGGACTCGCCCTGCTGCGGCAGGGCACGACGGTGCTCCCCGAGGCGGATGCCGAACCGTCCGCGTGGGGCTTCCGTCAACTGGACTGGGCATATTCAGTGGGCCGGGCCGCCCGAGCGGGCCACCGCACCGCCGAGGTCCGGAGCGAGATGGAACGGCTCGCCGCGCGCGCCGCCGTCGCCTTCTCACACCCGGACGCCGTGGAAGGCGACCTGCACGTGGTTCAGGCCAGGGTCGGCCTTATCGCGGAGCTGGCGCAGCAGATCCCCGATGCCATCGGCACCGGCGGGGTCAGCCTCACCTCGATCGTCGACGTGCGGCCGTTCATCTGACTCCTTCGCTGACCGACGCCCGCCGCGATCCTGATGCGCTACCAGGCATACGCCTCCGGCGCCTGCCCGCCGGGGCCGGGCCAGATCTCGTCCAAGGCAGCCAAGTCGGCGGCATCCAGCTGCACGTCGAGTGCAGCCAGCGCGCTCGTGAGGTGCTGCATGCGCCGCGGCCCGACGATGGGGGCGGTGACGACGGGCTGGTGCAGGAGCCACGCGATCCCGAGCACGGCGGGATCGACTCCCCGCTCGTCGGCGAAGCGCTCATAGCGCTCGACGCGCTCGCGGCGGCCGCCCAGCCGTGAAGCGTCGCTGCGCGAGGTGTCCGCTTTGCGAAGGACGCCGGCCAGCTGACCTCCGGCCAGCGGCGACCACGGCAGCAGGCCCATGCCGTACGCCGCAGCCGCGGGCGCGACTTCCAGTTCGACCATGCGGTTGGCGAGGCTGTACACCGACTGCTCCGTCACCAGCGGTGCCCGGCGGGTGGCGGCCGCGACCTCCTGGTACTGCGCGATGTTCCAGCCGGCGAAGTTGGAGGAGCCGAGGTACAGGATCTTCCCCTGGTCCCGAAGACGGGTGAACGCGTCGAGCACTTCGTCCACCGGCACGCGCCGGTCGATGTGGTGCATCTGGTAGAGGTCGATCCGGTCGGTCTGCAGGCGCTGCAGGGATGCCTCCACCGCTCTGCGGATGTGCAGCGATGAGAGCCCGCGATCGTTAGGGCCGGCCCCCATCGCTTCGTAGACCTTCGTCGCCAGGACTATCTCGTCGCGCACTCCGCGCGCCGAGATCCAGCGCCCGACGAGCGCCTCCGTCTGGCCCGGCTCCGACCCCCAGGGCGGTCCACCGTACACATCCGCGGTGTCGATGAAGTTCACGCCGCTCTCGCGTGCGGCGTCGAGGATGGCGAACGACTCCTCTTCACCGATCACGGGGCCCATGTTCATCGTGCCCAGCGCGATGCGGCTGACCTGCGCGCCGGCGCGTCCGAGTCGGGTGTACTTCATGCGTTTCTCTCCTCTGTATGGACGATGTCCCACGCCGACGGCGCGGGTCTTTCCTTGCTTCGGGCGTGTGACCGGGGGCACTCCGACCGCAGTGACGCGATGCTCAGGGCACGCGGGTGGAGCGCCGCTGAATCAAAGTGGGTTCGTACCTGACGGATGCGAGCTCCTGAGCCGGGTCTGCCAGCGCCGACAGCAGGAGCCGCGCGGCACTGCGGCCCATCTCGAGGCTGGGCTGGCTGATCGAGGTGAGCGGCACGATGGCGGCAGCCGAGAAGTCGATGTCGTCATAGCCGACGATCGCGACGTCATCCGGCACCGAGATGCCGTGATGGATGAGGCTCTGCATGATGCCGAGGGCCACCTCATCGTTGCCGCCGAAGACGCCGTCCGGACGCTCGCCCGCGGGCATGGCGGCGATCCGGTCGCCGATCTCGCGACCGAGCCGCACACTGAGCGTGCTGGTCTCGATCAGGCTGAAGCGCGCGCCGGCGCGGGTGACGGCACGACTCACGCCGTCGTGGCGATCGCGCATCTGCGCCACATGGAAGGGGCCGCCCACGAACATCACGTGGCGCGCGCCGCCGGCCAGAAGGTGATCGGCGGCCATCGCGCCGCCCATGACGTCGTCGAGCGACACGGACAGGCGCACGCCGGTGGGATCGACGCGGTCGACCAGCACGATCGGAACGCCCCGCTTGTCGAAGCGCTCCAGCTCGGACAGGTCATCGCTGACGGGGGCCAGCAGCACCCCATCGAGACGCTGCCTGTCGAACAGTTCCAGGTACCGGGACTCACGATCCCGCGAGTCGAAGCTGTTGCCGACGATGATGGAGTAGCCGGCCTGCTCGGTCACCTCTTCCGCTCCGAGCACGGACTCGGAGAAGAACGGGTTGGTGATGTTGATGACGGCCATGCCGATGACGTCGCTGCGACCGGCGCGCAGCTGCCGCGCGGCGACGTTCGGCACGTAGCCGAGTTCGTCGATCGCCTGCTGCACGCGCCGCGCGGCGCGCTGCGAGACCAGCTCCGGCCTGTTCAACGCGTTGGACACGGTGGCGACCGAAAGCCCGGCCCGCGCAGCCACATCGCGGATGCCGACGTCAGGCATTGCGGCCACCCACCCGCTCGAGGCTCTCCATGAGCCGTATGCGCGCGTCAATCATTGATCCAGGTGCTTCGGCTGGGAGTGAGCCGGTCGATCTCATCCCACAGATCGTCGGGGATGGGAACGTCGAGCAGGGCGACGGTCTGCTCCACCTGCGCTGGGGAGACCATGCCGCAGATCGTGGAGTGGATCCGCGGGTCGCGTGCCGAGAACTGCAGCGCGGCGGCGATAAGCGGCACGTCGTGACGGGCACACGCGGCGCCGATGGTGTCGATCGCCTGAAGCACCTCGTCGGGCGCGCTGCGGTAGTGATACCAGTCGGACACACGCGGCCAGGAGCTGAGGATGCCGCCTCCGTAGACAGCGCCGTTGATCACCCCGAGCCCCGCCTCGGATGCGATGCTGAGCAGCTCGTCCGCCGTGCGGTCCACGAGAGTGAATCGATTGTGCGTGATCAGCGCGTCGAAGACGTCCGTCTCGACGAATCGCCGCAGCAGCTGCGCCGGGCCACCGGCGATGCCGATGTGGGCGGCATAGCCCTCGTCCCGCAGCGCGGCGAGAGTGTCCACGGGCCCTCCCAGCGCCATCGCCTCGGCGAACGTGATGTGCTCCGGATCGTGCAGGTAGAGCAGCGGAACGGAGTCGAGCCCGAGCCGCTCCAGGCTTTCGTCGAGCGACCGCCGCATCCGATCCGCGGTGAACGCGCCGGTGTCGGGGTCACGGTCGAGCTTCGTCTGCACGACGAAATGGGCCGGCACGTTCGCCTGCGCAAGGGCCGCGCCGATGCGCCGCTCGCTCTCGCCGTCACCGTAGTTGTTGGAGGTGTCGAGAAAGTTGATCGGTGACTGCAGCGCGGCATGCACGGTGGCGATGGCGTCTTCCTCCGGCACCGTCAGTCCGTGCACCGGAGAGGACACTCCCCACGCTGCCGTGCCGATGCACAGCGGCGACACCTGGATGCCGGTGCGTCCGAGGCTCACGCGCGGGAGGAGCTGGTCCTCGGGACTCATTCGCACGACTCACTTCTTGAGACCTGAAACGTTTTAGATAAAACGTTTCAGGTATTAAAGCACGCCGGTCACTCTCCGCGCAGCTGGCCGAGTATCTCGGCGTCGCCGCTGCCGGTGGACTCGACGATGCGGCCGTTCGCCACGCGGTAGATGGCGAACTCCGCCACGTTGACGTGACGACGCGTCGGCGCGATGTCTCGAAAGACGCCCTGATGAGTGCCGCTGCCACGCACGTGGGCTGCAATCCGGTCGTCTTCGACCACGAGCTGGATGCGGCGCCAGCGCCAATCCGGGAACGCGTGGAAGAGGTCCGCGAAATCATCGATCCACGCATCCGCTCCCCCGGGAAGGTGCGCCCGCCGCACCGCCGGGTCGAGGAACGACCGGATCGCGTCCAGGTCGTGACGGTTGCAGGCATCGAGGTAGTCCGCGTACCACTCGCGCAACTCCCACGGCTCCATAGGCCCATTATCGAGCCGCTGCTGCCGCGCAGCGGGCGGCGCGTCACCCGAGCAGCGGACGCAACGCCTCCACGAACGGATGCAGCCGCCTCGCCGTGAACGCATCGAGCCCCTCGTCCGCGTCGGTCGCGGCGGCCCAGTCGGAGGTGGCGCGCTCACCGATCGCCATGAGCGCGTGGACCACATCCCCCGTGCGCTCCCGGTCGAGGTTCGGAGCGCGCCGGTGCACCTCGTCGAGGATCTCCCGACTCAGCTCCGCCGTGCGCAGGGCCACCGCCGCGCGCAGTTCGTCATCGGCATCCACGATCCGCCAGCGGACGGTGAACGACGCGCGGTCGGCGGTGCTGTAGTGCACGAGCGCGAGGATCGCGGCGACGACCACCTCCATGGGCGGCAGATCGGCGGATGCCGCGAGGCTCTGCCGCATCCGCTCAGCACGGGTGTCGAACTCGTCCCACATGAGGTCACGCTTGGCGGGGAAGTACGAGAACAGCGTGGTGCGGCTGACGCCGACCCGCCGAGCGATCTCCGCCAGGGACGTCGCGGCGTACCCCTTCTCTTCGAACAGCGCGAGGGCGACGGCGCGGACCTCTTCCCGGCTCGCATGCCGCGGCCGGCCCGGGCTCCGCGCGCTCTTTCGGCTGCCTTCGTCCATGCGGTCACTCTACATTTCCGAACACTGTTCGGATATCCTGGTGGTGGCCGCGCAGAAGCTGCCGGCCCCCACCCGAAGCCGCAGGAGGCCTGTCATGAAGTCCGTCCAGATCACCGGTGTGAACCAGATCGAATGGGTCGAGATCGACAAGCCGGAGGTCGGCCCGCGCGATGTGCTGCTGCGCATGCGAGCGTGCGGCATCTGCGGCTCCGATGCGATGTACGCGAGCTATGGCGGTATCCCGCCCCGCCAGGGCGCCACTCCCCTCGGGCACGAGCCTGCCGCCGAGGTCGTCGAGGTCGGCGCCGAGGTCGAGGGCTTCGCCGTCGGCGACCATGTCGTCATCGACACGATGCGCTTCACGGACGGGCTGCTCGGCTCCGGAGGCGCTCAGGGCGGGTTCACCCCCTACGTCGTCGTGCGCGATGCCGCTGCGGGCGTGCAGCTCAAGGTCATTCCCAACCACGTCCCGTGGGAGGTCGCCGCGCTCAACGAGCCGATGGCCGTGGCCCTGCACGCCGTGAACCGCACCGGTGTGAAGGAGGGCGACAAGGTCGTCATCTTCGGCGCCGGACCCATCGGCCTTGGCGCGCTGCTCGGCTACCGACGCAAGGGCGCCAGCCACATCGTGGTCGTCGACGTGATCCCCTCGCGCCTCGCGAAGGCGCTGGAGATCGGTGCGGATGCCGTCATCGACTCGTCGAAGGAAGACGTCGGCACGCGTCTGGTCGAACTGCAGGGCGACGGCGCGACGCCGTGGGTGCGCGGTGTGCGCCCGGCCACCGACATCTACCTGGATGCCGCGGGCGTCGCCGTCGTGCCCCAGACCGTCACGAGCATCGCCAAGCACGGCGCGACGCTCGGCGTCGTCGCGGTGCACAAGAAGCCGGTGGAGCTGGACTTCGGCGGCATCCTGCAGACCGAGCTGAACATCGTGTGGGCGATGGGCTACCCGACCGAGATCTTCGAGGTGACCGACGACATCGTCGAGAACTGGGAGAAGTACGCCAAGATCATCAGCCACCGCTTCCCCTTCGACCAGACGCTCGAGGCGCTGGAACTCGCCGCGACGCCGGGTGCGGCGGACAAGGTGACCGTCGTCTTCGACTGACATCAGGGAGTGCACCCCCGGTTCGCGCAGCGGATGCGGGGGTGCACTCGGCTCTGAACGGAGGGCTGCGGCGATCCGAGGCCGCAGGCAAGCGTGAGGAAACGACCGCTATGCCCGACGCCGGAGCCAGAGCGCGGTCGTGACGACGAGCGGCACTTGGGTGATCCCGTAGAGCACGTGGAACGAGTAGTGGGCGGGTGTCTGAGCCGGATCGAAGGGAAGGATCGGCAGGGGCAGCACGGTGAAGATTGCGCCCAGGAGGTTCAACACACCCCACCCCAACAGGGCCCACGCCGCGACGGATCGCAGCCGCGTGAACCACGCAGCGACGAGCACGACCGTCAGTGCCAGAGGGAGGACCGATTCCGGGCTGACGATCGTCTGACCGGGTAAATCGGCCATATTGTGCACAAACAGTCCGACCCAGCCGAGGGCAGCGGACACGGGCACCCACGGTGCGCTCCGCCTCGGACCGCCCGGTCCGTCGTGCGCGCCCGTCCTGCTCATGCGGCGGACCCCCATGACGGCGCGGTCTTCCGCACGGTCACTGCGTCTGCACACCACATCGTTCGCGCTTTCCCGTTGTCACCAGCCGACGGCCGGCTCACATGACCGCCTGGCGCGACCCTCGGGGTCGGAGCCTACTGCGCACAGGGGTGAGTCGGAACCACAACGACGTCTCAGCCACGGCCGAGAATGTCAGGTCGGAAACGGGCGCCGTCAGAGATAGGGTCCACCGCATGGACCTCCCGAAGATCGGCGCGCCCGCAGGCCGTGCCCTGGCTCAAGCTCAGATCCGCACGATGGACGATGTCAGACGCGTGGGTCTGGATCACATCGCGACGCTTCACGGAGTGGGCCCGAAGGCCATCGAGCTGCTGCGGGAGGCACTGGCAGAGTGACCGACGCTCACGCGGAGGTGTCGGTCCACGACGCGATGTCGACGCCGTGGTTGTCGGGTGATGCCAGCGACCACCACGCCGGCGCCTGGGTGTCATCGACCAGCCGGCCACCCGCGGCGAGCGCGGCATCCACCCGCGCCTGCGCCTGATCGGCCGGCACGAAGACATCGAAGTGCGTGCGCCCGCGTGCCGGGGCATCGCCGGTGATCGGGTTGAAGGCCAGCTGCGGGCCGCAGCGCAGCGGGTCGACGGCATCCGTCTCGCCGAGCGGCTCGTAGCCGAGCGCAGCCAGGAAGAACGGTCGCACGTCGATCTGCGAGTGCTGTGCCACGTAGATGCCGACCGACTGGGCAAGCGACGGGTCGGCGGTCAGTCCCCGTTCGGCAGCGGCGCGCGACACCGCGGCCGCGAACTGCGGGGAGGCCGTTGGGATGCCCTGTTGCGTGCGGTCGGGTACGCGCACGACGACCCCTTCGGGCCGCAGGTCGACGTCGGGCAGGATGCCGAAGCGTTCGGATGCGGCGACGATCGGGGCGATGAGCTCGGCAGCCTGCGCCAGCGACGTCGCGGTGAAGACGGCGTGCGGGCCGGTCTCGGTGACACGCCAGTCCGAGACGTCGGGGGCGCGGTGGAACTCCGCGGCGGAGATACCCGCCGATGCGTTCGTCGACTCAGTCATCGGAAGAACCCTTCTTCGGCATTCGGCGCCGTCATCGTCGACGGAGCCTAGCGGGCATCACGGTACTCTCGCGGACGCCTTCGTGGCGCGCTGAACGGCGGGGAGGCACGCACGCCGCACGCGCGCGCCTCCCGCAGCGTCAGCGACCGTTGCCTGAGGCGGCGACGTCGAGGATCCAGGTCACGCCGAAGCGGTCCGTGAGCATGCCGAAGCCGGGGCTCCAGGCCGAGGCGGCGAGCGGCTCGACGATCGACGCGCCGGCCGAGAGCGCGTCCCAGTAGCCCTGCACCTCGTCGAGCGCGTCGCCGCGCACCGACAGGAAGAACGGCTGGTCGGTGAGGGTCACGCCGTTCTCGCGGCGGGTCGTGCCGGCGTTCGCCGCCGAACCGCCGCCCTCCCCCGGGATGTCGTACGCCATGAGCCGGAATCCGTTCTCGCTCTCGAGCTGCCCGAACACGACGTTCTGGGCGCCGGGGGCTTCGCGCGGCATCCCGAAATCGCCGTAGGTGGCGATGGAGAGGTCGCCGCCGAACACGGAGCGGTAGAACTCCAGGGCCGCGCGGGCGTCGCCGCGGAAGTTCAGGTGGGTGGTCGTGGTGATGCTCATGTCTGCTCCTGTAGGGATGTCGCCGGGTCCGTCCCGGCTGCGCCCACTCTCGCAGCAGTAGAGGACTGATTCGGTCCTCCACTCCCCCTAGAGTCAAGGCGTGACGACGACAACCTCCCGGCTGCTGAAACTGCTGTCGCTGCTGCAGAGCAGACGCGACTGGCCCGGCGCCGTGCTCGCCGACCGGCTGCAAATCACTCACCGCACGGTGCGGCGCGACATCGAGCGGCTGCGCGAGATGGGCTATCGCATCGAGGCGACCATGGGCCCCGACGGTGGATACCGACTGGATGCCGGCAGTGAGCTGCCCCCGCTGCTGTTCGACGACGACCAGGTCGTGGCGCTGGCCGTCGCGCTGCAGGCGGCGACCGTAGCCGGCGCCGGCATCGAAGAGGCCGCGCTGAGGGCGCTCACCACGGTGCGGCAGGTGATGCCGTCGCGGGTGCGCCAGCGCCTGAATGCCATCGCCTTCACCACCGCGCCCCGCCCGGGCGACGGCCCCGCGGCATCCGTGTCGCCGCAGGTGCTCATCGCGCTGTCGAGCGCCGTCCGCGCGCACGAGGTGCTGCGGTTCGACTACGCGAGCCCGGGCGGTTCCGGTGATAGGGCTGCGGATGCCGAGCCGCCGCGGCCGCGCCGGGTGGAGCCGCACCACCTCGTCGCGTCGCACGGTCGCTGGTACCTCGTGGCGTGGGACCTCGACGTGGACGACTGGCGCATCTTCCGCGCCGATCGCATCACGCCGCGCGCGCCGACGCGGCTGGCGTTCGCGCCGCGCGAGGTGCCGGGCGGCGATGCGGCGTCGTTCGTGGCCGGGCGGTTCAAGGGCTCGACCCAGGGTGACGCGTGGCCGTGCACAGGAACAGTCATCCTGCACCTGCCCGTCGACGCCGTGCTGCCGTTCGCCGGCGACGGTGTGGTCGAGGCGCTGGGACCGGACCGCAGCCGCTACACGGCGGGGTCGTGGTCCTGGGTCGCGCTCGCGGCGTCGCTCGGACGGTTCGACGCGGATGTGGAGGCGGTCGAGCCGCCCGAGTTGGCGGCGGCGTTCGCGCGGCTGGCGGAGCGGTACGCCGCGGCGGCCGGCGGAACGCCGCCGGCCGCCTGACGACTGCCCTGACCCGCCCGCGGCGCGCACGCGGGCTCTTGCTAATCTCGCCCCGTGGCCACGAGAGTCCTCCTCCATTTCCATCCGGACTGGCCTTATCGCAGCACAACAGTTCTCGACGCCATGGCCTCGAGCGGTCGGTACCTCTCTCAGTTCGAGACCGGCACGTCCAACGGAGGTCTCACGGCTCATCCCGGCGGCGATCGCTGGCGATGGGAAAGCCGCCTCTTCAACGGCCGTTACGACACGACACCCGCTGACGCTCGCCCGGTGTACGGGGCGGTCGACCTCGGAGACATGCACGGAGCCGCCCCGCGATTCGGCTCAGCGTTCCTCCGCCTCGCGCCCGAGGCGTCTTCACGAGCGACATTCTGTTACCCCGATTCGGTGTTCGACCCGGACCGGATCGGGGGCGTGGATGACCTGCCAGCGCTCGTCGAGCGGATGCTGTCCGACGACCTCGAGCCATTGGATCGCTATGTCGAGGCGCACGTCCACGGGGGCGTCACCTTCGCAAGGGATGTCGAAGCGATCGTTCTCGACCCCTGTTACAGAGGAACGGCCGTTCATGCGGCCGCGGCGCGCCTTTCCGAGGTCGACTTCCATCCCGGCTTCAGAGTCAACACGGATGCGCTTGACCCCGGGTACCGAGGGCCGCGGTACGCAGCCCTCGCGGCATCCCTCGCGGATGAGTTGACTCCCGACGTCATCGGGGTCGCCGCCCGTTCAGGACTCCACCCCGCGCAATCGCTCAAGAAGGTGTGGCACTTGCTCGCACGGTATGGGCGGCGCGCAGACGACCGAGACAGCTAGCCGCCCGAAGACGATCAGGTAGGGCGCCCAGCGCTACACCTGACGCAGTTGGAGCGTGACCCGGTTTCCTGGACAGTTCGCGTGCCTTGATCATGCCGCAATTTCAGCGAAGACCCGAGCAGCTGTTGTCGCGGACCGCCGCGCTCGCGCGCGGGATCGCGAAGCACCAAACCGGGCCATCGGATGTCGTCGCTGCTGGATAGAGTCCGAGCATGGTTTCGTATACGGCACTCACAGACCGTTCGGCGGTTCTTTGGGCACTTGAGAAGTTCGATCGCATCGGACGGGAGGCGTTTCTCGCCGAGTATCGCTACCGCGAGTCACTCGACTATTACCTCGTTCACGAAGGACGGCACTACGACACCAAACCAGTATTTGCCGCCGCGTACAAGCGGCAGCACGGGCACGCGGCAACCGGCGTCCAAGGCGGCAAGGCTGCGGCCGCGAGACGCCTGAAAGAGTTGGGATTTGTCATCACTGAACCCAGCCATCCCAGCCCACGAAACCAACGAACGCACCGAGCCCGAGGCGCAGAAGTGGCGGCGTCACAGAGCGCCGTCTGCCCCAGATGCTTCACGGTACTTGCGGTGAGCGGCGCTTGCTCACATTGCGTCGACTAGTAGCGTCCTTTAAGCCCCGGTCGACGATCGCGGAGACTCCGAGCGCAGGGCCTCGTACGCGGAGCGAAATGCCGCAGTCACGTCCCGGCCATTCTCCCGAGCGCGTGCCGTCGCGAGCCTAGGCCCGCTCGCATGCGCAGATACAAGAGACCGGAGCTCCTGCGCCTCGTATTCCCTGGCCCAGTCGAGATCGTTCGTCGCTCGGTCAAACCGAACACACACGGCCAGATCGATGTCGAGGGTTCGGAACTGAAAGATCCGCTCAACCCCGCGTGGAAGGGTGCGCGTCTTGACTTGCACCCGCCGGCTCTGCGCATCGAGGAGGTCGTATCCCTTCGTACCGGGCGCGGGCAACGTGCCGCCGTAGACCGCAAGCGCGAGCGCCTCGCCTACCTCGCCCTGGATGCTTCCAGACGTTCGAGATACACCGCGGCGCGCGAATTCTTGCCCTATCCGCGCGTGAAGCTCGAACAATTCAGCGGTCGTGAAGTCGCTCAGGTCAACGGTGCTCATGAACGGCAACCTACCCTCACACCACCCATTGCGATGACCGGTTGAATCCGCCAAGGGGTTCATCGGCAAATAGACCCCTGGTGCACCTGGCTAATTGCCTTTCGACGGCCCCACGTCAGCCGTAAGCACTGCGGTGAGGTCGGCAACGCCAGATTCCACCTGTTCAATCGTCCCGTTGAGCGGGAGCGCATGGACATGGACGTGGACGCCTACCGCTGGAACGTCGAGAACTCGCGCGACGACATCGCCTGAGACATAGATGAGGTGTGCGGTCGGAACGTGCAGAGCGAGCGCGTACGCGACCGCCTGATAGACGTCGCCATTCGGCACCGACCCCTGCCCATCACCGAGCACCTTGTACTTGGTGTCTGCGACCGTAAGAGGAGTTCCGCCACGCGATATTACGATGTCTGGTCGGAGCGCGACCGCTCGATCTGTGTCCAGCCACCAGCGTCGATCCTGCGCGCTAACGTCGAGCCCAACATTCGCAAGGTTCGACCGAAGTCGATTCGCGATGTACCCCTCGAAGACAGCCGCCATGTCGACAAGGAACGTTCCGCCGATAGCGGCTCCCGCGCGATGCGTCCACGAGACGGCTTCGAGGATCACCCGTGCGAGCCGCAGCGGAGCGGCGTAGTGCTGGTTGAGACGGTGCAGGCGAACCTCGGGAAGCGGGAGGCCTCGTGGCAACGACTCGACGTCCGCAAAGAGCACCTGCATCGCCTTGAAGCTGTGGCCGAGCGCATCCGTTACGCCAGCGAGCCGACCAAGTACGCGAAGGGCGGTCCGCAAGATGCGGTTCTCGTCGATGTCCTCTGTGAAGTCATCGAAGTCGATCTCAATGGGCAGCGGGATGCCTGGCCGCTTGCCGAGCTGACGCGGGATATCCCACCGACCTCGCACGACCGAGGCTGAATCCTGAACGCTTCGGTAGCCTTTCAGCAGCCCCCGCCGCGTCGCCTCATCAAGCGCGACGATGAACGCCCGGGCGATTGCCACCGGGATCGACGCATCGGCGCCGTAGGCGGTCTCGCTGGGGCCGAGGCGGAGTTGAAGCCCCCCAAGGGACGCCATGAACACAATGTTCTCGAGCGGCGTCTTGGGCACGACACGGAGTTCGCAGCCCGCAACCACCGCGACTCCGACCTTCCCCACGTCAGTTATCCGCCACCTCCCCACGACGGGAGTCGGCGTGACCCGACAGAATCGCAAGTCCTGCAATTGCATCGCCTGTTCGAGGGTCAGGTCGACGAAGCTCTCGCCCTTCTCTCGGATGAAAATGCGTTCGGCCATTGCCGCAATCAGATCGACTCTGCCGTTGCCGAGTCGTCCGTCGCGGCGATCTCAGCGGCGCCGGGTCCGGGCTGGAGGGCGGCGAGCAGCGAATCGAGCGAAAACCGAGACGCGACGTCGACACCTGTGCCCAGATGACGTTCCTCCAGAAGCGGGAGCAGGTTCTCGGTCCAGATCGCTGCCAGGTCGTGCGCTGTGAGTTTCTCCGAGCGAAGCAGGTAGCTCGGGCCGATCCGATCCTCACGCTCCCGAATCCGGGCGTTCAGCTCTGCGAACAGGGCCGGCAACGCGAACCTCTGCGGATGGTCTTCAACCCATCGATCAAGGATCCCTGCGACCGGAGCGACATCCGGATGGAGTTCGAAAAAGGAGAAGCGCCTGCGCATTGCCGAGTCGAGGAGCGCGATGGAGCGGTCAGCCGTGTTCATCGTGCCGATGATGAGGACGTTTTGCGGAAGCGAGAAGGTATCGCCACCATCAGTGCCCGAACCGGCGTAGAGAAGATCGATTGCCTCATCGCGATACTCGAGCAGGTAGTACAGCTCACCGAACACCTTGGACAGGTTCGCCCTATTTATCTCATCGATCAGGAGAACGTGGGCGACATCGGGGTCTCTGCGCGCGTCCTCGGCGATGCGGCTCAGCGGCCCCTTCGCGAGTTCGAAGACGAGCTGTCCGTTCTTCTCGCGCGGTCGGTAGCCGGCGAAGAAGTCCTCGTACGTGTAAGAGGGATGGAACTGGATGCGACGGGCAGCGTCTGGTCGGCCAGTGATCGCATCGGTCAGAGCCTTGGCGACGAATGTTTTGCCGGTGCCCGGCGGTCCGTAGAGGATCACTTGGCCGCGCCGGTGGAGCGCGTTCACGACCCGCGCGATCCAGTCAGCATCCAGGTTGAGCGTATCGCTCAGACTCGCGACATCGATTTGGCTTGGAATGAAGCCGCGCGGGTCGGTTAGTACGTCATCACCCTCGTCATCCTCACCGTCCTTCGTGAGGGTGGCCGGGTCAGGAAGTGGCTGCGGTTGCGTGTCGGGGTGCCATCGATCTCGCAGCGGGCTCGCGTAGAAATTGACCGGCTTGCCGCTCTTCAGCTGCAGCGCGATCACGATCCGTCGAAGATCATCATCGGCGTCGTCACCGAACTGCCCACCGATCTCGCCGATGAACGCCTCACGGATACGTTGACGGTGATCTTCTGACACGATCGGCCCGAAGAAACCCGGGTGCACGAGATACATCAGCGCATATCGCTGGGTCGGGAACGCGTCACCATCCACCGACAGCACGAACGCTCGCCACGCGCGCGCATCGCCGAGCACTCGCTCCTGAGCGTCCGTATCGAGGTCGACCCAAGCTTTCGCGAGATTAATGATGATCGTCACCGCATGATTGATGCGTGACATCATTCCCGTGCCAGGGTTGAACGCTCCGCCGCCGAACGCCTCGTCGAACACGGTGGGGATCGACACGGGGTGCTCCATGAGTTCGAGGACGGCCTGCACCTTCTCGGTCTTCTTGGCATGCCCCATCACTGAAGCGATCGGCAGGACCTGGAGGGCGACAATCTCGGCCATCAGGAGCTTGACCGCATCCGTTTGATCCCTGAGCTGAATCGCGAGGTTCTCGACGAAGTTTTTGCCCTCGACCTTCGACGATGTAGTCCACTTCGCGTGAAGCGCGGACACCGTTTCGACATTCCAAATCGATTGCGCAGGGCTGAAGACCGACCCCCCGTTCTGCAGCCCTTCCTCCACCCACGAGCGAGCCGCCAGCAAGAGCTTCCGTTGAGCTGCGTCCGCAGATACCCAAACACTCGGAAGCGCTTCCTCGATGCTCGCCTGCAGTTCGAGGCGTCCAACCGCATACAGCCGTTGGGCCTCGGCGAGCAGACCGTCGCCCGCGAACTCCTCGAGCGCCCGAATCCCTGCTTCGGTGATGGCCCACTTTCCCGAGCCGTCCGGGTGCTTTCGCAACCAGCCAGCTGCCACCAGGTAGGCGCTCGCCCAGCGCCAGTCGGTCTCGCCCCGACGGAGTCCACGGGAGTTCAGCTCCGTCTCGTGGTCTGTGAGCGGGACTGCACGCTCTGCGTCCGACCAGACGTCGCTGATCGGCACGTACTCGCCCTGGGGTGCCGTCATGGCCAAGTATTCAAGCCCTGCTCGCACTCGCGCCGCACGACGCACGTTCGTCTCTGCCATCGGTTCTCCTGACTCCACTGTCCCGTTTGAGTCTAGGGAGCGCCCCGACACTGCCGCTGATGGCGCGCACCACATCGGAGTGGGGTACCGATATCCCACGCAGGCCCCTCGCACGGAGTTCCGGCGTCGCGTCGATTCCCCCCGCACGGCGCGCCGCGACATCGCGAAAGCGCCCAGGTCTCGGCATCCTCGCGATGCCGTCAGTCCTCGGGCCGGCGGCGCAGCCGTTTGGTGTCGGTGCGCTGCTTCTTCGCGGTCAGTCGCCGTTCCTTCGCACCCCGGGTCGACTTCGTGGGTCGCCGAGGCGCGGCGGGCGCGCGCACTGCCTTGGCGACCAGCGCGGCCAGCCGCTCACGGGCGGCATCCCAGTTGCGGGCCGGGCGCGGGGCTCTGACGCGGTTATCGTCATCACTCCCCCGACCAGCCGACCGGGCGGCCGCGGATGGGCCCGCTCGGGCAGATGCGGCGTCAGCGGCGCAGCGTTGGAACGCTATGTTGGGGCAGGCTGCATTCGCATCGCTGAGCGTGGAATGCCGCACCGCGTTGCGCCGACACAAAGGAGCGAACTGTGAAGGTTTTCGGAATAGTACTGATCACGTTGGGCTCGCTATTTGCCGCGGCAGCGAGCGGAATCTTGGCTCTCGTTGGCATGGCGGGGACTCCCCTCACTATCCCGCACGTAGGGTTGATCTACTTCTTGATCTTCTGGAACTTGCTGGTGCTCGCGACCGGGCTAGTGTTCTTCTCCGTCGCGCGGCGTCGATCCGTCACAGGGACGAGCGGCGCCTGAAGCTGGCGACCGCCGACCGATGTGCGGATGATGGTCGGCGGACCTACGAAGATGAGCCGCGCAGAGTCGTCGACGCGCTCGAGATGGCCCGCTGGCGACGCCGCCCCGAGCCCGGAACCGTGGTTCATGCGGACCGAGGAGCGTAATACACCAGCTGGCTCTTCGGCCACCGACTCCGCCAAGCCGGGCTGCTCGGATCGATGGGCAGAGTCGCCTCAAGCGTCGATAATGCCCTCACCGAGAGCTTTTGGTCGACGATGCAGCGCGAGCTACTGGATCGCACGTCCTGGGACTCAAGGACGCAACTCGCGTCGGCCATGTTCGAGTGGATCGAGGGGTTCTACAACCCTCGCCGCCGGCACTCCGCCCTCGATTACCTCAGCCCCGCCGACTACGAAGCCCTTCACACCGCCGCCGAGATCGCGGCATGATCAACACCCAAGAACCGTCCGGGAAACCGGGTCATGCTCCCCGCACTTCGAGCGAGAGCTGAAGTGCGTCCCAGCGCTTACTGGGATCGTTGGAGGGCCAATCGACTTGCGGTAAACCCGGCGAGTCAGTAATCGACCAGATGAGCGGTACGTTCGTCATCAGGGTGCGACGCGCCTGGGGAGGAGTCCGTGTTGGGCAAGCAGAGCGCGAGGAAGCGCGCAGCCCGTGAGGCCGCCGCTTCCCCTCAACGGCCGACGGTAGTCTTCGGCCCATCAGCACCGGCCGATGCCGAAGCGATTCTTGATCTCTCGCGCACCAGGTTGCCGGTAGCCTTGCCCTTGATCGAGAGGTACGCCGAGGGCAGGCCATCCCCTTTCGAACCGCGGGTTGCGCGCGAACTGCTGCTCGAGTTCTCTGTCGCGCGAATCGACGGCCGGGTCGTTGGATACGCCTACAAACAGCCCTTCCCGCGACCCGGCGGCCAGGGGTATGAGCCGGAAGTGGCCAACTTGGTGTTCCTTGCGGCCAACGTAGGCCGGTCCGGTCTTGGTATCGGCAATGGGTTGCTCCGCGAGTGCGCCGTACGAGCGAAGGCTACGGGCGCCAAGTTGATCACTGCCCACGTGCCCACCGAGGCGATCACCCTGTACGAGCGGGCCGGGTGGACCGTGCTCGCAGCGGACCGGGGCCTCGCCTGGCAGCTTCCGGGTGGGATCCTCTATGGCGACTACCCGAAGGCCGCCTTGCCTTTCCCGCACCTTGCATACAAGCAGCTCGGCCAAATCTCCTACGCGTTCGACTTCGCCAACGATGGCAGCGCCCCCGTCCATCAGGCCACCCAAGAGCTCCGTCGTCAGGTCCGTGCGGGAGAGATCGACGAGCGAATGGTGAGCGATATCGCCCGCCGCCAGATAGCGATCTCTGCGCAGATCGGAACCAGCTTCGGCCCCGGCGCCACACCCGTCCGTCGCTTCTAAATGGATCTCCCCACGCGCTTACCGTGCGTAGGGGAGATCTTAGGGCTACCGCGGACGAATTCGCTTTCGATGCTTCACGGGCCGGGTGTTCACGCGGGCGCGTGGCGTGGCCGTGCCGAACCAACGACGATGACCAACGCAGCGGAACCTATGCCTCGCGCTCGTGGTTCAATCGGGCCGTAGCATCGCCGAGAGCGAGCCCAAGACGCTTCGGACGGGTTGACGCCATCGGTATGTCTACGTCGTCGTGACAACGGACCATGGACAGCTTCGCGAACGCCGCGATCGGAGACCCCCTCGCCACACTGTTCACGCATCTCCGGCTCGTACCTCCTGTTCATCGCGTTCCATCCTCGCTTGAAGAACGAAACGAAAGTCAGGCCGATTCAGCCCTCTCCATAGCCGGACTCGTGCTCTCGCGGATGTACGTAATCCCGAAGGCGCGGACCTGGCGGAACTCTTGACGACTCGCTCCGAGGTCGAACCACCCGCCGTCGGATTTCTGAAAGATGTCGAGGCCGCGGCCCAGGTTTATACGCCAGCCGTTGCTGGTTCGGATCCATCGATCGTGGCCGCCCGGGTCCTTCTCGATATTGAGTCTCACGCCCTGCTGGGCCGCAGCTTCAACTATGTCGCTGAGCATCCGGAGTTGCTTCGGTTGATGCTCGGGATCGTCGTCGAGCGCTGTGAACAGGTTGACAGTAACTTCATCCGCCGGGTCCTTCTCAGAGGCGATAAGCGCCAGCAGCTCGACCAGGTTGCGACCCTGGTGCGCCTGACGTATGTACGGGTCGTGCAAATCGATCCCTGTCGCGCCGCGCAGATAGGGCATGAGCAGGGTCTCGAACGAGAGTCCCCGCTGGTTCTCCAAGAAGTCCCGGTGCCCCTCGAATAGTTCGGCCGGGACGGGGCTGGAGATGGGAGGGGTCGCCGGAACTGCATGTACTGACCGTTCGGTGCTGGGCCGCGAATCCTCCACCGACGCGCCCGACTGCCCGCCGTTGTAGTGGGTCGGGTATTCGTCCTCCTCGAGCGTCGTCACCGGCGACCACGCACCGGCCTTGTCAGTGAACCCGAACTTCACATCGGCCATCGTCGCGTCGATCCGAAGTATCTGATCCTTGACGCGCTTACGCCCCTCAATAGCGAAGCGGAGGATCTCCTCGACCTCCTCGCGGGTTGCCTCCTCATGCGGGTACAGCAGCTTCATCAGGCCCGAGAAGGTCTTGTGGATGCCGTCGCGGTCGCGCGTCGAGATGTCGGACGACAGCGTGAAGTACCGCTGGTACCGGTCGGAGTAGTCGGCCGAGCGCATCGACTTGAGCACTTCGGCGATGTAGTCGACGACGAAGCCGTACCCCTCGGAGAACATCTCCCCGCGGATCGTGTCGACCTCCCAACCAGGGATGTAGTGGTGCAGCCGGTCGAGGTAGGCGGAGTCATGGTAGCTCTCGGGTAGCTCGTCGAACAGGTCAGAGTGCTTAAGCATGTACGGCACGGTGTGCGAGGTATTGCCGACGAAGACCATGGAAGCTTCGGCGCCGAGGGTCTCGACGCCGCGGGAGAACGATTTGTTCGCCATGTAGTTCTTCATGATGTCGACCAGCGCCTTGTCAGTGCGCTTCTTCTTGCCCGCGAACTCGTCGAAGGCGACGACATCCCAGTAGCCGACCAGACCGATGCGGCCGTTCGAGTTGTTGACGAACAGCTTCGGAACGGTGACCTCTCCGCCGGAGATGAGCATGCCGTGTGGCGAGAACTCCGAGAAGATGTGCGATTTTCCGGTGCCCTTCGGCCCGAGTTCGACGAGGTTGTAGTTGCGCTCGACGAACGGGATCAGACGTACGAGCTGGATCAGCTTCGCGCGCCGGCCGAACATCTCGGGGTTGAAGCCGATCGACTGGATGAGCAGGTTGATCCACTCGTCGGTGGTGAACTCGCGCCGCGCGGCGAGGTAGCCCTCGAAGTCGAAGTTCGAGAGCTGGATGGGCTTGATCGAGCCGAGAATCCAAGGGACGACGCGCTGGTCCTCGCTGTGAAAATACTCAATGTCGCAGATGCACCACACGCCGCCAGTGAGGAGTTTCGGGTGCGCCTTGATCGTGGCGGGTTCGACGAGCACGCCCTTGATGCCGAGGTTGGCGAACTCCGCCTGGTAGACGTCGTCCTTTTCGTTGAGCGTCACCGCGACCCTGTCGATGATGCGGTGTCGCCCGCGCTCTCGGATTGTGGATTTCACCAGTTCGGACTGGTTCCGCTGCACGTAGTGGTCCGCGAGGATCTTGCGGACTGCGGCGATCCCGGCCTGGATGGTCGCCTCGTCGTCGGACGCGGCGTATTGGCCGAGCAGGTACTCCAACACGTATGAGGGCACGATCGCGTTCCCCTTGACCGCCTTGACGAGATCCTTACGGACCACGACGCCGGGGAAGAGCTGGTTGATCTTGCGGTCGAGGTCGGACTGCGCGGGAGGTGCGTCGGCCTCGGCCGCTCCTTCGGTGATGGTAGTGCTGTCGAGACTCATAGATGCTTCCCTAGAAATCGAAGTCCGAGGCGAACGACCGCCGGAGCGTGTAGAGCGCCTTCTGGTAGGTGCGCCACTGATTGGTATTGGGGATGCGCTCTTCGAGGCGGAACTCCACAGAGCGGTTGTTGTAGTCGTTGGCGTCCTGACTTAACAGCATGTTGGCATTCTGGTAGCGGTCGCGCTTGTCGCTCGACTCCTGATCGAAGGTCAGCTCCGGCTGGTTCGAGATGAGCGTCTCGCCGACGTAGAGGCCAGCGCGGACGGCGCGTGGTTGCACTTTCTCGCTCACCGGCTCCGACTGGAACAGCTTCACGACGAGTTGCCCCGTGGTTATCTTGTCCGACTCCGGCAGCACCTCGACGTGGACGAGACGAGTGTCGCTTCGTCGCTTCTTGTTGATCGTCAGCACCGGCACCACGATCTCTTGCAGGGACGCGCCGCCGTGGACGAACCTGGAGCCGGCACCGGGTAGTCGCAGACGGTGAATCGACTTTGGGAGCTGCACCTGGAGGTCGCTGTCCAACCCCAGCTGCTCGGGCTCGAACGTGCGGAAGGCGCTGTCCTGCTTCATGCCCCGGCCAAGCACGTACCGGCGGTTCGTTGTGACGATCTCGTCGCCCTGCGGAAGCGTGGAGAGGTAGAAGGCATCTGCAAGCGCGCTGTCCTGGAAGAGGAAGCCGTGGTCGGCGGTGATGAGGATATTCGTCGCGTTTGCGTTCGTCAGTCGTTTCACTAGGTCGACGAGTTCTCGCAACGTCTCTTCTGCCGCCTCAAAAACCTGCCGCTCCGTACCGGCCTTGTCGCCGGTAGCGTCGATGCGGTTGTGGTAGACGTACAGCACCTGGTTTTGGCTGTACAGGTCGCGCAGCTCGTCTCGGGACAGGGAAAGCACATCCTCGGCCTGGATGGCCTTACCGTCGACCGCCTTGAGCACCTTGGTCCGGTTCGCTGAGCCATCGGTGCGCTGCCCGTCGACCAGCACGGGATCACCGTCGTGTGAGTGGCCGATCTTGCTATGCGGCAAGAGCGCGGCCATGCCGAGCTGGGTGTAGCTAGGGAGCACGCCGAGTACCGCGTCAAGTTCGGCGTCGAACCGGTCTTCCTGGCGGATGCGTGTGCGCAGCTCGTCGGCGACCTCGTAGCGCAGGGCGTCTGACACGATCACGACCGCCTTGTTGCGGCCGCCCTTGGTGATCGGGGCGACGTGTTCCGGGTAGAAGGCGGTCTGCGGGCGCAGCAACGATGAACGCCACTTTCCGGCCGCGTCGACGTGTGGCTGCCAGGCATTGCCCAGCTCGAAGAGGAACTTATTGGCGTAGAACTTCTCGACCTCGCTTCGCAGATCTTCCAGAGGCTTTGAGTGCGGGGCAGTGCGCGCGGCGTAGACGAACTGCCGGTAGAGCTGGTCGATGCGGAACCATTGCTGCTGGTACCGGTCGAGCCCGTCATCGAATGACGTGATCGTCAACGTGAGTGTCGAGAGTTCGCTCAGTAGTTCGGAGCCGCTTTCGATCGCGGCGTAGAGCTTCCGGTATCCCCCCGCCCAAATGCTGCTCTTCCGTTTGCGAACCACCTCGGCCACTTCGCGGGCGGTCGCAGTGCGAGCCGCGACCTCGCGCGCGAGGTCGCTGATGATCTTCTGTTCGACCTCCTCGAAGAGGTCGTTGCTGACGAGATCGCGGAAGTTGGCGCTCTCGATCGTGCTCGCGTAGCCGATGCTCTTTGCTGTGCGCCTGGCGAGCGTTGCAAGGGCACTTTGGCTGCGCAGGTCGAAGCGCAGGCTGTTGAAGTCGAGCTGGATGTTCCGCAAGCCGCCTGGTTGGTCGCTGCGGAACCCGCGGATCGCCTGCTGGAACATCCACAGCACGAAGTCGTCGATGGTCGGGCTCGACCACGTGTAGCCATAAATCTTCGCGATCCCGCCCCAGTAGAACTCGTCAAGCTGGTAGTCCACGAGCGACTCGAACTTAGCGTTACCGCCGGCCGCCTTCTCGATGAGGAGCGCACGAGTGAGTTCGAGCAGGCTGTGCTCCTGTTGGCCAAGGAGCACAGCGGTCATCTTCGCGCGAAGCTGGTCCGGGCTATCGCCCGGCTCAAGAAGCGCCTTGAGTGACTGCACCCTCTTGGCAGCACGGAAGAACTTCTCGTGAGCCCGGAGGGCCTCGTCGATCCCCTCGGCCGTGAGGCCGAGCTCGGTCCGAATCAGCGAGACACGGTCGGCGGTGAAGACACCGTATGCGAGCTCGAGGTCGAGCAGCCAGTTGCCGACACCGGTCGGAACGGCGCCCCCTCGGTAAACCAGGAACTTCCCCGTCGGCTCTTCGTGGAGCAGACGATGCTTGATCGCGTACTCGTCGTTCGCCACCTGAATGGCTGTGACCCCCGGCAGGTTTAGGTGTTGAAGCTCTGCGGCATAGTCACCCTCGGGGTCGTGCCAAAAAACCACCCGCTGCCGAGTGAATCGACGCGCGAGGTTATCGCGGACTCCCGCGATCTCACTCATCGCTGGCTTCCAGACCGGGGATTTTCTTCAGCGCGGCGCCGAATTTCGGGTAGTTCCTCTTCACACCGTCGTCGAGATCGATGGCGATCTGCTGCGTCGCGAGCGGGTAGAGCACGTCGTGCTCGTACTCATTCAACTCCACCAGAACCTTCCGGAGACGCTCGGCCTCGCGCACGTTGTTCGAGCGCTCCGCCTGGACGAGGCTCGCCTGAAGCTTCGCCTGGAACTCACGCAGATACTCGTTGAGCACCGTCGACACCGTCGAGGGCGTGTACCGGTGCATGTAGATGAGCGCGTTGAACGAGCCCTTCGGACTCGAGAACAGCCAGTAAATCGGCCGCTTCTTGTACCTCTGCACATGATCCTTATAGAACGACTTCACGAAATAGGTGCGGATATCCTTCACCCCAAGAGACTCAGTGACGAACCGCAAGTTCTCCTCAAAATGCTGCTCACCGAACGCCACACGCAGGAACTGGCGGAACCGCTCAACGATGTCATCCTCGAACCAATCACCATCGACAATCGGGATGACATCGTCCTTATCCGGCATGAACGTAGGAGACGGAACCCTCGCGAGGTAGTCCTGCAACGTCGCCCCCTGATCCGCAAGGATCAGCCCCGGTTCATCCAGGCTAAAGCGACCGAACATGCAACCCACGGCATAGGAGACCAGGTCTTGGACGGCGAGAGTCCTGAGCCGGGCTTCGTACTCGGAACTTGGGAGATCCTCGCCAAAACGGAATCGAGTATTGCAGCTCAACGAGACCCGAGAGAGCTCCACGGACGTTCGAACATCGCCGGCCAGCCCATACAGCTCGGCGACTGCCTCGTTGTTCCGCGTCTCTAGGTACCGAACGCGCTCAGCCGTTTCCTCGCTTGACGACTGGTGTTTGCGTACTCGTTCTTCGAGAGAAGGGGATTTGCGTGCGACCAGCGGGTTGACTTCAAAGCCCCATGACGTCTCAGCCTGGTCCCAGTCGGCGCGAGCGATTCCGACTAGATTCCGGACGACCTCGCCGATTTCGCTTTCCGGCCCTGGCAGGATAATCGGCAGATTGGCGATCGTGCCGACATTAAAAGTGATAGTCGGGGCAAGGGCGGCCAGAAGTTCATGCGTGACAGAGGAGTTCAGAATGCCCAAGATGCTCATCGAGAGGTCTTCCGACTGCGGATAAACACCATCCCCCGTACTTCCAGCGGCGATAAACCCCGGCGGGTACGAACGAAATGCCGGCGATCCCGAGCTTACGTTCGACCAGGAAACCGACGACCTGAAGTAGTAGTCAACGTTCTGGGGTCGCGAGCGAACTTTCCCTCCATCCTCTGAACCGAAGGCGCGAATTATGTGTCCGTCGTCCTCCCAGTTAACAACGTGCTCGTGGTTTCCGTACCACTTCCGGAACTCCCCGCCCTTGTTGTAGGGGAACCAGCGGGCGCCAGACGCCTTGGCGAGCTCTCGCGATCCACTCGAAAACGAGATCCGGTTAGCGGACACCTCCCACCATTCACGAACGAATGCTCCGCTATCGCCGGTGAGCAGCCCTTGGCGTGGTTCCGCCACTGAGCTGAGGGGCACACCCTCTGAGAAGGCTCGCCGCATAGCGCCCGAGAGCCAGTACACGAGCGGCGACCCGGGGATCACAACGAAGTCGGCTTGGTCGACTACGAAGGCGTTGTAGTCGGGGTCCAGGAAGAGCGCTTCGATCTCCGCGTTGGTTCGCACATCTACGTGCCTCTCGAAGAGCTTTCGATATGACCCGCGGCGACCATTAGGCGACGCCTTCTGGAAGACGAAGCCAACCGAGCCAAAGTCGGATCCCCAGACTCCGCGACCAAATTGGGCCAGGCAGACGAGAAAGTGCGTGCGGAACAGCTGCTCACGGAGCTTCTCATACGACTTGAGCACCATCCACGCAGGCAGGTCAATGATCGCCCAGAAGCCAGCCTGGGCGGTCAGATCAGATGACCGGAGCATGAATGCCGTCATCAGGTCCGACCTGCCTAACGGGAACCGGTCACCCAGGTACTTGGCCAGACGCTCTGACATATTTCCGTTGCCCATGTACGGCGGGTTGGTAACCACCACTGCGTATCGTCGGCTCAGATACTCTGCCTGGCTCAGTGCGCGTTGCGCCCAGTCCAGCGCGGCGGCCCGAATCATGTCTCCGCCGTCATCGAGCGCGCTCAAGTGACGTGCGAGCCGGGTGGTGAGGCTGGCGTCGGGTTGGATGAGGGATCCGAAGGTGTCGGCTTCGGCGAACTGGTTCCAGAACGCTTCCTCAGCGTGGCGGTCGCCGTCCGGGGTGACGAGGTAGTCGAGTTCGTCGGGGGTGAAAGAGATCGGGGCGATGACGCAGATGTTCGGCTTGACCTGCTTGTTGAAGAACGTGCGCTGGCGGGCGCGGGCCTTCATCATGAGGGCGAACGCGGCAAGAGCACCGGCGCGGGGGTCGATCTCTGTGCCGAAGAGGTTATGGGTGAGGATCAGCCCAGCGATCTCAGACGGTGCGTACCCCTGCTCCTCGTAGATCGCGTAGAGCAGGTCGAAAGCGTAAGTGAGCATGTGCCCCGACCCGCACGCCGGGTCGATCACAGTCAACTCTTCGGGTGTGCTGATCTTGAGGAAGTCGGTCTCTTCGTCCACCGGGGGGACGTAGTAGTCCATCTGGTCCACCAGCCGCGACTCCGGATGGTTAAGCATCCACAGCCGGCCGACGGAGTTTTCCACCAGGTATCGGACAATCCAGTGCGGGGTGAACAGCTGCGTGGCCGCGGGGATCTCGTCAGGACCGGCCTTCTTGTTCTTCTTAAACCCGGCGAACACCTCGCTCTTCAGCTCCGAGATGTAGAACTGGTATAGCCAGCCGATGACCTCAACGTCCTGGCACACCTCCGCGTTCAGCACGGTGACCGCCCGGGCGAGCACGGAGCCGTCGGCGAGCAAGTTCGCGGGCATGAGCAGCTCGGTGTAGTCGCCCTCCCGCTCGAACATGAACGGCATCGAGCGGTGCCAGTAGCGGCAGTACTCCGCCAGCAGCAGACTGTACGCTTCACCCTGCGGATCAGAGCTGGGTCGCGCGCCGTCCAGCAACGCGGTAATCCCCTCGGCGGTGCGCGTACCGACAACATCCGTGTCGATCACGCCACGCTTAGCGTCGGCGAGCACCTCGGGCTGCCCGGCAGACGCCCCGCCATAGGGCGATACCACGCCGATGCCGGTGTACCCATTAGCATCCATAAACCGCAACGCGACGATCCGGTTAAACCAGGTGTAAGCAACCCTCTCAGCCACCTTCGCCCGACCCGTCACACCACCACCCGCCGCAGCGATCGCGCGCTCCAACGCCCCCACGGCGGCCGCCTCCTCCACACGCTCAGCCGACCCCGGAGCAAGCACCGCAGCAACCCGCGCACCCACCTCCCTAACCAACTCAACCCGCGCCCATGTAGCAAACAACTTCAACGACGCCGTATTCATCAGAGTGCGATCCGCTTTCCGTCGTCGAGGGCATGGATGAGGGAGCTCCGCAACGCGGCGAGGTAGGCATCGACGTCGTCGGGTGTCTCAAGCGGGCCGGTCACGCCGAGCGCGGTGATTGTCTTGATGGAGACGGTCTGCTTCACCGGAGCGGGGGGAACATCGGGATCCGACTCCCGAGGTGCATCTGCGAGCTGATCAAGGACGGCGGGATACCCGGTCTCCTCAAAGCCGTTCGCGAGCTCGCGGATAACAGCGATCTGCCGTTCAGAGCCGACGCGAGAGATGAGCATGTCGATCCGCGACACGGCGCCCGTCTGCGCTTCATCGCTGGCTGCCACAAAGATGGAGCTGATCCGTAGGGCATCGCGACGCGCGTCGATCTCGGCCACCGCGTCGGCGCGGTTCGCATTCACGGCATCGGCAATCTGACGGCTCAGAGCGTCAGCGGCATGCTTGAGCTGGGTCATCTTGTTGCTGCGGAATGCCTGCGGGTCGTCGAGCAGCCGGGTGACCTCCGCGTCGCTACCGTGGGGAAGGTAGGTGAGGTTACTAGCGTTATCACGTAGAAGCTTGGCAGCGTCGTCATAGATGGTGCGCTGGTTGCCCTTGAGGAACGTCTCGATCGGATCGATGACGTCGTCCTTCGCCTCCAACAGGTCGTCGCCGAGGGTGAAATCGGTCAGGTACCACTCGTCAGGCTTGCCGACGACCGTTTCTAGCAGCGCGATCGGCGTGTCGAGCTGGGCGACGAAGGGGTATTTCGAGCCGCTGACTCGGGCCTTGAGCTCGTCGAGCTTTGCCCGCAGTTTCCCGCCGCCGTAGTGCGCCAGCTCCAGCGGATCCTTCGTCACGGCCGGGTCACTGAAAAAGTCGATACAGAAGGAGCGGAACGCGGCAACCTTTCGGTCGTCGAAGCTCTTCTGCGGCGCAACCACGATGTGCGGATGCTTCTGTGTGTTGCGCAGGTACGCAGGTACCTCGCTTCGCTTGAGCGTATTGCCGTCCACGGACAGCATTACCTTCGCGGCGCCGACGAGGTGCGCAGCCACGACCTCGATGGAGGCGAGGTCCCAGCCGTACGGCTTCGCGCCGAAGGTGTCGATGAGTGCCTTGACGGTGACCTGCTCGCCGAGGCGATCGCGGCGCAGCACATGCGAGAGCATCTCGTCACCGGGCGCGGCAAGCTTCGACAGGCTCGTCGCGTCGAACATGCCACCCTGGTCGGGGTTGGCTGCACCTGCGATCTGCTGTTCGGAGTAGGTCACCCCGCCGAGCAGGCTGAGCTGGGTGTAAGTGCGGGCGATGAGGTGCTGGAAGCCGTCCGTTACCCGAGCGAGCGGGTCCTGCGAGGACGAGGACACGTCGGCCGCGTTTATCACGAGCTGTGCAGAGCCGACCGCGCGTTTGATGCGTTCGACCAGTTCCTTCTCGCGTTCCACGTTTTGTGCCGCCTTGGAACGCAAGATGCGGTCCTCGTCGGGCGACATCGAGCTCGTCTGCTTCCGCTTGGTGTATTTCTCGGTCTTGATGAGTAGCCGCAGATCGGCGAGCACGCGGTCGTCGCGCTGCATGATCACGAGGAGCTCATCCTTGCCCGCGCTGTGCATGCGGGTCTCCTCAGGCGAGTACGGATACTCCGAGGTGATGAAGTGCAAAGACAACTCACGTTGCTGCCCGAAGACCTGGTTGTCGAGCTTGTAGCCGAAGCCGAAGTCCTGGCCGTTCTTGGCGTACTTCAGCTTGGAGGTCTTCATCACGTCACCGGAGAGCATCTTGTTGAGCCGGGCGGAGAGCTCCGAGGCGTCGATATCGACGGCCTTGATCTCTTTCTCCATGTCCTGCTCAAGATCAGTCAAGTACTCATACGTGGTGCCGCTGCGCTGGATGTACGTCTGCGTCTCCAGCAGCGTCAGCGCCTCCTGCACCTGCTTTGCCAGCACGGGAAGGTCGAGGCCGAACCTGTCGTAAACCAACACCGTCAGGTTGCGTGCTGTCGCACGGAACCCGTCGACGTACTTGATCAAGAACAACGCCTTGAGCAGCCGCACGGCGAGTGGGTTCTCCAGGTTGCGCTCGGCAACGTCGATCGAGCGCTGCGCCGCCGACTTCAGCGACGAGCGGATGCCCGCGAACATGCTGTCGAACGTGGCGAGCTGGCCCACCTTCACATCGCCGATGTCCTTAGCAACCTGCTGCACGACGCCGAGCATCGAACGCTCGCCGACCGAGCTGTTACGGCCTTCGAAGACGTTGTGGTCCGAGATGCCCTCGATCGCAGCCTGGAACAACGGGAACTGGTAGTTGACGAACGGGTAGGTGCCGACGAACTGCTCCTCGGTCGTGTAGTTCCGGTACGTCTTCGCCCCGTCGACGAAGTCGAAGAGGGTTTTGAAGTTCGCCGACTCCTCGGCGTAGATCTCGCTCAGGGCCGCAGCACCCGCGTCGTTCTTAGTCAACAGACGCTTGCTGATGACCTCCTCGACATCAGCGCTCGTGAGCTTTACGCGGGTCTTGAAGCGCGCCTGAATCTTCGAGAAATCGTTGCCCTGCTGCTTAGTGCGGTCGCCGATCACACGATCCATGTCCTCTTGCGAGGTCACCATGACCCACGCCCGACCCTGACACTTGGTGTTCAGCGACTCCGCGATTGTCTGGAGATTCAGCATCAGGTGGGTGTTGTTCCCGATGAACTGCCCGACCTCATCGACGAAGAAATTCAGCCGGAAGTCCTTCTCCTGCTTGTCCAGCCACGCCTTCACCTCGTCGGCGAAGTCCTCGATAGAGACCGAGTAGGTGTCCTGGTAGGTCTTCAGAATATCCGGCGCTGTCGCGGCATCGATGCCGGCCACTTGGGCGTACGCCTCATTGACCTGTTTGCGGACGGTGGGTAGACCGAAGCTCGGACGGCGTTCCTCCCACTCCCGGCCAGCGATACCCCGAAAAGCACTCTTGAACGCGTCGAGCTGCCCCTCCTCGTCGAGCTGATGCTCAAACCGGGCGATGAACCCCTGATCCCCGTAATAGCCGCGCGACTCGTCAAACACCTGGACGAACACGCGCAGCAGCGCGTCCGCCTGGTCCTTGCTGATCAGCGGAGCCTTCTGATCGATGTTGAACAACAGGCTCTTCGCTGGAATTCGCTCGGCCTTGGTGATCAGCGCGGGCAGGAAGGCACCCTCAGCCTTCGCGCGGAATGTCTCGGAGACCTCATCGCGCGGGTAGTTCTGGCCTTCCACATCGCCGAGAAGATGGGCAAGCATCTTGAGCAAGTGGGACTTGCCGGAGCCAAAGAACCCTGAGATCCATACACCGTTGGCGTTCGTGTAATTGGTGTACGCCTCAAGTAGTTGCTCTAGGCCCTTGGCAGCCTCGTTCGTGAGGACATACTCCTCCACCTCGGTGCCTAGGTTCCGGGCATCGTCGGCCTTGACGACGCCCTCAATCGGACGCTGGACGTCTTTGGCGAAGATCTCTTGCAGCTGCATGGCGGTTAGGGTTCCTGTTCCAGGATATTTTTGGCGCGGTAGTACTGGTCGTCGTGCTGGGTCCCGAACAACTCCAGCGACGATCCCAGGGTCTCGGATTGCTTGTATTGGCCGGGAAAGAACATGAGCATCGGCTTGCCGGTCACCACGCTCTGTAGGTTGTTCAGCACGTTGTGCGACCGGATGTACGGGAAGACCTCACCGATTCCGGTGAGGAAGAAAACGTCGAACCCGCCATCGGCAGTCTTCGCGGCAATCGCCGGGGCGAGGTGTTGCTGCGGGTTGAGCATCGAGCGCAGCACCTCGGTGAACTCCGCTTTGTCGATCGTCGGCTCGATCTCGAGGATCTCCTCCCAGTCGCCACGTTGTTTGAGGATCTCCACCGACAGGTCGTAGAGGTTGACCTCGCGGACCTGGATGCCCTTCTCGGTCGCGAGCCGGGTCTTGATCCGCTTTTTCGCCTTCGCGACGTCGAGCGCGTACTCCGGCGGGTAGGGGTATATGAAGAAGGGCACCTCGTTACTCAGCCCCTCCATATTGAGGAATCGCCTGCCGCTGAGCACCGCGAATAAGTGCTCCTCCTGGCGGAAGAGTTCCGTACCGATCACACGCTCACCTCTGTCGAAGTTGGGAAGAAGCGGACGTCGCTCGGACGCCGGAGATCGAGCAGAGACTCGATTCCCGGCGACAGGATGACGCTCAGGATTTCACCACTGTCGCTCACGAGGCCCGCCTCGCGAAGCATCCGAAATAGGTTCTGACGCAACTTGCGTCGGGTGCTGTCCTGAAGTGCGTCTAGCTCGGGATGCCAGAGCGCCTTGCCTCGAACGAAGATGTCGAAGTCTCCTCGCTTGAGGGACGGCGTGAGGAGGAGGAACCGTTCGCGGACGACCTCCTCGGCGAACTCCCCCACAAGTGTGTAGCGTCGACAGGCAGCTACCCACATGAGGTGTGCACGCTCCTGGGGTGATGATTCTCTCAGCAGTGACATCTCGTCCGCGCTCAGCTCCGAAAGGCGCCCCACTACCTCTCGACTCACAGTGCGGCGCGATTGGACCGTCCTGCTCTGCAGCGTATTTGACTCCATCAGCTCCGCACGAACGAGGGCCCAGTCCCGCACACGACTCCAGACCTCGGCCGTGTGCCACGCTTCGGTTACGAGGAGCCCGCCAGATGTGAACGACAGCGCATATCGCTCGACACTACGATCCGCCATCGGCAAGCACCCCCTTTTTGAGAACCCGGCCTCCGTACGACCGTATTGCCCACAGACGACATCAGGAGATTGAGGGCACGCCCTCGCATGCCAGATGCCTCGCTCCTCGCTTCCGCGCGAAGACCCCAGCACTCCACCAGGCCTCCAGCCTATCGACTAGTCGGAAGACACTCAGCCTCGCCCGATCGCCGGGCTCCAGGAGACAGGGTCCGCCGTCCGTCCGCGCAACACGGACGTCCGAAGTATTAACTCTCGCGGGACCGAGACGACCGGCGGAGGCCGTATGGCGCTCCACCGCCAAGTGTGGGATCAGCCGCCCCATATCTGCACAAACTCCTCGCCCGCTACCGAGACCACGAGCTACGAGCTGGCTGGCGGGGCTGGACACCCGATCGCGTGGCCCCGGCTGAGCTCACCCCGCCGTCGCCGAGACCGTGCGGAGACGCCGCACCACGCTGCGCACGGCATTGACGGCTGAGGGCCTCGATGCGGGGCAGGGTCGCCACCGCCTGGCACCAGCGTGCTGAAGGACTGGAACCACCGTCGACGTCCACGCTCTGCCGCGTCCTGCACGTCGCTGGCCCGACCCGCGTGCGCCTTTCTACAAGCCGGGTGGTGGGGATCCTCACGCAGCGGGACGAGGGCTCAGTCGACCGCCCTACCCTTCAAACTCGTGAGTGCGGGCGTGGGCGTCAACGCCATGGGCGGCCCGGGCGTCGAGGACGCGCTGGTCCCTGAGCGGAGAGCCGTCGCGAGCTGGGTCGTCGTCTTCGTCTGCCGAACGACAGCGATCGAGCCGCACGTCAACGCGCTGCAGGCGCTTCCTGCTCAGATCCAGTCTGGGTTGACCAGGTCGAGCATGTTGCCGTCAGCAATCCCGCGCCTCTCAGCCTCATTGCGGGCCTGCCCGCTCGTGAGGCGCCGGCGCCGTGCCGACGCGGCATGGTCGAGGCGCGTCAGGTTTGCTTCAGGCGCCGCGAAGAACCGAGCATCTGCGAGGTATGTCTTGGTTGTAGACGAACTCACACCGAGTCGGATCGAGATCTCCGCGCGAGTCAGCCCGGCATCCTGCAGGGTCAATGCCTCATTCGCAGCGTCGAGTCTGCGCTCCATCGATGCGCGGTGTCGGTCGCTGAGACCTCAGGCGATGGGACCTCGAGAGATACCGCTCTCACTGAGAATCTTGGCGGCACGCCCCTTGCCCAGTTTCACCTCGCGCTCGATCTGAGCGTTCGACTCGCCGCGCATTGCGCGCTGTAGAACCTCCTGCTTGCGCTCGTCGCTGATCCGAGATGCTTGGCGGACTTCGACGTCCGCAGCAATCCCGAGTTCCTTGACGATGCGGTCGACGCGTCCACGAGGAATCTGCAGCTCTTCCGCGATCTCTGCGCGGGTAAGCCGCTCGGTAGCGAGCACTTTGATCGATTCGCGCTCCGCAGCCTTCGCAGCTTCCTTTTCGGCTGCTCGGGCCGCCGCTTCCTCGAGACGCACCGTCTGCATAGCGACGTCGAATGCCTTCGGCAGATCGGAGCTCGCCTGCGTGGGCAAGGTGAGCTCCGGGAATGCCGGCGAGTATCGAATCAGCTTCTGGGCGGCCTCCTCGGACAGGTGGTACCAGTCGTCGCGAATCTCGTCCTGAAGACTCACGTCGAGTGCCTCCCAGAGACGGCGGAACCCCAGGCTCTGCTCCTCCATGGACGGCATGTACCGATCCAGCCCAGGCAGGGTCGGGAGCGCGACGAAGGCCTCCGGGGTGGCCAGCCGGATCCCCGGACGATAGAACGCGCGGTACGCCGCCGCCGTCCTGACACGGAGCCCCTGATAGTTCAGCTGCCGGAACTTCCAGTGCGCGTAAGCGGCATAGCCGCGCGAGAGGTTGCCAAGCTTGACGCCTTCGTACTCGACAGCAACCGCCGTGGGGTCATGCGGGTTATCGGGCGTGGGGACGAGATCGACGATGATCGCTCGCGCCTCGCCGGCAGGAATATCCCACGTCGATGCCGCCACGTAGTCAGTACCACGCACGGGGCTCCACGTCGGTGCGAGGCCGTATCCCGCTCCCGGCCCATAGATCGGCGCGCCGCTCGCTTCCTCGTGGGAGACCAGGACGAGGATGCTCTCGGGGTCGGCATACTCGCGGGGGTTGCGCTTGTACGCCTCACGACAGGCTTCACGCCACTCCTGCCGGTCGGCCCCTTCCATGTACCACCACTCGCGCGAGTCCGCATCTCCGTTGGGCCAGAACCGATTGGGGTCGAACGCGTTCATCAGGTCACCCTAGCGTCGGACGATAATGCGCTCAGCGAAGTTCCTCAGAATTGCTCGGCGGAGGTGGCCAACTTGAGTGAGCGCTGTCGCATGGCACGCTGCGTACGTCCGGTGCGCCGAGAATGATCGGTGAGGTTCAGAGTTTCAAAACTCGCGTCGTAGCAGTCCGCCGACTTCGGTGTCGAGGATGACTGAACGATGCCGTCCTTGTACCGAGGCTCTTCGACCACGTCGGGGGATGTCGTTGCTGTCGATGGGGTAGAGAGCTGTTGCCCAGCGAGCGAACGCATTCGCCACGGAGCCAACTTGGTGCGTTGCTGGCCTTTGGCCCTGACATCACACCGGCTCGGGCATTCACCCCGACCCGGCGCCAACGCCATAGATACCCTGTCGGTGTGACTTACACCTGGCAGCAAGCGGAATCCCTCGCGGTTGAGCATATGCACGCGCTGGGCTTCTCCGACGCGAAGACCACAGTTGGCGGTGCCGATGGCGGGATCGACGCCATTTCGGAGACCTACCGAGTTGCGGCGCAGGTGAAAAACTACGTCACGGCGGTCGGCCGGCCTGACATCCAACGGCTCGCCGGCGCCGCTCATGGCTACGCAGAGCACCTCTTTTACGCGCTCAGCGGCTACTCGCAGGCGGCGCGTGATTACGCCGACGAACGTGGCATCGCGCTCTTTTCCTTTGACGAAACAGGCGCGGTCTCGCCGGAAAGCCGCAGAGCCTCAGAGCTGAACGAGAAGCACAAGTCCAATTCACGAGCCGAACGTGTGATGGCGAAGCATACCGAACTCCAACGCGCGCAACACTTGCGGGAGAACGAGTCCCCCTCCATCTGGGACCACGAACGGCACACTGAATATCCCGTCGCCGTCCGTCGACATCTCTCCGTCATTGAGATGTGGCCGGAGTTCGAAGCGCGCCTGCGAGCCCTCGGCGATGGCGCACAGCTTGACGAGTTCGAGCAGCTGCTGGCCGGCGCCTTTAGGCTGTTCGACGAGCAGGAGGCAGCGGAGCGAGTCATCCCGCGGCACTGGGATATCGAGCTCGCGCGGCTGGAAGCGTACCGGGCGCTCGTCTTCCAGATTGAGAGTCGCTTGACTTTCGCCCTGCGGTCAGAAGTCGATGTGCGTGGACTTCTCGACCTGGCGGAGTTCGACGGGGCCTCGAGGTCCGAGATTGCGTCGGGATCGCCGAACCGGCCCGTGGCCCCGCTGGCAACCCAGGACGATTGGGACCACTTGTGGCGTAGACGAGCAACAGTGATGGTTCGACTGGGTGCACTACGGTACGCGATGGCCGAGCTCGACAAGAAGGGCCGATTCAAGCCCCATTGGACCGTGCGGAGTCCGCGTTTCAATCAGGAACTGAGCGAGATTGCGCCGCTGCTCGAGCGGCAGTCCTTCTGGGTCGGCCCTGACCACTTCAACGTCCGCTACGCCGACACCACTGCAGCAGCGAATCGCACCATTGAACTCGAGACCTCACTAACGGGCGTTTGGCAGAACATGCCGAAGCCGAAGGACCGTCTCGACATCGTCTCGCTCGTGAACGCCCAGAGCGAGGAATGGATGCTTGACAACGCCCCGCGCGAAGAAGTCCGGGCACTTCGGGCGGCAGGCTTCATACCGGCACCCTTGTGAAAGGCGAGCCCGTGTCGAGGGCGCCGATACTCTGTTCGTGGACACCACGCGGCAGGCCGCCGAGACGTTGGCAGTTCGTCACATGCGTGCGCTCGGTTATGGAGATGCGCGGGGCTCGGTGCCATTTTCTCAGGCTCATCGCATTGCCGCGCAGGTGAAGGACTACTCGGGTCCCCTCAAGCGTCCCTCCTGCAGAACTGCTGCGGCGAGCCAGTACCTGACCCGCACGACGTCGCGCTCTTCACCCGAGCCATGAGCTCTCTTGTCATTCCTTTCAATGCGCACACCGGCCAGTTGAAGGCGGCGCTGGAGGCCGAATCAATGCTCGAGCGCATCCGCGCTCGAGACTCTGAGACGACCCGATAAGCGTTCCGGCGCGCGTACGGGTCTATTGATCGATCGAGACTCTGCGGCGTCGAAAGGGCTTTGAAGTCGGTCGTCGCTGGCCTCAGAGCCCCCCGAGGGCGGGCAAAAAGCAGGCAAAACCGGATCCTCATGGTCTAGCCACAGAAAAGCCTGGGTCAGACATGAAAAAATGGTGCCCCTGGAGGGACTCGAACCCCCAACCGTTTGCTTAGGACGCAACTGCTCTTCCATTGAGCTACAGAGGCTGACCGGTCGATTCTACCGGCCGGGTCGCGGGCGACCGACCCAACCTCCGTATCCGGTGGGAGTCCGCCCAGACGTGGCGTCTCGGGTTGCATCCGCCTCGCATTCTCGGAATCGTGGCCGGCTCGCAAGCCAACCGGTTCGCAGCCATCCACGGAAGGAGAGCACCATGCTCACACTCACCGAGAACGCCGCAAGCGCAGTCAAGACCCTCACGTCGCAGATCCCGACCAAAGTCGGCGGCCTGCGCATCCGTGAAGCCGACCAGGCAGAGGCCGGCTTCGAGTTGGCCTTGGCCTCCTCCCCCGAGCCCAGCGACGCGGTCATCGAGACCGACGGCGCGCGGGTGTTCGTCGAGCAGGCGGCCATGGTTCCGCTTGACGACCGCGTGCTCGACGCGCAGGTCGGCGAGGACGGATCGCTGAGCTTCGCGCTCGGCGTGCGCCCCTGACGCGCACCACGAGACGACAGGCCCCGGGTTGCGACCTGGGGCCTTTGCCGTATGTCAGCGGAAGTCGCGAGCGGTGCGTCACCCGCACACGCAGATCCCCAAAGGCATCCGCCACCAGGTTCGTCACCCCTTCCGGCGAGCGCTCCAGCAGCCCTCTTGCGATGAGCGCGGGCGAATCGCGCAGGATGCGGCGATACCGGTTCCACGCCCCACCCAGCAGACGACGTTGACCAGGCCGTGCTGTTCTTTATCCGACGGCCGATCTCCTGCAAAATGGACGTGACGCGCAGCCCGCACGGATGGCACCCCGCCTGCCCATATCGGGCCTGCCGATCGTGAGCACAGCATTTAGCATGACGGCAGCGCCGAGTGCCAAGCATGACCCTCTGGTAGTCCGACGCGTGGGTCGAGAGCGAGCGTGCGATACTCCGTCGGCAGCAGCACCGGACACTTGCTCTCGTCGATGTCGAGCAGGTCCCACCGGTCCTCGTACTGTTCAAACGTACGAATGTGCACTCGCGAACGTGAGGCGGGAACGTTGCGCTTGCCAATGGGGATACCCGGCTCAGTCAGCCAATTCTGGTGCGTAATCCAGGCAGCAGCGGCGACATGGGCGCGTGGCAGCACGAAAAAGCGGGGTGGAACTGTCGTTTCGGTCAGCGCCCCGACCATCACGAAATACTCGTGCTCCGACGCACTTGGCTGTTGCGACTTGTCGCCGAGCGGCCAGTTCACGTGGCGCCAGGCGGTGTTCATCGCAGCCTTGACCTGCACCTCGATGAGACGACGCTCTCCGTCGGTCTTGACCGCGAGGATATCGGTGCGTTCCAGCCCATCGCGTGTTAAAGCTGGCGCCCACCCTCGGCGCGCGAGTTCCGCCGCGGCATAGTGCTCACCGACGGTCTTCGTCTGCTTGGTATCGACCATGACGAGAGACTATCTTCGCCGCTCTCCTACCACACGCGTTGTTGTGTCGCACTCTCGCGATAGCGTGACCGCATGACCGAATCCAAGGAGATCGCGAACCCCAACACGGGGTTCGCGCAGGTGCTTGACGCAGCAGCGAAACTGCCCGGTGTGAGAATCAACCGGGCCGCGTATCTTCGGTCTGCGCTTAGACGGTACTGCACCGAAGAACAGATCGAGCGCGCGATCGCCGAGAGCCCTGCGGCAGCTGGCATCCCGCTCAAAGTCATCACGGACGTCGCGAACACGTCAATCACCTTTGAGACCAGCAAAGTGACCGGCCTGTCGACCTTTGCGGGCATTCCCGGCGGCCTGGCGATGATCGGGACAGTGCCGGCCGATCTCGCTCAGTACATGGGACACATGCTCCGCATTTCCCAAAAACTTGCCTACGTATACGGCTGGCCGGACTTGTTCGCCGATTCCGGCGAGGAGCTCGATGAAGCGACCGAAAACCTGCTCATCCTGTTCGTGGGCGTGATGTTCGGTGTCCAAATCGCACAGGGCGGTGTTTCCAAAGTCGCGGGTATGGTCGCCGCCAGTGTCGCGAAGAGGCTTCCCCAGCAGGCACTCACAAAGGGCGTCCTCTACCCGATCGTCAAGCAGGTCTCGAAGCATCTTGGTGTGACGATGACGAAGAAGCTCTTCGCGAGTGGTGTAGCGAAGTCGATCCCCCTGTTGGGGGCAGTCCTTTCAGGCGGCCTCACCCTCAGCACGTTCCTCCCCATGACCAAGCGCCTCCAACGCCACCTCGTGAGCTTGGAACTCACCAAACCTGGACATCGATCAACGCCCGTCGAGTAAAACGGCTTTCTCTGCGGGGCTTACGTGGCGCGTTACTCACCGGAAGTCCCGCGACCGGTGCATCACTCCCACCCGCAGGTCCTCGAAGGCATCCGCCACCAGGTTCGTCACGCCCTCGGGTGAGCGCTCCAGCAGCCCGCGCGCGATGAGGGCGGGCGCATCGCGCAGCACCCGGCGATAGCGGTTCCACACCCCCACCGAGCAGACGATGTTCACGAGGCCGTGTTCGTCCTCGAGGTTCAGGAACGTCACCCCGGATGCCGTCGCCGGCCGCTGCCGGTGCGTCACCAGGCCCGCCACCTCCACCCGGCGGCCGGTCTCGTGCGTGCGCAGCTCGCCCGAGGTCAGCACCCCGCGGGCATCGAGCTTCGGCCGGTAGTGGGCCAGCGGATGGTCGTCGGTCGAGATGCCGGTGGCCCACAGATCCGCGGCGAGCACCTCGTAGCTGGTGGGGTCGGAGAACAGCGGCGGCTGCACCGCCACCAGTGTGCCGGGGAGGAACTCGGCGCGATCCTGCGCGGCGGAGCCGGCGAGCCAGATCGCCTCGCGGCGACTGAGCCCGAAGCATCCGAACACCCCCGCCGCCGCCAGTGCCTCGAGCTGTGCAGCGGTCGCCCCGGTGCGCCGCACCAGGTCGCGCAGGTCGCGGTACTCCCCCGACGCCTCGCGCTCGGCCACGATGCGCTGGGCGAGCGGCTGGCCGATGCCTTTGACCGCCGCGAGCCCCAGGCGCACGGCGAAGGCGCCGTCGCGGCGGTGCGCCGCCGACTCGTCGGGGGCCGCAGGATCGAAGACGGGCACCGGGGGTTGCTTGCGGTCGGTGCAGGCATCCCGCCCCGTCGGCCTCCTCCCGGAGACAGGCGGGCTACCGAAGACAGGACGATTGCGCCCGGAAGCGTCCTGTTCCGGTGATTCCTCCTGTGTCGGTGACGACGGCGACCCCGCCGCTGCGCCCGCCTCCCCCACCGGCTCGAGCACGGCCTCCACCCCGGAGCGGTGCAGGTCGGGGCGCAGCACCTCGACGCCGTGGCGGCGGGCATCGGCGGTGAGGGTCGCCGGCGAGTAGAACCCCATCGGCTGCGCGCGCAGCAACCCGGCGAGGAACGCCGCCGGGTAGTGCAGCTTCAGCCACGAGCTGGCGTACACCAGCAGCGCGAACGACAGCGAGTGGCTCTCGGCGAACCCGAAGTTCGCGAACGCCTGGATCTTGGCGTAGATGTCGTCGGCGAGGTCCCCGGTGATGCCGTTCTCGGCCATGCCGGCGTAGAGCTTCTTCTTCAGCGAATCGATCCGCTCGATGCCGCGCTTGGAGCCCATCGCGCGGCGCAGCACATCGGCATCCGCCCCGCTCAGCCCGCCCACGGCCATGCCCATCTGCATGAGCTGCTCCTGGAACACCGGAATGCCGAGGGTCCGCTCCAGCACCGGCTTGAGCTTGGGGTGCGGGTAGGTCACGGGCTCGTGCCCGAGCTTGCGCCGCACATACGGGTGCACCGCCCCGCCCTGGATGGGCCCGGGCCGGATCAGCGCGATCTCGATGACGAGGTCGTAGAACCGCCGCGGCTGCAGGCGGGGCAGCAGGCCCATCTGCGCGCGCGATTCCACCTGGAACACCCCGATCGAATCGGCCCGGCACAGCATGTCGTAGACGGCCTGCTCCTCCTTGGGCAGGGTCGACAGCTCCCACCGCTCCCCCGTGGCATCCGCGATGAGATCGAAGCTGTACTGCAGAGCGGCGAGGATGCCGAGCCCCAGCAGGTCGAACTTCACCAGCCCCATCCACGCCGCGTCGTCCTTGTCCCACTGGATGACCGTGCGGTTCTCCATGCGCGCGTGCTCGATCGGCACCACTTCGCCCACGGGCCGGTCGGTCAGCACCATGCCGCCGGAGTGGATGCCGAGATGCCGCGGCGCCTTCAGCAGCTCGGTCGCATACTGCAGCACCCGGTCGGGGATGTCGTGCACCTCGGCAGCGGCGTCGGCTTCGGGGAGCGGCCCCCAGTGCTCCACCTGCTTCGACCAGGCATCCTGCTGCCCCGGCGAATGCCCGAGCGCCTTCGCCATGTCGCGCACGGCGTTCTTCGGCCGGTACTGGATGACGTTGGCCACCTGCGCCGCCCGCTCGCGCCCGTAGGTCGCGTAGACCCACTGGATGATCTCCTCGCGCCGATCACTGTCGAAGTCGACGTCGATGTCGGGCTCCTCATCGCGCAGCGCCGAGAGGAAGCGCTCGAACGGCAGGTCGTAGGCGATGGAGTCGACGGCGGTGATGTCCAGCAGATAGCAGACGGCGCTGTTGGCGGCAGAGCCTCTCCCCTGGCACAGGATGCCGCGGCGGCGCGCCTCTTGCACGATGCCGTGGACGATGAGGAAGTACCCGGGGAAGTCCTTCTGCTCGATGACCCCGAGTTCCTTCTCGATGCGCGCCCGGTCGGCGTCGGTCGCGTCGGGGTACTTGCGGGGAACGGCTTGCCACACGAGGTGCCGCAGCCACGTCATGGTGGTGTGGCCCTCGGGGACGGGGAGCTTCGGCAGTGCGGGCTTGGCGCGCCGCAGCGGGAAGGCCAGCTCGTCGGCGAGGGCGACGGTGCGGGCGATGGCGCCGGGGTAGCGGGCGAAGCGTTGCGCCATCTCGCGGCCCGAGCGCAGGTGCGCGCCGGCGCCTGCGGGGAGCCATCCGTCGAGCTCGTCGAGGCTGCGGTTGGCGCGGACGGCCGCGACGGCGGCGGCGAGGTCGGCCCGCTCGGGGGCGGCGTAGTGCACGTTGTTGCTGGCGAGCACCGGCAGGCCGCGTTCGGCGGCGAGGGATGCCAGTACGTCGTTGTCCCGTGAGCCGGTCGGGGCGCCATGGTCGATGAGTTCGACGTTGACGGCATCGGGGCCGAATAGGTCGACGAGCAGGTCGAGTTCGCGGGCGGCGCCGGCGGGCCCCTCGGCGGCGAGCGCGGCGCGGACGGCGCCCTTGCGGCATCCGGTCAGCACCGCCCAGTGGCCGTCGGCGCGTGCGGCGAGGTCGTGCAGGTCGTAGACGGGGCGGCCCTTCTCGCCGCCCGACAGCTGCGCGTGGGTGAGGGCGGCCGCGAGGCGGTGGTAGCCCTCCTCGCCGCGGGCGAGCACGAGCAGGTGGCGACCGTGCGGGTCGGGCTCGCCGTTCTGCGGGCCGGGCAGCCCCAGCGAGAGCTCGGCGCCGAACACCGTCTTGACGCTGCGGGCCTCGGCGGCCTCGGCGAACCGCACGATGCCGTAGAAGCCGTCGTGGTCGGTGACGGCGAGGGCGTGCAGGCCGAGGCGCTCGGCCTCTTCGACGAGCTCTTCTGGGGAGGAGGCGCCGTCGAGGAACGAGAACGACGTGTGCACGTGCAGCTCGGCGTACGGCACGACGTCGTCGGGGCGGGCGATGGGCGGGGGTGTGTAGGCGCCGCGCTTTCGGGACCAGGCGGGGCTGTCGCCGCCGTCGGCGCCGGCGGGCTTGCGGCCGCTGAGCAGGCGCTCCATCTCGGACCACGACACCGAGGGGTTGTTGAAGCCCATCAGCGGGGGTCCGTCGTCTTCGGGCGAGGGTCAGTCATAGCGGCCCTCCGCCGACCAGTCGCCCGCCTCGCAGACAAGCAGCCACGCGGACTGCTCGGCATCCACCACCTGGAACCGGTGGGCGCGCCGCGCGCGGGCGGCATCCCACCCCCGCTCGCGCACCGGCCACGGACCCGCCCACGCGGCGATGCGCCGGCGCCGTCCATTCTCGACCAGCACCGCCGGCGGCGCCGTCAGCGCGTCGCGGTCGCCGACGGCCACCGTGTCGCCGTCGGCGTCGACCACCGTCACCGGGCGCGGCGGATCGAACACCGTCGACGGCAGCGGGTCGGGAAGGCTCCCCGGCCATGGCCTCTCGCGGGGCTTGGCGAGCACCGGGCGGTCGCCCCACGGCACCAGCACCTGTCTCTCGCTGAGCCACCGCCCCCCGCCGACGACGGGGGTCACCACCCCGCGATGCCCGAGCATCGCCTGCACCCGCGACAGGGCATGGTGCACGCGCTCGTCGGGTCCGCCACCGAAGAGCGAGCGCACGTGGTGGGCGGCGGCATCCACCGTCTCGGGAGCGATGCGCACCCGCGTGACGGCGCTGCGCAGCCCCGCCTCGCCCAGCTGCCAGCGCACCCGGTCGACCACCTCGCCGGCGGTGAACGCGCCGGGATGCAGCCACACCCGCTCGCTCGTCTCGGCGCGGTCGCCGGTGATCTGCACCCGCAGCTCGGTGCACACGAGGTCGAGGGCGCCGAGCGCGCCGATGAACTCCTCGGCGGCGACGCGCATGGCGAAGGCCACCTGGTCGGCGATCTCGAGCGGCGGCTCGAACGACACCTCGCGGTCGAGATCCGGCGGCGGCGTACGCGGCTGCACGGGACGCGAGTCGCGCCCCGCGGCGAGGGAGTGCAGGCGGATGCCGCGCTCCCCCAACCGCTCGCCGACGCGCTCGGCGGGCAGGGCCGCGAACTGCCCGAGGCTCTGCACACCGAGCCGCCCCAGCAGGTCGACGACGTCGGGCTCGTCGAGCACGGTGATCGGCAGCGGCGCGAGGAAGGCGGCGGACTCCCCCGCCGGCACGATGCGCACCGGCGCCTCGGCGAGGGTGCGGCGGGCGGCCTGCTCCGCGGTGAAGGGGCCGTCGGCGATGGCGATGCGGGCATCGGTGTCGCCCATCGCGTCGCGCAGGGTGTGGGCGGCGCGCTCCTCGCCGCCGTAGTAGCGGGCCGGCCCCCGAGCGCGCAGCGCACACAGGCCCGCCCGCATGAGCTGCACCCCGGGGGCGAGCTCCTCGATCCGGGCGATGAGCGGGGCGAACACCCGCTGGTCGCGGGTGGGGTCGGCGTCGGCGACCGTCAGCTGCGGGCACCGCGCCTGCGCGTCGCGGCGGCGCTGGCCCCGGCGCACCCCCTCGGCGCGGGCGGCGGCGGAACAGGCGACCACCGCCCCCTTGTCGAGCACGGCGACGGGCGCGGCGGCATCCACCCCCGCCTCACGGGCGAGGGCGACGACGGGCCAGTCCGGCAGCCACAGCACGAGGGTGCGGGGCACGGGGGCATCGGGTGCGGTACTCATCCCGCCGCCCGGATCGGAAGCGGCATCGGTGCCGAGCGCGGCACCGGAGTGGATGCCGCGGCCACCTGCCCCGACGATGCCGGCAGCTGCACGCGCGCGCGGCGCGGCACGGGCGATCGGCGGCTGCTTACGGTGACGGTGAGCTCGCGCGCGGCGAGGTAGCCGTGGCCGTCGCCGACCCCCGACCACACCGGGTCGCTGACGTCGATCATCGCCTCGGTCTGCGGCCACGTGCCCTGCACCAGCAGCACCGCGCCGCGCTCGCGCAGGCGGGCGGCGAGCCGCGAGATGTCGGCATCCCTCGCCCGCGAGGGCGGGCGCACCGCCACCACGGGCAGCACCTCGGCGACGGCGGCCGTGACCGCCAGCCACCGGGTGCCGGGCTCGGGGATCAGTACCAGCTTGTCGAGAGCGACCCCCACCCGCTCGGCCGCCTCGGCGCCGAACTCGGGCATGCCCACGACCCCGCACCAGGATCCCGCCTGCGACGGCGGGGCCAGCAGGGCGGAGAGCAGGGTGAGCGACGAGCCGAGTGCGTACGCCGACCCCGGCCGCAGCCCTCGCCCCGGGAGCAGGCCCGCGAGCGCCGGGTCGGCCGGCAACACGGGGGCATCCATCCGCCGCCCCTGCACGCGCTCGAGCTGCGCGCGCAGACGCTGCACGTCTTCTGCAGCAGCTGGATTGCGCACGATCGACCTCACCAACACAGACTAGAACGGATGTTCTAGATCATCAACGTCGTGGTCGAAGATACGCTCGGGTTCCGACATCGCCTCCGGGCGTGTGAGTGGCGGGATCCCGGCCCCTGTGGCCCGCCTCGTCCCCTGCCTCCCGAGGCCAACTCCTCAAGAATCGATGCCGGGCCCGCCGATCACCGGCATCCGCCCGCGCTTCGCCGGCCGCCTCTTCACCGCGAGAAACCACCTTTCGGATGAGAAACACCGCATTGCGTGGTGTCTCACCCCGAAAGTGGTTTCTCGGCGGGGTGGATGCCGCGGCGGGGTGGATGCCGCGGCGGCGCGGATGCGGCGGCGGGACGGATGCCGCAACGAGCGCGGCCGCCGCAACGCACCGGAGTCCGCTACGCGGCAAGCGCCAGGTACGGCTCCCACCGCGGGTCGGCACGCTCGGTGCCGCGCACGGTCCACTGCCCGCCGCGCGGGGCGTGCGGCACGAGGCGCAGCTCCCACCCCATCTCCTGCGGGGTGCGGTCGCCCTTGGCGTTGTTGCAGCGCACACATGCCGCGACGAGGTTCTCCCACGAGTCCTCGCCCCCTCGGGACCGCGGCATCACGTGGTCGATCGTCGTCGCGGTCTTGCCGCAGTATCCGCAGTGGTGCGCATCGCGGCGCAGCACCCCGCGGCGGGTCACCGGCACGCGACGCGCCCCCGGCACCCGCACATAGCGGGTCAGCAGGATGACGGCGGGGCGGTCGTACGCCCCGCTCGCGGCCCAGACCGGGTCACCCTCGACACATTCGACGATGGTGGCCTTGTCGTTCATCACGAGCACCAGGGCCCGCTTGAAGGAGACCACGGCGAGCGGCTCGTAGCCGGCGTTCAGCACCAGTGTGCGCACAATCGATGTCCTCTCGAATGGCCGGGACGGATTCTCGGATATTCGACTCACGTGACGATCGATCGGCGGCGGGCACGAAAAAGGGCATGAAAAAAGGCGCCGTCTTCACAGACAGCGCCTGGCGCGCGGCGGCAGAGCCGCAGCATCCGTTCTCATGATGCCGAAGGGCGAACAGCCCGAGCACATCCGTGGTTCGGATGCGTCGCGTGCCGCCCATCGGCTTCCCTCCGCCTTCTCTCAGCGTCGGGATCAGGGTAACCCACCCACACCGCACCGGCTCCGGAGCGCGGATGAACGGCGGGTGCGCGTGTCGCACGCGCACAGCGATCCAGCGTCGGCACGAACCTCGCGACGACGCGGCGTCAGCCTGCGTTGGACTGGAGCCAGGCCAGCGGGTCGATGTACGAGCCGTTGACCTGCACCTCGAAGTGCAGGTGCGGGGCCGTCGCGTACCCGGTCTGACCGACCTGGCCGATCAGCTGCCCGGCCTGCACGGTCTGGCCGGCCGAGACGACGCGGGTGCCGTAGGACATGTGGGCGTAGGTGGTGCTGACCTTCTGGCCGCCGACGACCGAGTCGATCATCACGACGGCGCCGTAGCTGCCGCCGCCGTCGGTCGAGGTGCGCACGACACCGGATGCCGCAGCGAAGATCGGCGTTCCCGTACCGGTCATCATGTCGAAGCCCTTGTGTCCGGCGTATCCACCGAACAGGTTGTAGCTCTGGTAGCTGAAGTCGGCGACGGGCCAGCGCACTTCGCCCGACCCCGCGGCCGTCATCGACAGGTCGACGGAGGCGACCGATCCGGTGCGACGGGCGGTGGCTGCGGCAGCGGCGCTCGCGGCGGCGCGGGCTGCAGCGGCCTCTTCGGCCTTCTTCTTCTCGATCTCTTCGGGCGTGGTGGCCGAGTAGCTGTAGCGCTCGAGCGCCTCGGGCGTCGCCTCGGATGCCACGACGAGCGACTGCGCGTTGTCGGCGGCGGCCTGGTGCAGCGTGACCGCTTCGGCCTCGCTGACCGGACGGGTCGTCGCGGCGTAGGCGGGCAGCGCGACGGTGGCGATGAGTCCGACGACCATGGCGACGATCGCGAAGCTGCGGGCGGGCTTCGCCTTCTCGCGACGGGCGAGCGGCGAAGCGGGCACCGTGGCCGCGGAACGGCGGCTCATCAGCCGGGAAGCTGTCAGTGCGGGGCTGAGACGGGTCCTGCGCGTTGCTCCCGTGGGAGCGATCTCAGCGTCCTCGCGAGACAGATCGTGGTTTTCGGTCAAGTCACCCTCCGGCGCCTCGGCGCCGGGTGGACGCTGGCTCGTCAGCTATCGGTGTCGGGGCACAGATATGCGGGTTTCCCACAGGGACGACGAGCCGCTGAGGCGATCCCGATGGTATCCGTTGGCGGGCTTCTCGCCGTTGGACTCTCCGACGGTACCGCAAGATAACGAACAAGTCACGTTCTGGTGGACAGATGCTCCAACGCGCCCGCTGGGGAGGCGTCGCCCGCCGCGGTCAGACGCGGTCGTCGACGAGGAAGATGTGCGACGCGACCTCGACCGGAAGCTCCAGCGCCTCGTCGTTGTCGTCCATCTGCACGAGCACGTATCCCTCGTTGTAACGGAAGTCCCCCACGCCCCCGGGAACCACCCCGGCGGCCCGCAGCTGCTTCAGCAGCTCGGGGTCGACCTGGGCCGGTTCGGCCAGGCGTCGGACGGTCCCGCGGATCGGTGCGTCGGCGGCGTTGAGGCGCCGCACCAGTCCCACCACACCCATGTCGAAGGTCGTGGCCGGCACGTCGCCCAGCTGGTCGAGCCCCGGGATCGGGTTGCCGTACGGCGACTCGGTGGGGTGACCCAGCAGCTCGATGAGGCGCCGCTCCACCTGCTCGCTCATCACGTGCTCCCAGCGGCAGGCCTCTTCGTGCACATACGACCAGTCGAGGCCGATGACGTCGCTGAGCAGGCGCTCCGCGAGCCGGTGCTTGCGCATGACATCGACGGCCTTCTGCCGGCCGGCATCCGTCAGCTCCAGCCGCCGGTCCTCCGACACGACGACCAGGCCGTCGCGCTCCATGCGTCCGACGGTCTGCGACACCGTGGGGCCGGAGTGTCCGAGACGCTCCGAGATACGGGCGCGCAGGGGGATGATGTCCTCCTCCTCCAGCTCCAGGATGGTGCGGAGGTACATCTCGGTGGTGTCGATCAGATCGGTCATCAAAGCCTCGATGTCAGGAGCGGTGCCAGCCCTTCCAGCCTATCGCGTGGCCGTCATACGACTCCGGAGCGGCCGGGATGCCGCCGGGCACGGCCCTACAATCGGCACATGGCCCACGTGACGCTGCCCCGAGAGATCCTGCCCGTCGACGGTCGCTTCGGCTGCGGCCCCTCGAAGGTGCGCGCCGAGCAGATCGCCTCGCTCGTCGGGCCCGGGCTGGCGATCCTCGGCACCTCCCACCGCCAGGCGCCGGTGAAGAGCCTCGTCGGCAGCGTCCGCGCGAACCTCGGTGAGGTGTTCCGCCTGCCCGACGGATACGAGGTGATCATGGGCAACGGCGGCTCGACCGCCTTCTGGGATGCCGCCGCCTTCGGCCTCATCGAGAACCGCAGCCAGAACCTCGTCTTCGGCGAGTTCGGCGGCAAGTTCGCTGCCGCGGCCGCCGCCCCGTGGCTGCAGGCCCCGGATGTGCGCAAGGCCGAGCCCGGCACCCGCACGGTCGCCGAGCCCGTCGAGGGCGTCGACGTCTACGCCTGGCCGCACAACGAGACCTCCACCGGCGTCATGGCGCCCGTCGAGCGCGTGCACGGCGACGCCGGCGCCCTCACCGTCATCGACGCGACGAGCGCCGCCGGCGGCATCGACTTCTCGGTCGGGCAGGCCGACGTCTACTACTTCGCCCCGCAGAAGAACCTCGGCTCCGACGGCGGACTGTGGTTCGCCCTCGTCTCCCCCGCCGCCATCGAGCGGATCGAGCGCATCGCGGCATCCGGTCGGTACGTCCCCGAGTTCCTGAGCCTGAAGAATGCGCTGGACAACTCGCGCCTGAACCAGACGCTCAACACCCCCGCGCTGACGACGCTGTACCTGCTCGACAACCAGCTGGACTGGATCATCGGCAACGGCGGGCTGCAGTGGGCCGACGGGCGCACGCGCGAGTCGTCGACGGTGCTCTACGACTGGGCCGAGGCGACGTCGTACACGACGCCCTTCGTCGCCGACCCCGCCGACCGCTCGCAGGTCGTGGTCACGATCGACTTCGACGACGCGGTGAATGCCGCCGAGGTCGCCAAGGTGCTGCGCGCCAACGGCATCGTCGACACCGAGCCGTACCGCAAGCTCGGGCGCAACCAGCTGCGCGTGGCGACCTTCGTCTCCATCGAGCCCGACGACGTGCGCCAGCTCACGCGCTGCATCGAGCAGGTCGTCGACGCCCTCTGACCGGGGCGGAGGTCACCCCAGCGGCGACGGCGGCGCCTGCAGCACGGCGGCGACGATGGCCTCGATCCCGAACTCCGTGGCGCGGCCGAGGTCGACCTCGTCGGGGTCGAGCAGCCACTGCACCTGCAGCCCGTCCATGACGGCGAGGATCGCCGCGGACGCCTGCGCGATCGTGTCGGGTCCCTCCACGCCGCGCTCCTCGCACAGGGCGTGGAAGGCGTCGGCGACCTCGGCCCGCAGCGTGCGGTAGCGCTCGAGGAAGTAGTCGCGGCCCGGGTGGTCGTCGGTCACCGACTCGGCCGAGAGCACGACATAGGCCTGCACGACCCCCGCGCGCTGGGCGTTGCGCAGCGCCGTGCGCACGAGGTGGCGGAAGAGGTCGACGCCGTCGGGGATGTGGGCGCCTTCGAGCCCGGCGACGTCGGTCTTGTCCCGGTGGGCGAGCATCTCGATGAGCAGCTGATCCTTGGAGCCGAAGTGGTGCAGGATGCCGGCGTGCGTCATGCCGACCTGGTCGGCGATGTCGCCCAGGGTGCCGCCGCTGAAACCCTTGCTGCCGAAGACCTCGACCGCTGCGTCGAGGATCTCGTTGCGGCGGGCGAGCGTCTCCGGTCGCGACCGCACAGCGCGTCGTTCTGTGTTCATAGCTGGAGTCTATGTTGCGTTACTTACTGACAAGAAGGTAAGTTTCAGGGGCACTCGCTGCCGAGGCACCGCACAACCGGAGAATCCTCCTCGCGCGGTCACGACGCCGAGGGCGCCCCCACCCGAGGGCATGGCTGCGCTGTGCCCCACCATGAAGGAGAAGCAATGAGGCTCAAGCCCTCTTTGGTCGCCGCCGGCGTCGCCGCCGCGCTGGTGCTCACCGGCTGCTCGGCCGGAGGCTCGAACGACGCAGGTCCCGAGGCCGGAGCTGCCCTGACGATCGCGAAGCCCGACGGGCCGATCACGACCGAAGGCAACAACCCGTGGGTCGGGGACTCCTCCGCCCTGCGCCTGGGGTACGCCAACGCGATCTTCGAGCCGCTGGGCATCGTGAACCTCGTCGACCCGAGCGCCGAGGTCAAGCCCTGGCTGGCATCGGAGATCACCTGGGCCGATGACTACACCTCGGTCTCGCTCACCGCACGTGAAGGCGTCACCTGGAACGACGGCGAGCCCTTCACCGTCGACGACATCGCCTTCACGTTCTCCCTCATCAAGGACACCCCGGGGCTCGACACCGGCGCCCTCGGCATCACCGACGTCGCCGTCGACGGCGACACCGTGACCGTCACCTTCGGCACCTCGATGTTCGTCAAGCAGGACAAGGTGCTGCACAAGCTCATCGTCCCCGAGCACATCTGGGCGGACGTCGAGGACCCCACCACCTTCACCAACGAGGAGCCTGTCGGCACCGGGCCCTACGTGCTCTCGAACTTCAGCACGCAGAGCGTCGAGCTGACCTCGCGCGACGACTACTGGGGCGGGGAGCTCGCCGTTCCGACGCTCTACTACGTCTCCTACGCCGACAACACGGCGCTGACCACGGCGCTCGCCAACGGCGACGTGGACTGGGCGCAAGCGTTCATCCCCAACGTGCAGTCGGCGTTCCTCGACAAGGACGAGGACAACGTCTACTGGGCGCCGGCGGGTCTCGGCATCGACACGATGTTCGTCAACACGCAGGAGAAGCCGTTCGACGACGTCGCGTTCCGCACCGCGGTGAACATGGTGATCGACCGCGAGCAGCACGCCGAGATCGCCCGCGAGAACGGCGTTCCGGTGCTGTCGTCGGTGACGGGTCTTCCCACCCCCGCCGGTGACGCCTACATCACCGAGCAGTACGAGGGCGCGGAGCTCACGGTCGACGTCGAGGGCGCCAAGGACGTGCTCGAAGGCGCCGGCTACACCTGGGAGGGCGAGACGCTCGTCGACCCCGACGGCGAAGAGGTCACCTTCACGCTGTCGGTGCCGCAGGGCTGGAACGATTACGTCACCGGCGTGAGCCTCATCTCCGACGCGGTCGCGCAGCTGGGTGTGACCGCCGCGGTCGACACCCCCGACTCCGACTCGTGGTGGGCCGCCAAGGGCGAGGGCGACTTCCAGGCGATCCTGCACTGGACCGACTCCGGCCCCACCCCGTACGACCTGTACAGCGACATGATGGACGGCCGCTTCCTCAAGCCCCTCGGCGAGCCGGCGGACTTCAACTTCGGTCGCTTCGACAGCCCCGAGGCCACGGCCGCGCTCAACACGTACGCCACCACCACCGACGACGCCGAGCGCGCCGCCGCCCTCGAGACGATGCAGCGCATCTTCGTCGAGGAGGTCCCGGCCATGCCGATCGGCACCCGTCCCTTCATCAGCGAGTTCAACACCCGCAACTACGAGGGCTGGCCGAGCGACGACGACCCGTACGTCAACGCCGACCCGACTCAGCCCACGTCGGTGCTGATCCTCACTCAGCTGAAGCCCGCCAGCTGACCCACTAGACCGCGGCATCCGGGTCGTTCCCCCCAACGACCCGGATGCCGCCTCACTCTCTGGAAGCCGTTCGCATGACCGATGACGTTCTGCTGGAGATCTCCGACTTCAGCGTCACCTACGACGTGGACCCGCCTGTCGCGGCCGTCCGCGACGTCTCCCTCCAGATCCGCCGCGGCGAGATCCTGGGCCTGGCCGGCGAGTCCGGCTGCGGCAAGACCACCCTCGCCTACGGCGTGCAGCGGCTGCTGAAGCCACCGGCCGTCATCACCGGCGGATCCGTCGTCTTCCACGACGCCGACGGCACGAGCGTCGCCATCGGCGAGCTCACGGACGGCGAGATGCGCACGTTCCGCTGGTCGAAGGCATCCATGGTCTTCCAGGGCGCGATGAACGCCCTGAACCCCGTGATGACCGTCGGCAAGCAGCTCGCCGACGTCTTCATCACCCACCGCCCCAAGATGGGCCGCGCCGAGCGCACCCGCGAGTGCGGCGACCTGCTCGACATGGTCGGCGTCGGACGCGACCGGCTGCGTTCCTACCCCCACGAGCTCTCGGGCGGCATGCGCCAGCGCGTCATGATCGCCATGGCCCTGGCGCTGCGCCCGCAGCTGATGATCATGGACGAGCCGACGACCGCGCTCGATGTGCTGGTGCAGCGCGACATCCTGCGCCAGATCTCCGAGCTGCGTCACGAATTCGGCTTCTCCGTGGTCTTCATCACCCACGACCTGCCGCTGCTGCTGGAGATCTCCGACCGCATCGCCGTGATGCGGGAGGGCCGCGTGGTCGAGCTCGACACCGCCGAGAACCTCTACCGCAACGCCCAGCACGAGTACACCCGCACGCTGCTGGGGTCGTTCCCCAGCCTCACCGGAGACCGCGGCGACTTCGTGCGCGGCGCCGGCGACCGCCTCGTCACGACGGAGGACCCCCGATGACCACCCTCGAGTTCCGCGGGGTCACCAAGCGCTACCGCGTGCGCGGCAGCGGCCACATGCTGGCCCTCGACGACGTGAGCCTCCGCCTCGAATCCGGCGAGACCGTGGCGCTCGTCGGCCAGAGCGGCAGCGGCAAGTCCACCATCGCGAAGATCATCACTCAGCTCGAGCGCGCCACGAGCGGCGACGTGCTGCTCGACGGCGCCCCGCTCCCCCGCGGCGGCCGTGCCCTGCGCCGCTACCGCCAGCAGGTGCGCATGGTGTTCCAGGACCCGTTCGCGTCGCTGAACCCGTACCACACGGTGCGCCACCACCTCGAGCGTCCGCTGCGGCTCGACCACGTCGTGCCCGGCGACGAGGTCGAGGGCGAGGTGCGCCGACTGCTCGAGCGGGTGCGCCTCGAGCCCGACAGCACGATCGACCGTCACCCGCATGAGCTCTCCGGCGGGCAGCGTCAGCGCGTCGCGATCGCGCGCGCACTGGCATCCCGCCCGGCACTCCTCGTCGCCGACGAGCCGGTCTCGATGCTCGACGTGTCGATCCGGCTCGGCGTGCTGAACCTGCTCGCCGAGCTGCAGCGCGAGTCGAACCTCGGCGTGCTGTACATCACGCACGACCTCGCCACCGCCCGCCACTTCAGCGACCGCATCATGGTGCTCCACCACGGCCGGGTCGTCGAAGAGGGCCCCGCGGACGACGTCATCCTGCGCCCGCAGCACGAGTACACCCGCGCGCTGCGTGACGCCTCGCCCGACCCCGACCGGCACTTCGCCACCTCCACGGAAGGACCCCTGTCGTGAGGTTCGCCGCACGCCGCACCGTCTTCTACCTGTTCACCGCCTGGGCGGCCATCACCATCAACTTCTTCCTGCCGCGCATGATGAAGGGCGACCCGATCTCGGCGTACCTGCAGAAGAACCAGGGCACCATCAGCCCCGAGGCCGCCGACGCGCTGCGCACCCTCTTCGGGCTCGACACCGACAAGAACATCCTCGAGCAGTACATCGACTACTGGGGCCTGCTGCTGCGCGGCGACCTGGGCCGCTCGTTCTCCCACGGCCTCGCCCCCGTCACCGACGTCATCGGCACCGCGCTGCCGTGGACGGTCGGACTCGTCGGGCTCGCGACGATCATCTCGTTCTTCCTCGGAACCGCCGCCGGCGCGATCATCGGCTGGCGTCGCGGCCGCGGCTCGGACATCGCCATCCCCATCGCCACGTTCTTCTCCACGGTGCCGTACTTCTGGATGGGCCTCATCGCCATCGCCGTGTTCTCCACCGGCCTCGGCTGGTTCCCCGCCTCGCACGCGTATGCCAAGGGCGTGCAGCCCGGGCTGACGCTCGAGTTCATCGGCAACGTGATCTACCACGGCACCCTCCCCGCGCTGACGATCGTGCTCGCGTCGCTCGGCGGCTGGATGCTGGGCATGCGCAACATGATGATCACCGTGCTCGACGAGGACTACGTCACCGTCGCCCAGGCCAAGGGCCTGCGCCCGTCGCGGGTCGTCACCCGGTACGCGGCGCGCAACGCGATGCTGCCGCAGCTGTCGAGCTTCGCCCTGTCGCTCGGCTTCATCGTCGGCGGCACGCTCGTGATGGAGCTCGTCTTCAGCTACCCGGGCGTCGGCAAGCTGCTGCTGGATGCCACGAACGCGAAGGACTACCCGCTGATGCAGGGGCTGTTCCTCGTGATCACGCTGGCGGTGCTCATCGCGAACATCCTCGCCGACATCGCCTATGCGTTCCTCGACCCGCGCGCCCGCCAGATGGAGGCCTGACATGACCATCCCCACCACCACGGAAGCACAGGCCGGCACCGCGGATGCCACCCCGGCTGCGGCCCCCACCGCGGCCCCCACACCGCGCCAGAAGTGGGCGGCGTCGTTCGCGATGTTCCGCAACGCCAAGTCGCTCACCGGGCTCGCCATCCTCGGCTTCTTCGTGCTGCTGGCCGTGTTCGGCGACCTCATCGCCCCGTACGGACCGCTCGAGAAGGACTACACCGCGCTCAAGCAGGCGCCCTCGTGGACGCATCTGCTCGGCACCACCCACATGGGCGAGGACGTCTTCAGCCAGATCGTCTACGGCACCCGCGGGGTGCTGCTGGTCGGGTTCCTCGCCGGCATCCTCGCCACCATCGCGGCCGTCGCCGTCGGCGTGACGGCAGGCATGGTCGCCGGCTGGCGCAGCGAGGGACTGTCGGCCCTGACCAACGTGTTCCTGGTGCTGCCGGGCCTGCCGCTGATGATCATCATCGCGTCCCAGTACGACAACCCGAGCCTGTTCCTCATCGCGGCGGTGCTCGCCCTGACGGGATGGGCATGGGGTGCGCGCGTGCTGCGCGCCCAGACGATGTCGCTGCGCGACCGCGACTTCGTGCGCGCCGCCCGCGCCAACGGCGAGCCGCTGTGGCGCATCATCACGGTCGAGATGCTCCCGAACCTGATGGCGATCATCGCGTCGAGCTTCGTGGGCACCGTCACCGCCGCGGTGCTGGGTCTCACGACCCTCGCCTTCATCGGCATCATCCCCATCACCAACCTCAACTGGGGCACGATCCTCTTCTGGGCGCAGCAGAACGGCGCCTTCCCCGATTACTGGTGGTGGTACGTGCCCGCGGGCCTGTGCATTGCGCTCCTGGGCATGGCGCTCTCGCTGATCAACTTCGGCATCGACGAGTACGTCAACCCGCGCCTGCGCTCCGCCGGCGACCGTGCCCGCGCTCAGCGCAAGAAGGGCCTGAAGCCCACCAGCGGCGTGACCGCCGTGCGTCACACGCCCTCCCCCTCCCCCGCGCCCGCGCGCACCGACACGGAAGCACCCTCCGCATGACCTCGCACGTGACCCCCGACGCCCCATACCTTGACGCCGCGCTGCCGGTGTCCGAGCGCATCGCCGACCTGCTCTCGCGCATGACCGTCGAAGAGAAGGTCGGGCAGATGATGCAGCTCGACGCGCGCGACGACGTCGAGGACCAGGTGCTGCGCCGCCACGTCGGCTCGATCCTGCATGCCTCGCCCGAGCGCCTGCGCCTCGCCCACGACCTCGTCGCCCAGACGCGGCTGCGCATCCCGCTGCTCGTCGGTGAGGATGCCATCCACGGCCACTCGTTCTTCGTCGGCTCGACGATCTACCCGACGCAACTGGGCATGGCCGCCTCGTGGGACGCCGACCTGCTCGAGCGGGTCGCCCGCGCGACGGCGGTCGAGGTGGCCGCCACCGGCGTGCACTGGACCTTCTCGCCCGTGCTGTGCATCGCCCGGGACCTGCGCTGGGGACGCGTCGACGAGACGTTCGGCGAGGACCCGTTCCTCATCGGCGAGCTGGCCTCGGCGATGGTGCGCGGCTACCAGGGAGGCGGCCTGTCGGACGACACCGCGATCCTGGCGACGGCGAAGCACTTCGCCGGCTACTCCGAGACGCAGGGCGGGCGGGATGCCAGCGAGGCCGACCTGTCGCGCCGCAAGCTGCGCTCGTGGTTCCTGCCGCCGTTCGAGCGGGTGGCGAAGGAAGGATGCCGCACCTTCATGCTCGGCTACCAGTCGATCGACGGCGTGCCCATCACCGTCAACGACTGGCTGCTGAACGACGTGCTGCGCGGCGAGTGGGGCTACACCGGCACCCTCATCACCGACTGGGACAATGTCGGGCGCATGGTGTGGGAGCAGAAGGTGCAGCCCGACCACGCCCACGCCGCCGCGGCCGCCGTCAAGGCCGGCAACGACATGATCATGACCACCCCCGGGTTCTTCCAGGGGGCGCTCGACGCGATCGCGCAGGGCACGCTGGCCGAGTCCGACATCGACCGCGCCGTCTCGCGCATCCTGAAGCTCAAGTTCGAATTCGGACTGTTCGAGAACCCGCGCCTGCCCGACACCGCCCGCATCGCCGAGGTCGTCGGCAGCGACGCGCACGCCGAGCTCAACCGCGAGGCTGCCCGCCGCTCCCTCGTGCTGCTGCGCAACGACGGCGTGCTGCCGCTCACCGACGCGACGACGACGGATGCCGACGGGCGCGCCGCCGCAGCGGGCCCGGCTCGGCGCATCGCCGTCGTCGGCCCCCTCGCCGACGACGCGCAGACGCAGCTGGGCGACTGGGCGGGCAGCTCGGGACAGGCCGACTGGCTGCCCGACGGACAGCCGCGCCACATGATCACGACCGTCCGCGAAGGCCTGGAAGCGCACACTCCGGCATCCTGGAGCGTCGAGTACGCGCGGGGCGCCGACATCCTGACGCTCGCCGAAGACCCCGAGGGCGCGTTCTTCCCCGACGGGCAGCCGCGGCCGCAGGTCGTGGTGCCGTGCGCCCCCGACGACGCGCTGATCGCCGAGGCCGTCGCCGCCGCCGAGCGCTCGGACGTCGTGGTCGCCGTCGTGGGCGACCGCATCGAGCTCGTGGGTGAGGGCCGCTCGACGGCGACACTGGAGCTCATCGGCGGCCAGATCGCGCTGCTTGAGGCGCTGGCCGCCACCGGCAAGCCGCTGGTCGTCGTGCTGCTGGCATCCAAGCCGCTGGTGCTGCCGGCGTCGGTGCAGGATGCCGCGGCCGTGGTGTGGGCGGCGAACCCCGGTATGGCCGGCGGGCATGCTCTTGCCGAACTGCTTCTCGGGCTCGTTGAGCCGAGCGGGCGTCTGCCGATCTCGTTCGCGCGCCACTCCGGCCAGCAGCCGACGTACTACAACCAGATCCGCGGGCAGCACGGCGACCGGTACGCCGACCTCACCCAGAGCCCGGCGTGGGCGTTCGGCGAGGGCCTCGGCTACACCGAGGTCGAGTACGACGCGCTCACGATCGACGTCGCCGAGCTCGGCACCGACGACGTCGTGCACGCGAGCGTGACGGTGCGCAACCTCGGCGACCGCCCCGCCCACGAGGTCGTGCAGGTGTACGTGCGCGACGTCGTGACGTCGGTCAGCTGGACCGACAAAGAGCTGAAGGCCTACCGCCGCGTCGAGGTGGCACCGCGCAGCGAAACCACCGTGCGCCTCGAGTTGCCGGTGGCGGACTGCACCATCGTCGATGCCGAGGGCCGCCGCATCGTCGAGCCGGGCGCGTTCGAGCTGCTCGTGGGCCGCTCGTCGCGGGATTCGGCGCTGCTGTCCGCACCCTTCACCGTGCAGGGCTGACCCGCCGCGGCCTTCGGCTCTTCGGCGCTTGGCCCTACGGGCCTTCGCGTGACGTCGGTCGTCGCAAACGTCCCCCGCGGTCCCGCCAACGGGGTCGTTTGCGACGACCGAACTGCCGCGCCACGGGTGGGGGAAGTCAGCTGGCGGAGTAGGACTCGTCGTCGTCGTCAGACTCGTCGTCGTCGTCAGACTCGTCGTCGTCGTCCGCGTCGTCGTCGTCGTCCTCGTCCGCGTCGTCATCGTCGACCGCGTCGTCGAAGCTCGCGTCGACGTCCCCGCTCTCGTCGAGTTCGTCGATGTCGACGCCGTCGAGGTCACCGCCGTGCAAGATGGCCGAGCCGTCGTCGTCGAAGTCCGCGGCATCCAGGTCGTCGAGGTCGTCGATGTCCACATCGTCGTCCTCGTCCGCGTCGCGCTCGTCGGCATCCGCGTCCGTCAGCTCGCCGGCTGCGCGGGCCGCCTCGGCCTGAGCCTCCTGCGCGGCCTGGTAATCGGCGAGACGCACCGCCCACGGCACCCACTCGGGGGCCAGCAGCGCACCGTCGCCGGGGAGCAGCTCGACCTCGAGGACGGTCGGATCGGAGCCTTCGACCACGGCGACGCTGACCGTCCAGAACCAGCCGGGGTATCCCGGCATCCGGTTGTTGAAGCGCAGCGAGACGACGCCGTCGTCTTCGAGGGTGTAGCCCGCGGCATCGCCGACGGTCACGTCAGGGGTCACCTCGCGAAGGGCCGCGCGGGCGATGTCGTGCGCGTGGAGCAGCCGCTCGTCGGCGGGCTCAGGCTTCGAAGTCATCGGCTACCTTGCGCAGCACGGCCGCGATCTTCTTCGCGTGCGACCCGCTGGGGTAGCGGCCGCGGCGCAGGTCGCCACCGATGCCGTCGAGCAGCTTCACGAGGTCTTCGACGATGATCGCCATGTCGTCGGCGGGCTTGCGGGAGCGCTTGGCGAGACTGACGGGCGCCTCGAGCACCCGCACCGAGAGCGCCTGCAGTCCGCGCTTGCCGTCGGCGACACCGAACTCGAGCCGTGTGCCCGGCTTGAGGCCGGTCGTGCCGGCGGGGAGGGCGGAGGCGTGCAGGAAGACGTCCTGGCCGTCATCGGCGGAGATGAAGCCGAACCCCTTCTCGTCGTCGTAGAACCTGACCTTGCCGGTGGGCATGCGAACCTCGCTGAATCGTGCCCGTGACGGGCAGGACGAAATGGGGCCGATCGGCCCCGAACAAAGCCTACCTGTACCGACCACGCAGTAGTCTGGTGCCGATGAGCACACCCACTTCACGCGGAGAGGTGCCGGTCCACAGGATCGACCGCATCCTGGCGTACATGTCCTTCGGCCTGCTGCTGCTGTCGATCGTGTGCTTCCTGGCGATCATGATCGGCTCCGCCAACGGCGCCGACATGCGCGAGGGCGTGTGGCCCACTGTGGGAGCGCTGGTCTGGTTCACCCCGCCCGTGGCCTTCGTCCTGGTGATCACGCTGGTGATCCTGAACTTCGCGCGAAGGGCGCGGGCCAACAGGGCGGAGTGACGTGACCCATTCGGCGGACTCCCGTGTGCTCGCGACCTGGCTCGCCGGCCAGGACGACGCCGCCCTCAGCGCGCTGCTGAGCGAACGGGGCATCTCGCCGTCGGCCACGTGGGAGGACTTCTTCGACGCCGCAGAGGGCGTGCAGGATGCCGCTCCTCTCACGCGTGCCCTCGCGGCGCTCCCCCGGCCCCTCGCCGAGGCGCTCGTCGATGCGCAGGGTGGCACCGTGGCCGAACCGGCACGGCCGGCACTGATCGCCCGCGCTCTGGTGACCCCCGACGGCACGGTCTACCGCGCCGTCGCCGAGGCGGTCGCGGCCGCTCCCCTCACCGAGGCGCCCCCGCAGCCGGCCCAGTCCGACCCCGAGCCGGCCGACGCCGCCGCGGAACGCGCGTTCACCGCCGCCGCGACGCTCGCCGACATCCTGCAGCTGGCACTGACCACCCCGCTCGCCCGCATCGGCTCCGGCGCGCTGGGCGCGACGGAACGTCGACGACTGATGGATGCCGGCATCGTCGACGACGCCGTCACCGCCGACGAACTGGTGACCCTGTCATCGGTGGCGGGCCTCACCGCCCCCTTCGACAGGGAATGGCGCGTCACCACCGACGGCCTGCAGTGGCTGCAGGCCGGCACGGTCGACCGCTGGGACCAGGTGGCACGCCGCCTGCGCGACGCCCTGCCGACCGCTCTGCGCACCGACGGGGGCGGCTGGTCGTCGCCGACCGAGTGGCGGCGGGCCTATCCCTTCGACCCGGCCTGGCCCGCGCGTGCGGAGCAGTGGCGCGCGCTGCTGCACCGCTGGGCGCTGATCGGTGCGGACGGCGCCAGCGCCCCGTGGGCGGCCGGACTCGCCGCCGGCGGCGACGCCGATCTTGACGCGCTGCGCGAGCTGCTGCCGCCGGAGGTCGACCGCGTCTTCCTGCAGAACGACCTGACCGCGATCGCGCCGGGGCCTCTCGCGCCGCACCTCGACATGCGCCTGCGCACCATGGCGCTGCGGGAATCCCGCGCCCAGGCCTCGAGCTACCGGTTCACGCCCGACACCATCGGGGCGGCGATCACCGGCGGCGAGACGGCCGAGTCGCTGCGCGAATTTCTCACCGCGCTCTCGCTGACCGGCCTGCCCCAGCCGCTCGCGTACGAGATCGAGCGCACCGCGGCACGGCACGGGCTCATCCGGGTCGTCGAGGATCCGGCATCCGGCATCACCCTCGTGCGCAGCGACGACCGCGCCGTGCTCGACACGCTCGCCGTGGACCAGGCGCTGCGGCCCCTCGCCCTCATGCGGCACGCAGAAGGACTGACGTCGCGCTCGAACCCCGACGCGGTGTTCTGGGCGCTCGCCGACGCGCGCTACCCCGTGAGCATGGAGGACACCTCCGGCCACACCCGCACCGTGCTGCGCCACAAGCTGGCCGCTCCCCCGGCGGCGCCGACGGCGAGCCCGTACGAGCCGCTGATCGGGCGGCTGCGCGGCGCGCGGGAGTCCGACTCGGATGCCGCGTGGCTCGGCCGCGAGCTCGAACAGGCCGTGCGCGCGAAGGCGCTCATCACCGTCACGGTGCGGCTGCCCGACGGATCCGACCGGCAGTTCACGCTCGAAGCCAGCGGGCTGGGCGGTGGGCGTCTGCGCGGCCGCGACAAGGCCGCCGACGTCGAGCGGACCCTGCCGGTCTCCAGCATCCAGTCGGTCAGCCCCGCCTGACCCAGGCCAGGCGATGCTCGTGCTCGCGCAGCGTCGGATCTTGCACCGGACCGCCCCTCGCCGCCGCCGCGCGGACTAGACTTTTCCCTTATGGCTGACGGCCCTCTCATCGTGCAGAGCGACCGGACGGTGCTGCTTGAAGTAGCCCATCCGGACGCCGAAACCGCGCGCCACGAACTGGCGATCTTCGCCGAGCTCGAGCGCGCCCCCGAGCACATCCACACGTACCGCATCACCCGGCTGGGCCTCTGGAACGCGCGGGCCGCCGGCCACGACGCCGACGACATGCTCGCGACCCTCGACCGCTGGTCGCGGTTCCCGGTGCCGGCGTCCGTGTCGATGGACCTGCGCGAGACGGTCAACCGCTACGGGCGCCTGGTCATCGAGCGGGCCGACGTCGAGGGTTTCGGTGAGGGCGTGCTCGTGCTGCGCTCCACCGACAACGCGGTGCTGTCGGAGGTCTCGCGCAACAAGCGCATCAGCCCGCTGCTGATCGGCCGCCCCACCCCCGACACCTTCGTCGTGGATGCCTGGGCGCGCGGGCAGATCAAGCAGGAGCTGCTGAAGATCGGCTGGCCGGCCGAGGACCACGCCGGTTACACCCCCGGCACCCCGCACCCCATCGAGCTCGCCGAAGACGGCTGGTCGCTGCGGCCCTACCAGCGCACCGCTGTGGACACCTTCCACGAGGGCGGGTCCGGCGTCGTGGTGCTCCCCTGTGGTGCGGGCAAGACGCTCGTCGGCGCGGGCGCGATGGCCCAGACCAAGACGACGACGCTGATCCTCGTGACCAACACCGTCAGCGCGCGGCAGTGGCGCGACGAGCTGCTCAAGCGCACGTCGCTGACGCCCGAGGAGATCGGCGAGTACTCCGGCCAGGTCAAGGAGATCAAGCCGGTCACGATCGCCACGTACCAGATCCTCACCGCCAAGCGCGGGGGCCAGTACGCCCACCTCTCGCTGCTGGACGCCCTCGACTGGGGCCTCATCGTCTACGACGAGGTGCACCTGCTGCCGGCGCCGGTGTTCAAGCTCACCGCCGACCTGCAGGCCCGGCGGCGCCTCGGCCTCACGGCCACCCTCGTGCGCGAGGACGGCCGCGAGGGCGACGTCTTCAGCCTCATCGGCCCGAAGCGGTTCGACGCACCCTGGAAGGAGATCGAGGCCCAGGGCTTCATCTCCCCCGCCATCTGCTACGAAGTGCGCGTGGACCTGCCCGTCGACGAGCGGCTGGAGTACGCGGCATCCGCCGACGAGGATCGCTACCGGCTCGCCGCCACCGCGCCGGTGAAGATCGACGTGGTGCGCGACCTCGTCGCCCGGCATGAGGGCGAGCAGATCCTCGTGATCGGGCAGTACCTCGACCAGATCGACGAGCTGGCCGAGGCGCTCGGCGCGCCGAAGATCACCGGCGCCGTTCCCGTCGACGAGCGCGAGCAGCTGTACCAGCAGTTCCGGGTCGGCGAGGTGCCGGTGCTGGTGGTCTCGAAGGTCGCGAACTTCTCGATCGACCTGCCCGAGGCATCCGTCGCTATCCAGGTCTCGGGGTCCTTCGGCTCCCGCCAGGAGGAGGCCCAGCGCCTCGGACGCCTGCTGCGCCCCAAGACCAACGGGCACACCGCGAGCTTCTACACCCTCATCGCCCGCGACACCGTCGACCAGGACTTCGCGCAGAACCGGCAGCGGTTCCTCGCCGAGCAGGGGTACTCGTACACGATCCTCGACGCCGAGCAGGTCGCCGGGCGGGCGGCGCTGGGCGCCTGACGGCATCCCGCCGTCCTGCCCGCGGGCGCAGTCCTGCCCGCGGGCGCAGTTCTGCCGGCGGGCGCAGTCCTGTCCGCGGCGCAGTCTCGGCCGCACCCGGTTGCCGGAACAAGGAGATCCGCCGAGATGCGGGCCCTGGGGCCGCAGGCATCCGCATTCCGGCAGATCCCCTCATCCGGTCGACTGCGACACCCGCCCACGTGACCGCTGACCCGTGGCCACCGTCGGCACGTGGCGGTGAGCTACGACTCCCTCCGCTCGAACCAGTCCAGGGCCAGCGCGGTCACGGCATCCGGTGCGTCGTCGGTGACGAAGTGCGAGGCATCCTCCACGAACGCCAGTTCGAACCGGTCCGCATGCCGCTCGTGGTCGCGGCACATGCGGCGCACCATCGGCTCGGTGAACGGGCGGTCGTGGCGCCCGAACGCGACGAGCGTCGGCGGCTGCAGCCTGCGCTTCTTGTAGTACGGACCGACCAGCCGGGGGATCTCCGGGGTGATGATGCCGAACAGCACCGCCCGCGTGGCGCGGCCGATCTCCGGCCGCTCCTCGACGCGCAGGTACCCGTCGAGAGTCGCCTCGCTCATCGGATGGGTGAGATACGGCGGCGCGAACAGCCACCGCAGCGACCGCCGGGGACTGCGCAGGATCAGCGGCGGATAGTGCTTGAACGCGGGCATCATCTTCGGCGTGAACCTGAGGAACCCCGGCGGAACCGACAGCTGCACGAGGCTCCGGACCCGATCCGGGTACGTGTACGCGAGGTGCATCCCGGTGATCGCGCCGAGGTCGTGGGTCATCACGTGCGCCTGGTCGACTCCGAGGACATCCAGCAGGGCGACGAGGTCATGCAGCCGCGTCTCGTGCCCGATGCGGGAGTCATCGGCCGTCGTCCACCCGGCTCCGCGCAGGTCTGGGCAGATGACCCGATAGCCGCGCCGCGCGATCGCCGGTGCGACCTGCCGCCACTGCCACCAGTGCTGCGGGAATCCGTGCAGCAGCACGACGGGAGGCCCCTCCCCGACGCTCGCGACGTGGCTGCGCAGCCCCGGCGTCTCGATGACCGCGTGCTCGAACCCCGGCGCCTCCGGCAGCGGTGGAGTCCAGTGGGCGGTTTCGGCGATCGGTTCGCCGACGTGCGACGTATCCATGACACGGCTCCTCTCGCGACGGTCCCCCCGGGATCGGCGGAACTCGGCTGCGCCGCACATTACTACGTTCGTAGTGCCATGTCACTACAAACATAGTTGTACGCTCGAACGATGAGCAGCACGCGTCATCGAGCACTGCAGGCCGCCGTGCAACTGGTCGGCGGTGAGGGCATCCGCGCCCTCACCCACGGACGGGTGGATGCCGCAGCGGCGCTGCCCGCGGGCTCGACGTCGAACCACTTCCGCACGCGGACCGCGCTCGTCGCCGGGGTCATCGAGTGGATCGCCGCCGAAGAGCGCGGCGACGCCGGCCTGCCGGCCATCCGCACGCGCGACGACCTGGTCAGCGGCCTGTCCCGCATGATCGAGGTGCAGTCCGGCCCGCAGGCCCTGCGCACCCGCGCCCGCTACGCCCTGTTCCTCGAGTCGGATGCCGAGACGTCGCGTCCGCTCGTCGAGCAGCGTGCCGCGTTCGAGACCTGGATCGGCGGCATCCTGCGGGAGATCGGCGGCCCCCCGGCCGAGCGGCAGACGCGGTTCCTCATGGCCGCAGCGGAGGGTCTGCTGCTGCACCGCCTTACCGTCGACCCCCAGGCCTCGATCGACGCGGTCATCGCGCGCGCGGTCGACGCTGCGCTTGCTCCGTAGACACCCGGTCCCTATACCGCATCACGGCCGCTCCGACCGATGTCCAGACAGCACATCGATTCCGTGACCATAATGGGGCCATGACCGCGCCTCGCATCCTTGTCGTCGACGATGAGCCGAACATCCGCGACCTGCTCATCACGAGCCTGCGCTTCGCAGGATTCCAGGTGCGCGCCGTCTCCAACGGCGCCCAGACGATCTCTGCCGTCCTCGAAGAGGAACCGGACCTGATCGTGCTCGACGTCATGCTCCCGGACATGAACGGGTTCAGCGTCACCAAGCGTCTGCGCGGCGCCGGCTACACCGCCCCCATCCTCTTCCTCACCGCGAAGGACGAGACCGAGGACAAGATCACCGGACTCAACGCCGGCGGCGACGACTACGTCACCAAGCCCTTCAGCCTCGACGAGATCGTCGCGCGCATCCAGGCGATCCTGCGCCGGACGATGCAGGCCGACGAGGAGTCCATCATCCGTGCCGGCGAACTGACGATGGACCAGGACACCCACGATGTGCTCGTCGGCGACGTGTCGATCGACCTCTCCCCCACCGAGTTCAAGCTGCTGCGCTACCTCATGCTCAACCCCAACCGAGTGCTCAGCAAGGCGCAGATCCTCGATCACGTGTGGGAGTACGACTTCAACGGCGACGCCGGCATCGTGGAGAGCTACATCTCCTACCTGCGGCGCAAGATCGATCCGCACTCGTCCGAGCCCCTCATCCAGACCAAGCGGGGCTTCGGCTACATGCTGAAGGCGGGCAAGTCCGCGTGACCCGGTGGCTATAGCCGCACACGCAGGCAAGACCGATGCGCTGACCGACTGGTGGCGCAGCGTCAGCCTGCGCGCGAAGGTCACAGGGGTCACCGTCGCGGTGCTCGCGATCGGGCTCGTCGCCGCGGGCGTGGGAACGCTCGGGTTCCTGCGCAACACCCTGGCCACGAACCTCGACTCCCAGGTGCAGCAGCTGGCCGAGACGGATGCCGTCAGCAGCGTCTTCACCGGCACGGTCACCGAGGACGGTGACGATTTCCGGGTGAAGTCGGATGCCACGGCGTACTTCGTCGCGGTGTACGGTCCCGACGGCAGCTTCATCACCAGCGGCGGCGGCAACGACGAGCCCCCGCCGATCTTCCCGAAGACCTTCACCCTCGCGCAGGCCACGATCTACGGCACCAGCACGGTGTTCGATCTGCACAACAGCGAGGGCGGACCGAACTACCGCGCCGCTGTGGGGGTTGAAGACACCCCGGTGGGCGTCTTCTACACGCAGCTGGTCGCCCTGCCGACCGCTCCCAACGAGCGCTTCCTGACCGCGTTCCTCGGCATCTACAGCTTCTTGGCGCTCATCACCGTGATCGCCAGCGCCTTTCTCGTGCGGTGGATCGTCACCCTCACCTTCCGCAGTCTCGGTCAGGTCGAGGCGACGGCCGACGCCATCGCCGCCGGGGACTTCAGTCTGCGCATGACCGACATCGAACCGCCGACGACCGAGGTGGGGCGCCTGAAGACGGCGATCAACGCGATGCTCGGACGCATCGACGGCGCCCTGTCCGAACGGGATGCCACGGTGCGCCAGATGCGCCGCTTCATCGGCGACGCCAGCCACGAGCTGCGCACACCACTGGTCACGGTGCGCGGGTACGCCGAGCTGTACCGGATGGGTGCCATTTCCGGCGAGGAGCAGATCGCCCAGTCGATGGACCGCATCGAGAAGGAGGCGATCCGCATGGGGGTGCTCGTCGAGGACCTTCTCGCGCTCGCCCGCCTGGACGAGCGCCGCGGCGTGACCCTGGCCCCCGTGGACCTGCGCCCGATCGCACGCGACGCGGCCCTCGACGCGCGTGCCGCGGCGCCCCAGCGCGCCGTGATGGCGTTGGACACCACGGCCGCGGTGGGCCAGGGTCCGGATCCCGCGCCGGCATCCGCCGCTGAGCGGGAGGGCACCCACCCCGGGCGAAAGCGCGCGCCGCACACGCCGGCGACGGGACTCGCGGGAGCGACCCTGTCGCTGCTGCGCCGCCGACCGAAGCAGCCCGCTCCGGCTCCGGGCGAGCAGCCGAGCCCCCCGGTGTCCGAGCCGGCGACGACGACACCGCTCGCCCCCATCGTGCTCGGTGACGAGAACGGCATCCGGCAGGTGGTGACGAACCTGCTGGGCAACGCGCGCCGCTACAGTCCCGAGGACTCGCCGATCGAGCTGACGGTCGGCGTGGATCGCGAGACGCGCACCGGCTGGATCGCCGTGAGCGACCACGGCGAGGGCGTGCCGCCGCAGATCCGCGACAAGATCTTCCAGCGCTTCTGGCGGGCCGACACGTCACGCACGCGCGAGACCGGCGGGTCGGGCCTGGGGCTGTCCATCGTGGCGGCGATCGTCGAGTCGCTGCACGGCACGATCGAGGTCGACGACACCCCCGGCGGCGGAGCGACGTTCCGCGTGGCATTCCCCCTGGCGGCCACACCCGCCCCCACGCCCGCCGAGCAGCTCACGGTCGAGACGCAGCCGATGCCCAAGATGCCGAGATCGACGCCCGCCGAGGGCTGACGCCTCGCCGCCTCCTCCCCAGCCGCCCGCGTGCGGGATCCATCCCGAAAAGCGTGCCGGCGCGGCTCGCCCGACGCGCACCCGCCCTAACGTGGCGCGCAACGCTCGTGAAGGGAGCACCCATGGCCGTCTTCTCCGTCGACAGCGACGCCGTCCTCACCGCCACCGCCGCCGTACGCGGCACCGCCGACCGCCTGGCCGGCGAGACCTCCGCCATGCTGGCGCAGCTCACCGCGCTGCAGTCCTCCTGGACCGGCAGCGCCGCCCTCGGTTTCCAGTCGGTCATCGACCGCTGGCGCGCGACCCAGCGCGAGGTCGAGACCTCGCTCGCCGACATCAGCGCCGCCCTCGCCACCGCCGGACAGCAGTACGCGCAGACCGAGGCCGCCACGGCGGGACTGTTCCGGTAACCCCCGCCGGAAACGGCGAAGGGCCCCTCCGTGAGGAGGGGCCCTTCGTTCATCGGGTTCTGATCAGATCAGAAGTCCATGCCACCCGTGGGGTCGCCGGCCGGAGCCGCGGCCTTCTCGGGCTTGTCGGCGACGACGGCCTCGGTCGTGAGGAACAGACCGGCGATGGATGCCGCGTTCTGCAGAGCCGAGCGGGTCACCTTGGCCGGGTCGATGATGCCCTGTGCGAACAGGTCACCGTACTCGCCGGTCGCGGCGTTCAGGCCGTGGCCGAGCGGCAGCTCGGCGACCTTGTTGGCGACGACGCCGGGCTCCATGCCCGCGTTGAGGGCGATCTGCTTGAGCGGCGCCTGGATCGCGACGCGAACGATGTTCGCACCGGTCGCCTCGTCACCGGTCAGCTCGAGGGCGTCGAGCGCCTTCTTGCCGGCCTGGATGAGCGCGACGCCACCACCGGCGACGACACCCTCTTCGACGGCGGCCTTCGCGTTGCGAACGGCGTCCTCGATGCGGTGCTTGCGCTCCTTCAGCTCGACCTCGGTGGCCGCACCCGCCTTGATGACGGCAACGCCGCCGGCGAGCTTGGCGAGACGCTCCTGGAGCTTCTCGCGGTCGTAGTCGCTGTCGGTGTTCTCGATCTCGCGACGGATCTGGGTCACGCGACCCTCGATCTGAGCCGAGTCGCCCGCACCCTCGACGATGGTCGTCTCGTCCTTGGTGATGATGACCTTGCGCGCACGGCCGAGCAGGTCGGTCGTGGCGTTCTCGAGCTTGAGGCCCACCTCTTCGGTGATGACCTGGCCGCCGGTGAGGATCGCGATGTCCTGCAGCTGCGCCTTGCGACGGTCACCGAAGCCGGGAGCCTTGACGGCAACCGACTTGAAGATGCCGCGGATCTTGTTCAGAACCAGCGTCGCGAGAGCTTCGCCCTCGACGTCCTCGGCGATGATGAGGAGCTCCTTGCCCTCCTGGATCACCTTGTCGACGATGGGCAGAAGGTCCTTGATGTTCGAGATCTTCTGGTTCGCGATGAGGATGTACGGGTCCTCGAAGACAGCCTCCTGGCGCTCCGGGTCCGTGACGAAGTAGGGGTTGATGTAACCCTTGTCGAAGCGCATGCCCTCGGTGAGCTCGAGCTCGGTGCCGAAGGTGTTGGACTCCTCGACGGTGACCACACCCTCCTTGCCGACCTTGTCGATCGCCTCGGCGATGAGCTCGCCGATGGAGGCGTCAGCGGCCGAGATCGACGCGGTGGCAGCGATCTGCTCCTTGGACTCGACCTCCTTGGCCGACGACAGCAGCTCGGCGGTGATGGCCTCGACGGCCTTCTCGATGCCGCGCTTGAGCGAGATCGGGTCGGCGCCGGCTGCGACGTTGCGCAGCCCCTCGCGAACGAGTGCCTGGGCCAGGACAGTGGCGGTGGTGGTGCCGTCACCGGCGACGTCGTCGGTCTTCTTGGCGACCTCCTTCACCAGCTCAGCGCCGATCTTCTCGAACGGGTCGTCGAGCTCGATCTCCTTGGCGATCGAGACGCCGTCGTTCGTGATCGTGGGGGCGCCCCACTTCTTTTCGAGCACGACGTTGCGACCGCGCGGGCCGAGCGTCACCTTGACGGCGTCGGCGAGGATGTTCAGGCCGCGCTCGAGACCGCGACGGGCCTCTTCGTCGAAAGCGATGATCTTTGCCATGTGTGTGTTCGTCCCTCCCGGACGTCGGAATGTCTTTAGCACTCAACAGGAGTGAGTGCTAAGCCATTCTGGCACTCGCCCCTGGGGAGTGCAAGCCACGCCGGGCGCGCCGACACACATCGACACACGTCTCGGACCGGTGGATGCCGCAGCGGCAGGAGCCGCCGGCATCCACTGTTCGCTCAGAGCGGGCGCACGGCCTCCGCCTGCGGGCCCTTCTGACCGGTGCCGAGGGTGAACTCCACCTGCTGGCCTTCTTCCAGCACGCGGAACCCGCTCATCTCGATGCTCGAGTAATGGACGAAGACGTCCTGGCCGTCGGCCTGGGTGATGAACCCGAAGCCCTTCTCAGCGTTGAACCATTTGACGGTGCCCTGTGCCATGCGGATCTCCTGTTGCTGATGGAACGACGAAAGCGTATCCAGCAGGATTCACCCGTTCACCCTGATCAGCGGACTTTTGACGCAGGCGCATCGAAGTGTTCACACGCGCGAAACACGGGGTCCGCGGCGCGGGCCCGCCGCCGCTGCCGCGTGCTTGCTCCCAGCCCGCGCGCCGCCGCAACTTCGGAAAACGCCACAGCCTCGGACCCCAGCGCCCGAATCCCTCCGAAGCAGTGACCTTCTCCGAAGATCCGACGGAGGGATGCCGGCGGGTAGGCGGCGGCAAGCCCGCTGCACCACCCCCGCTGCACCAGCCCGCCACTGTGCCCAATCCCAGCCCGCGCCGCCGCAGCTTCGGGAAACGCCACAGCCTCGGACCCCATCGCCCGAATCCCTCCGAACCAGTGACCTTCTCCGAAGAACCGGCGCGGGGCCGTGGCTGTCCCCCGCCGCCCCACCTCGCCGCAACCTCGGAGATCGCCACAACCTCGGACCCGGAACCGAGATTCCCCTCCGAAACAGCGACCATCTCCGAAGAAACGGCGCGGGGAGAACCGGCGCGGGGCGAACCGGCGCGGGGCGATGGATGCCGCCGACCGCGGCCTCAGGGCGTGGGCTGTCCGCCCGAGACGCGGTCGAGTCCCAGCACGACGGCCAGCTGCCGCGAGTCCGGGTCGTCGACGGGCTGGTACACGTCGCTCTGCACCACCTGGGCGCCACCGATCACGTCGGCGAGGGCGAGGGCGGCCGCCTCGTCTGCGGGAAGCGGGTAGTACACCGTCGTCGTGGCGAAGTCGTCGGATCCGGCATCGCCGGCGAGCACCAGGTCGGCCTCCCACCCCGCAGCGATGATGTCGTCGCGCGCGCGGCTGGCAAGACCCGCCTCGGGTGTCGCGTTGAGCACCAGCACGTCATACGTCGTGTCGAGTGCGGGGGTGGCCACCGCGGGCTCCGCCACCGTCGGCTCCGGTTCGGGAGAGAGCGTCACCCGGCCGGTGAGCACGAGCGTGCCGAAGATCCCCGCCGCGACGAGCACCACCGTGGCGAGGGCAGCCCACAGCAGCACGACCCAGCCGCGCATGTGCGGATTCTCGGCCCGGTGCGCGCCGACGCGGCCGCTGCCGGCCGGAAGCTGGTCGAAGCGATCCTTCGGGTAGGTCGTTCTGGCCACCCTGGAATGCTACCTGGCTACGCGCGGGCTCATCGCGACGCGGGCACGCCGCGCCTGCTCGCGGGCATCGCGGATGCGGCGCAGCCGCGACACCAGCATGGGGTCGTATTCCAGCGCCTCGGGGGTGTCCAGCAGCCGCCCGAGCAGCTGGTAGTAGCGCGCCGGCGACAGGCCCAGATGGGTGTGGATCGCCTCTTCTTTGCGGGGCCCGTGACGTGACCAGTTCGCCTCGAAGTCGAGAATCGCGCGGTCGCGAGGAGTCAAGGGCACCCCTCCACGCTAACGCGGCGTCGCGGCATCCTCGGCGCGCCACTCCAGCCAACCGCCGAGCGGGTCGGCGGCAGCGACCACGTCGCCGTCGAGGGCCACGGCGAAGCCACCGGGCCATTCGGCGACGTCGACCGGGGATGTCCATCCCTCGTGCAGCGCGGGGGCGTCGATCGTCACCCATCGCCCCGCGGCGCGGGCGGCGGCGATGGTCGCGTGGCGGGCGGGCCACGGCATGAGCGCGAGCACGCCGGGAGTGGTGACGACGAGCGTGGCATCCGGCGGCGCGAGGGCTGCGACCTCCGCGATCTTCTCCGCCCCGTCTCCGGCGACCAGCAGCGGCGGGTCGGATGCCGCGATGCGCAGCGCCCGACGCACGCGCTCGGCGCGGCCGGTCTCGCCCGGCCACACCAGTCCGGTCAGCCAGCGCTCGGTGTCGGGGTCCCGCGGGTCGAGGGGCTCCAGGTCGATGCCGGCACGCCACACGATCTCGGGCAGCGCGAGCGGTGGCATCCGGTCGCCGCGCAGCTCGCTGGTGAGCGTCACCGGTGATGGCCCGTCGGCGGGCTCGAGCACCACCTCGTCGCCGTCGGCGCGCCGATAGCGATAGCCGTACCGGTCGGGGTACAGACACAGTCCGGCACTGGCGCCCACCTCGAGCAGTGCGATCGGTCCGGGCACCAGGGCGAGCGCCGGCAGCAGCGCCGCGCACCGCAGCGGTTCGTTGGTCTGCACGCTCCGGCGGTCGCACTCGGCGACCACCGCGTCGGCGTGGGCGCGGGTCCACGCCGACCACGACGCGTACCCCGCTTCGGGCGCTCCGAGCAGGCGCGTGACGGCGAAGACGAGCGGCGGCTGGCGCCGGGCGGGCGCGATGCGCGCGAGCAGTCGCTGCATGCCGGGGTCGCCAGCGACGCCGGCGGCCCACTCCCGGTACACCTCGGACCGGCCGGGCGCCTCGTCCCGCGCGAACCGCGCGTAGCGTTCGCGCACCGTGGATGTGGCATCCGCCGTCGTCGTCATCCCTTCATTCTGCGCGAGCGGAACAGGGCGGCCCTGCGTCGGGTTGAATGGAGTGACGAAGGAGAGATATGACGTACGCGGTGAACAAGAGCGAAGACGAATGGCGCCAGGAGCTGGGTGCCGAGCAGTATGCGGTGCTGCGCCAGGCAGCGACCGAGCGCCCCTGGACCGGTGAACTGCTCGACGAGAGCCGCGCGGGACTGTATGCCTGTGCGGCGTGCGGCGCGGAGCTGTTCCAGAGCGGCACCAAGTTCGACTCGCACTGCGGGTGGCCGAGCTTCTACGAGTCGGTGCGCCCCGAGGCGGTCGAGCTGATCGACGACAGCAGCCACGGCATGGTGCGCACCGAGGTGCGCTGCGCCAACTGCGGCTCGCACCTGGGGCACGTGTTCCCCGACGGTTTCGGCACGCCCACGGGCGACCGTTACTGCATGAACTCGGTCGCGCTGCAGTTCACGCCGGAACAGCAGGCGTGACCGCACGCGACGCGATGCGGCGTCGCCGGTCCCTGTCGAAGGTGACCGACGACGCCCCCACGCACGACGAGCTGCTCGAGCTCGTCGGCGCGGCCGGTCGCGTCGCCGACCACTCCGAGCTGAAGCCCTGGCGGCTGATCGAGCTGCGCGGCGACGACCGGCTGACGCTGGGACGCGCGATCAACAAGGCTCTCGGCGAGAAGGGCGCATCGTCCAAGCCGTTGCGCGCGCCCCTGCTGATCGCGGTCGTCGCCAGCTATCGCAAGAGCGAGAAGGTGCCGCACTGGGAGCAGCAGGCCGTGGCATCCGGCGTCGCCCACGCCCTCAGCCTGCTGCTGGACGAAGCCGGATGGGGTGTCATCTGGCGCAGCGGCCACTACACGCGGGCCAAGGCGGTGGCGAAGGCGCACGGGCTTAAGAAGAACGAGCGGCTGCTCGGCTGGCTGTACGTCGGCGGCAGGCCGGAGCGCTCCCGTGAGGGGCGCGACAAGGTGATCGACGCCGAGAAGTTCGTCAGCCGGATGCCGCCACCCAAGAAGCCGATCACGTAGCGGCGTCAGCGCGCGCGGCGCCGGCGCCACGGCACCGCCGCGACCACGACCGACGCGAGGGCGACGGCGGCCATCGTCAGCGCCGTGCCGACGCTGGGCCCCGCAGGGGCCGGCCAGACGAGGTCGAGCGCGACGGATGCCGCGAGCTGACCGGCGACCGAGGCGAGGCCCAGCAGCAGCACGCCGGTGTGCACGACGAGGGCGGCCGACAGGAAGATGTAGCAGACCCCGAGTGCGCCGCCCACGTACAGCCAGGGCTCGGTCGGCAGCGCGGCAGGCGGGCCGGTGACGGCGACGCCGACCCCGGCGGCGACGAGCAGGCACAGCGACCCGCCGATGAAGTTGACGAGGGTCGCGGTCAGCGGCGTTCCGACGCGCTGGCGCAGCCGCCCGTTGGTCGCCTGCTGCCACGCGATGCCGACACCCGCGGCGAAGGGCAGCAGCAGCATCCACAGCGGCGCGTCGACGGCGCCTCCCGCGAGGGCGATGGCGACGGCGGCGAGGGCGAGCACGCCGCCGAGCACCCGCCCGGTGGTGATGGCCACGACGCCCGACGGCCCGGCGCCGAGCCGGTCGAGCACGAGCCCGCACACGGTCTGGCCGGCGACGATGCCGACGGTGAACAGCGCGACACCGATGAGTCCGACGGCGAGCCCCTGCGTGGCGACGGTGAGTGCACCGGCGGCGCCGCCGCACAGCATCCAGAAGGGGATGCGGCGCTCGCGCACCCCGGATGCCAGGCGCACGAATCCCCGTCGACCTGCCGGAAGCGCGATCGAGGCGACCGTCAGGATGAGCAGGCCCGACCCGAACGAGATCAGTGCCGCGACGAGGCCGTCTTCCAGCCGCACGCCGAGCTGGCCGTTGACCCGGGCCTGCACTGCGGTCATCACACCGATGAGGGCGGCGCCGCCCAACGCGACCCAGACGGGGAGGCGCGGAGACTCGGTGGGCACCGCGGAAGTCTAGCCGCGGCCCGGAGCGCGCCTCGTCACGCCGTCAGGCGGCACAGATCCGATGCCGCGCAGCCTCGAGCACACGTCGGGGGTCATCCCTCCAGCAGGGTGAGTCGGCGGCGCAGCTCGGCCGAGGGAGAGAAGTGCGCCGCCATGACCGCCTCGACCTCGTCCGCGTCACGGCGACGCAGCGCCGCGATGATCGCCGCGTGCTCTCGGTCCCGCTTGGCGTAGTCCCCGCCGTCGGCGCGAAGTGCCGCTTCGAAGTAGAAGCGGCTCACGTTGCGCAGATTGGTGAGGATGCCGACGAGGGTGGGGTTGCGCGTCGCCTCGATGATGATCATGTGGAAGCGATGGTTCAGCTCCACCCAGACGCTGCCCTCAGCGCCCGGCATCCGCCCGTGAAGCTCCTCGAGCTCCGCGATCTCGGTGGGACTGATCCGCTCCGTGGCTTGTCGGGCCGCGTACGGCTCGAGTATGAGACGCAGCTCGTTGATGTCGACCGCCTCCGCCGGGTCGAGTTCGCGTACGCGGGCCGCCCGGTGGGCGGTCGCCGTGATGAGCCCCTCGTTCACGAGATCGCGCATCGCCTCGCGCACCGGCGTCGCGCTCACCCCGTACTCGCGCGCGAGGTCGGTCTGCACGAGTCGTGAGCCCGGGGCCCGTGCGCCGCCGTAGATCTCCGAGCGCAGCCGCGTCAGCACGTTCTCTCGGTTCGTCTTCGGGTTCTGCATCGTCGTCCCCCCGTTCTCTCCCACAATTCTATAGATAGCCGTTGATCGGCTCACGAGGCTTATCGCGACCTTGTTACGAGATCGCCCCAAACTCGCGAAATCTCGCGCGTATCCGGAACGATCACGAAACTTTCGCGAAACGCGACCTCCATAACTTCTATAGAAGTTGATCGACACCGCTTCGGCGGTCCCACAGGGAGGTCCCCATGCGCAACAGCCGTCATCTTCTCGGAGTCCTTGCCGTCACCGGCCTGCTCGGCACCTCGCTCGTCGCGTGCAGCAGCACGTCCGACGGCTCGGCCGATGCGGCCGCGCCCGCCGACATGACGCTGCGCACGAACGACTGGAACCCGCCGGCGCATCCGTTCACCACGGCCGGCTGGGAGCCGCTCGGGGAGGCGCTGCTCGAGGCGACCGACGGGGCAGTGAGCATCGAGCACTACCCGTCCGAAGGGCTCGGCGCCGTCGGCGACACCCTGACGCTGCTGCAGAGCGGCATCGCCGACATGGCCTCGACCACGGTGGCCTACCACCCCGCCGAGTTCCCGCTGCTGCAGGTCACCGCGGGAGCCGCGTGGGAGGACGCCGCGCTGTCGGCGCAGGCGATGTGGGAGATGTGCCAGCAGGAGCCGTTCGTCTCGGAGATCAAGGCCGCAGGCGTCGTGCCCATCGTCTGCACCTCGGTCTCCCCCTACGAGCTGTTCCTGCGCGGCAACGCGGTCGAGGGCGTCCCCGCCGCCTTCGAGGGCAAGCGCATCCGCGCGACCGGGCTGCAGGGCGAGATCGTCTCGGCGCTCGGCGCGACCGCCACGACCGATTCCAGCACCGAGATCTACCTGCGCATGGAGCAGGGTGCCATCGACGGGACCACCGCCGGCTGGTACACCATGCCGGCGCTGTCGCTCGGTGAGGTCACGACCGATGCGACCGTGGGCCTGGCGAACTGGAACGCGGGCCTGGTGATGTTCGCGATGTCGCAGAAGAAGTGGGACGCGCTCGACGACGACGTACGCGAGACGCTGCGCGAGCTCGGACGCGAATACTCCCTCGCCGTGGCCGAGGGAGTCGACGCCGAGGATGCCGAGGCGAAGAAGGACACCGCCGACAGCATCACGTCCTACGAGGTCTCCGAGAAGGAGCGCGCCGCCGTCCGCGACGTCGTCTCCACCGTGCTCGACCGATGGGTCACGCGGATGGACGCCGAGCGCGGACTGGGCGCCGAGGCGCAGGCGGCGGTCGACGTTCTCGACTCGCTCCGCGACCTCGAGCCCCAGCCCGTCGACGAGTGGACCCCCTCGGCGTACTGACGCCGGGGAGCGAGGAAAGGAGGAGCGTCGTGGTGTATCGCCTCACCCGTGCGGTCGAACGCACCGTCATCGCCATCGGCGGTGCAGGGCTCGTCGCGCTGATGCTGCTGTTCTGCGCCGACGTCGTCGCCCGGTACGCCCTGCACCGGCCGATCGACGGCGTCATGGAGATGACGACGACGCTCTTCCTCCCCCTCGTGGTCTTCATGGGCATGGCCCTGTCGGTGCGGGTGGACGGGCAGGTGCGGCTCGGCGTCATCGCCGACCGCCTGGCTCCGCTCGCACAGCGCGCCCTGCGTGGGCTCGCCCTCCTCGTCGGCGCCGTGCTGTGGGCGGCGATCGCCGCCGCCGTCGGCACCCGGGCCATCGAGTCCTTCCAGGCCGGCGAGGTGTCGACGGTGTCGTTCGGGTTGCCGGTCTTCACCGGTTACGCGATCGTCGCGGCCGGCTCCGCCCTCATGGCGGTGGTGTCCCTGCTCAACATCGGCCAACCGCCCGCCGACACCGATCCCGCGCTCGACGGCGTCTGAGAGGGAGAACACCATGGACATCGCCCTGCCCCTCATCCTCTTCGTGGTCATGCTGCTGGCCGGCATCCCGGTCGCCTGGACCATGGCGATCGCCGGTCTCGTCGGGGTGTTCGCCCTGACCGGCAGCCTCGACATCGTGCGCGGTCAGCTCGAGACCGTGGCGTACAGCGAAGGCACCAACTACAGCCTCATCACCATCCCGCTGTTCGTGCTGCTGGCCTATGTCGTGCAGAACGCCCGCCTCTCGAACGACCTCTTCGACGCGGTCGCCGCCTGGCTCGGCCGCCTCCCCGGCGGACTGGCGGTGTCGAGCATCTTCGCCGGCGGCGTGTTCGGCGCCATGTCCGGCACGTCGGTGGCCTCGGCGACCGTCATGTCGCGCATGGCGGTGCCCGCGATGGACGCCCGCGGCTACAGCCGGGCACTGTCCACCGGCGCCGTCGCCGCAGGATCGACCCTGTCGACCCTCATCCCGCCGAGCGTCGTGCTCATCGTCTACGGCATCTCCACCGAGACCTCGATCGGCCAGCTGATGATGGCCGGCGTGCTCCCCGGGGTGCTCCTCGCGGTGCTCCTGGCCGCGCTCATCATCGTCATCGCGGTGCTGCGCCCCACCGCCGCTCCGCGCGGCCCCCGCACGACCTGGGAGGAGAAGCGGCGCACCGTGCTCGGCGTGATCCCGGTCGTCTCGCTGATCGTGCTGCTCATGGTGTGCCTGTACACCGGCGTGGCGTCGCCCACCGAGATCGCCGCCGTGGGCGCCTTCGGATCGATCGTGCTGGCGCTCGTGATGCGCCGCCTCTCCTGGCGCGGATTCGTGGATGCCGTCACCCAGACCCTCAAGGTCACCGTCATGATCTTCGGCCTCTTCATCGGAGCCGGATTCTTCGGGCAGTTCCTGACGCTTGCCCGCATCCCGCAGACGGTCGTGATGTGGGTGGAGGGCCTCGGCCTCGACCCCATCGGCATCCTGCTGCTCGTCGCGCTGATCTACATCATCGGCTGCATGTTCGTCGACGAGATGCCGTTCATGCTGCTGACCCTGCCGGTGACGTTCCCGCTCATGACCGTCACGGCCGGATTCGACCCGGTCTGGTACGGCGTCTTCTCGGTGATGCTGCTGAACATCGGCCTGATCGCGCCGCCCATCGGCATCGTGACGTTCATCGTCGCCGGTGTCACCAAGACCAAGCTCGCCGACGCCTACCGCGGCGCCCTGCTCATGCTGATCGGCATCGTCACGGCCATCGTCACCGTCACCGTCTGGCCGGACCTCGTGACCTGTCTGCCCGACAACATGCTCAAGTGACGCCCCCGCCGTCCCCGATCCCCCGAGGAGTTCCCATGACCGACACCCGCCCACGGGTCGCGCTGCTGCTGACCGGCGGCACGATCGGCAGCGGAGGCCACGACGAGAACGACCGCCTCGACTACGTCGACCTCGCGCGCGTCCTCAGCGACGACGAGGCCCTGCCCCTGTACCGCTTCCCCGAGCACATCGAGGTCGTCCCGCAGCGGTTCACCCGCATGCGCAGCAACGACGTGGATCTGGCCGTCTGGCGCCGGCTGCGCGACGAGATCCTGCGCATCGAGCGCGAGGAGCCCGACACGGCCGGCATCGTCATCGCCCACGGCACCGCCACCCTGGAGGAGACGGCGTACTTCCTGCAGCTGACGGTTCCCACGACGCTTCCCGTCGTGCTCGTCGGAGCGCAGCGCCCGCCGACGGCCCTCGGGTCCGACGCACAGACCAACCTGCAGGCCGCGATCTGCCTCGCCGCATCGCCCGCCGCCCGCGGACACGGGGTGCTCGTCGCCATGGACGATCGCATCCTGTGCGCCCGCGACGTGACCAAGGCGTCGAACCACGCACTCGACGCGTTCGAAGCCCGCGTGTACGGACCGCTCGGCGAGATCGACGCCTACGGGAACGTCTGGATGTACCGCAAAGACCTGCGGGCCCACACGACGACCAGTGCCTTCGCTCACCTCCTCGACGACCCCGAGGTGCAGCTCGCCCCCACCGAGATCGTGCCGATGTGGGCCGGCGCCACCCCGCGCCTGCTCGAACGCGCTCTCAGCGACGGCGCCGCCGGTGTGGTGCTGGCGGCCCTGCCGCCGAGCATGAGCCCCCAGGCCGTCGAGGATGCCGTCGACGCGGCGGTGGCCGCCGGCGTCGTGGTCGTGCAGTCCAGCCGGGCGGCCGGGGGCCGCGTGCACCACCGGCGCGACTTCGACCGGCGTGGCCTCGTCTCCAGCGACTCGCTGTCGCCGCAGGCGGCACGCGTGCTGCTCAGCCTCTGCCTGACGGCGGGGTACACGATCGACCAGACGCGCGACGCGTTCGCTTCGCACTGATGCCCACCGCACCATCCCAGCGGGTCGCCGTCGGCGCCCTGGCCGTCGGCACCGCGGTGATGTCGGGGATCTATGCGCCGCAGCCGCTGCTGGCGGAGATCGCGCGCGAGTTCGGCAGGAGCGCCTTCGAGGCGAACCTGGTGGTATCCACCACCACGCTCGGCATCGCCCTGGGCGTCTTCCCGATGGCGGCGATGGCCGCGCGGTTCGGGCGGGGCCGCTCCGTCGCCCTCGGCCTCGCGCTCGCGACCCTGCTCACAGGGCTGACGGCGACGGTGTCGGGGTGGGAGATGCTCGTGGCTGTCCGATTCCTCGCCGGCATCGCCAGCAGCGCGGTGCTCGTCGCCGCGATCGCCTGGACGACCGCGGTCGTCGACCGCGCCGCGGCCGCGCGCGTGGCCGCCATGTACGTCGCGGGCACGACGGCCGGCGGCATCCTCGGGCGCGTGCTGTCGGGCGTCGTCGCCGACGCGTTCGGCTGGCGGTGGGGGCTGCTCGCCGTCGACGCTGCTCTCTTGATCGCGGCCGTCATCGGGCTCGCCCTGATCGTCCGCGCGGCCCGACGCCCTGAGCCGCACCCCTCCCCCGCGTCCACCCCGGTGGCGTTCGGCTCGCGCACCCTGCGCTGGCGGCTGTACGCCCTGGGCGGCCTCGGCACCGCGGTGTTCGTCGGCGTGTTCAACGCGCTGACGTTCCGCATGACCGAGCCGCCCTTCTCCCTGAGCCTGACCGCCGTGTCGCTGCTGTTCCTGACCTACCTCGCCGGCACGTTCTCGTCCATGCGCACCGGGGCGATCATCGAGCGTTGGGGTGCCCGCGGCGCGGCAGCGCTCGGCACCGTGCTGGCGCTCGTCGGGGTGCTGATCACGCTCGCGTCGACCCTGTGGGCCGTCATCGTCGGCCTGCTCGTGCTGGCGGCCGGGTTCTTCATCGTCCACGCCACGGCGAGCGGGCTGGTTCCCCGCATGATCGCCACCCCGACCACGGGTTCCGCCTGGTACACGCTCTTCTACTACGGCGGCTCGTCCGTCGGTGCCCTCGCGATGGGCCTCGCCTGGGACATCGCGCGGTGGCCGGCGGTGGCCGGTCTCGGCGGCGTGCTGTGCGTCGCCATGATCGCGGTCGCCTCGTCACTCCCCTCCCGTCGCTCTTCCCTCCTCCCCTGACCCCCACCGAAGGAGCCCTCCCATGTCCGATGCATTCACCGCCGCCGGCTACGGCGCCCGCCCCGTCGGCTTCGGCCGCAAGACGGCCGTCGTCGTCGTCGACTTCCAGCTCGGGTTCACCGGGGGCACCAATCCCATGGCGCAGAGTCCGCACGTCGGGGCCGCTGTCGCGCGGGCGAGCGAGGTGCTCGCCGACCTGCGCGCACTCGATGTGCCGGTGCTGCACACCTTCGTCGCCTACCGCGGCGATTGGGAGCTGGGCTACTGGAAGGCGGCGGGTTCGCTCTCGGCCTTCACTCCCGACAGCGACCTCGCCCAGGTCGACCCCCGCGTGCTCGCTCCCACCGACGCCGTGGTCGAGAAGCGCTTCCCCTCTGCGTTCTTCGGCACCGACGTCGCCTCGATCCTGCGCTACTGGGACGTCGACACCGTCGTCGTCATGGGGTGCACCTCGTCGGGCTGTGTCCGGGCGTCGATCATCGACTCGTTCTCGTACGGCTTCCGCACGATCGTCGCGGAGGACTGCTGCGGCGACCAGGACGCGCAGGCGCACGCCGACAACATGCGCGATGTCGGGCGCCGCTACGCCGACGTGCTCTCGGGCGAGGAGATCATCGCGCACCTGACCGCGGCTGCCGCGCCGGCGGGCTGACCCGCCTGCGCGCGCCTCACCCGGCGAGCGCCTGGTGCACCGACGCGACGGCGCTCGAACCTTCCCCCACGGCCGCGGCCACGCGCTTCATCGACCCGCGCCGCACGTCGCCGGCGGCGAAGACCCGTGGGATGGAGGTCTCGAACGGCAACGGCTCGCGCGCCACGGCGGACCACACCCCGCGTGACGGCGCGGTCACGTCGGTCCCGGTGCGGATGAAGCCGGCCTCGTCGCGGTCGATGCGCGTGAGCCACGACGTCGCGGGATCGGCGCCGATGAAGCAGAACACCCCGCGGGCCGGCACCTCCCCCACGGTGTCGATCCGCACTGCTTCGAGCGCGTCCCCGCCCTCGAGCCCGACGAGGTGGGAGCGCGTGTGCACCTGGATCCGCGGATCCTCCGCGATGCGATCGACGAGGTACGACGACATGCGCGCGCCGAGGTCGTCACCGCGCACCACGAGGTGCACGGGGCAGCCACTGGATGCCAGGTACAGCGCCGCCTGCCCCGCGGAGTTCGCGCCGCCCACCACGACGACCGGTGATCCGGCCACCTGCCGCAGCTCCAGAGGGGTGGCGGCGTAGTGGATGGCGGTGCGCTCGAAGTCCTCCCACCGGTCCAGGTGCAGCCGGCGGTACGCCGCGCCGGAGGTGACGATCGCGGCGCGGGCGTCGATCGCGCGCCCGTCGGCGAGGGCGACGCGCACGCCGGCCGCCGTGGGCGTCAGGCCGACGGCCTCGCAGGGCGCGCACACCCGCACCCCGAACTTGATGGCCTGCAGCGAGGCCTGACCGATCAGGTCGCCGCCGCTGACCCCGAACGGGAAGCCGAGGAAGTTCTCGATGCGCGACGTCGCGGCGGCCTGCCCGCCCGGGGCGACGGACTCCAGCAGCACCGTGCTCAGACCCTCCGACGCGGCATAGATGGCAGCGGCGAGCCCGGCCGGACCGCCGCCGACCACGACCACGTCGGCAGCCTCGCTCTGCGTCGGCTCGTAGCTGAGGCCGAGTCGCTCGGCCACCAGGCCCGGCGTCGCCCGCACCAGCGGCTCGCCCTGGATGAAGGCGACGGGCAGCTCGTCCAGCGAGAAGTTGTGCGCCCGCAGGTCCAGCGCCTCACCGGGCGGCAGGGCGACCGCTGCGTGGACGAGGTCCAGCCGCTCCGCGAAGCGGCGGAGGGCGAGGAAGTCCGCCGACGTCTCACTGCCGACGAACTTCAGCGTCATCGCCGCCGGTCCGCGCCGCAGCGACTCGCGCCGCTCCCAGAGGGCGTGGAGGATCAGATCCCCCAGCTCGTCGTCGTCCGACAGCAGACGCCGGAGGTCCACCCGCGACAGCCGGCGCATGCGACCGGCACGGCTAGCCCGCGCCGACAGGAAGGCCCGCTGCCCGTTGAGCAGGCCCAGTTCACCGGCGAAGGACCGCGGCCCGGCGACGGTGATCACCACTTCGTCGACCCAGCTCATCGCGTCGCGGACGATCTCGAGCTCGCCCGACTCCACGAGGATCATGGAGTAGTCGCGGTCGCCGGCGCGGAAGACGTAGTCGCCCTCGGCCACCTCGAACGGCTCGGCCCGCGCCGCCAGTCGCGTCCACTGGTCATCGGTGAGCGCGGGCGCCACACCGACCGGCGAGGTCGTCGTGTCCATCTGTCTGCTCCTCAGTCGTCCACTGGCATCGCCGGGGCCGCCGCCCCGGCATCCGCCTGCTCCAGCGCCCGGATGAGCGCCTGCGCGTCGTAGGGTCCGGTGTGCCGTCGTCCGTTGACGAACAGGGTCGGCACCGCGGTGATGTTCATGGCCTCGGCGTCGAGCATGTCGTCGCGCACGCGCGAGGCGACCGCCGCGGACTCGAGGTCGCGCTCGAATCGGGGCACGTCCAGTCCCAGGCGGTCGGCCAGCCGCACGATGTCCCCCGGGCGCTGGTTCTCCTGATCGGCGAACAGTCCGCGCTCGAACTCGAAGAACCGGCCCTGCAGCGCGGCGGCCTCGGACGCCTCGGCACCGGCGAGCGCGTTGGGATGCTGCCGGGTGAGCGGCGCGTGCCGCCAGACGTACCGCAGCCGGTCGCCCAGCTGTTCGTGCACCTCTTGGATCGCCCCCGACGCCTTCAGGCAGAAGGGGCACTGGAAGTCGCCGTACTCCACGATCGTGTACGGCGCGTCGTCGGGACCGACCACGTGGTCGCGGCGCGGATCCACCGGCCGGGCGAGGGTCTGGCCGGTCTCGGTGCCCGGCCGCAGGGTGTCGGAGACCCGGAAGATGATGGTCGCCAGGACGAAGGCGATGACGGATGCCGCGAGCACGCCGACCCGCGCTTCGTTCTGCGCCGCCGGGTCATCGACGGCGAGGTCGATGATGAAGAGCGAAATGGTGAAGCCGATGCCGCAGAGTGCGGCGCCGCCGGCGATGCGGTCGAGGGTGAGCCCCGGGCCGAACTCCCCCACGCGCAGCATCCGCAGCACCGCGACGGAGCCGAAGACGCCCAGGAACTTGCCGACGACCAGCCCGACGACGATGCCCCACGTCAGCGGCGACGCCAGCGCGGCCGCCAGGATGTCGGGGGTGACCAGCACCCCCGCGTTGGCGAGGGCGAAAAGCGGCAGCACGACGTAGGCGATGTACGGCGAGTACGCCGACTGCAGTCGCTCGTTGATCGAGATCGACTCCCGCAGGCTGTTGGCGGCCGCCCGGGCGTACTCGGTGTTGGGCGACTGGCGGAAAGTCCGCGCCAGTTCCAGCGCGTGCTCGACGTCGCGGCGGTTGGGCCGGTACACCGGCACGAGCAGCGCAATGGCGACTCCGGCGAGCGTCGGGTGCACGCCCGAGGCGAGGAACGCCAGCCACACGATGATCGAGAGCGTGGCGTACACCGGGCCGCGACCGCCGCGCAGGTAGCGGGTGAGGTAGACGCCGACAAGACCGACTGCGGCGATCAGCAGCGGCGCCGGCGAGAAGTTCTCGGTGTAGACCAGCGCGATGATGCTGAGCGCCCCCACGTCGTCGACGACGGCCAGCGCCAGGAGGAACACCCGCAGCCTTCCGGGGAACCGGGGACCGACCAGCGCCAGCGCACCGACGAGGAAGGCGGTGTCGGTGGAGATCACCACGCCCCAGGCGCGCGCGTCGCCGGCGGGCCCGGCGATCAGCAGGAACAGTGCGGCCGGCACCGCCAGCCCGGCGATCGCGGCGGTGACGGGCACCAGCGCGCGCGACCAGCTGGTCAGCTCGCCGATGGAGAACTCCCGGCGCACCTCGAGCCCGACGGTGAAGAAGAACAGCGCCATCAGCGCGTCGTTGACCAGCGCGTGCAGTGTGAAGTCCAGCTGCAGGTCGCCGATCCCGACCGAGAGGCCCATCTCCCAGAACGTCTCGTACGAGCCGTGGGCGACGTTGGCCCACACGATCGCCACCGCCGTGGCGATCAGCAGCAGCAGGGCGCCGGTGCGCTGCTGTCCCATGGCGCGCACCTTCGCGGCGATCGAATCCGGGCGCGTGCGACGGGCGCGGTCTTCACCCGCGCTGGCTTCTACGGTGGAATGCCCGGTCACGTGATCCCCACTCCGGCGATGCCAGCAGACAACCACCGATGACGCGCTGGATCAAGCAGCAATCCGCGGGTATCGTGCCGCGCATGGCCGCCCGTTTCCACGGTGAACCGTGACCTCCCCCGCCATCGACCCTGCTGTACCGCCCTCCGGGGACGGATGCGCCGAGTGCGACGCGCTCGACGGCTGGTGGGTGCATCTGCGGAGGTGCGCGGCTTGCGGCCACGTTGGATGCTGCGACTCGTCGCTGGGCAAGCACGCGACCGCGCATTTCCACGACAGCGGTCACCGCTACGTGCAGAGCTTCGAGCCCGGGGAGTCCTGGTTCTGGGACTACGAGGCAAGCGAGATGGTCGAGGGACCGCTCCTCGCCGAGCCGCGCAGCCACCCCGCCGATCAGCCTGCACCCGGTCCGAAGGGCCGCGTGCCCGCGAACTGGCGAGCGCTCATCGCCGCGCCCGGATGACCGATCACGCCCCGTTGGCTATCGTCGGGGCATGAGCTCACTGCGCGTACTCTTCCTCGGCGGCACCGGCACGATCAGCACCGCGTGCGTGCGGGCTGCCGTCGCCGCCGGCCATGACGTCTCCGTCCTCAACCGCGGCAACCGCGACCGCGACCTTCCCGGTGGGGTTCGCCGTATCACCGGCGACGTGCGTGACGCCGGTGCGGTGCGCGCCGCGGTCGGCGAGGGCGTCGACGTCGTGGCGGACTTCCTCTCATTCGTCCCCGAGCACGTCGAGACCGTGCTCTCGGCGATCGAAGGTCGCGTCGGGCAGTACATCTACATCAGCTCGGCATCCGCTTACGAGAAGCCCCCGCGCTACCTGCCGGTCACCGAGTCGACTCCCCTGCGCAACCCGTTCTGGCAGTACTCCCGCGACAAGATCGCCTGCGAGGACCTGCTGGTCGGCGCCCACCGCGACCGGGCGCTTCCGGTGACTATCGTGCGGCCGTCGCACACCTACGACGAGACCATGATCCCGACGACGGGCGGATGGACCGACATCGCCCGCATGCGCGCCGGCAAGCCGGTCGTGATCCACGGCGACGGCACGAGCCTGTGGACGATCACCCACTCCGACGATTTCGCCGTCGCCTTCACGGGCCTGCTCGGCAACCCGGCCGCGATCGGCGACGCCTTCACCATCACCGGCACCCACGCGCCGACCTGGAACCAGATCTACGGCTGGCTGGCGGATGCGGCGGGGGTCTCCGACCCGCGCTTTGTACACGTGGCGAGCGACACGATCGCCGCGGCGCTGCCCGACGTCGGCCCCTCGCTCGTGGGCGACAAGGCGCACTCGATGGTCTTCGACAACGCGAAGGTCACGCGCCTGGCGCCCGAGTTCCGTACGACGGTGACCTTCGACGAGGGCGCGCGCCGCATCCTGGCGTTCTACGACGCGCACCCCGACCGTCAGCAGGTCGACGAGAAGCTGGATGCCGCCTTCGACGCCCTCGCCGACCGCGCCGGCGCGACGGACTGACCGTCAGACCGCTGCGGCGCGCCGCACCTCGGCAACCGCATCGGCCGGAGACCCGCGCCACGGCGCTCCGTGCCCGGGCAGCACCCATTCGGCATCCAGGTCGGCGAGGCGGTCGAGCGACGCCAGCGCGCGCTCGGGCTCGTCGGTGAAGGGTGCCGGCTGGGCACCGGAGCGCCCGGTGAGCACGTGCCGGGTCGTGAGCGCGTCGCCGACGAACACCGCGGCGACCGCGGGGACGTGCACCGCGATGCTCCCCGGCGAGTGGCCTGGCAGCGATATCACGCGCGGGGCACCGGGGAGCGGAAGCGTCTCGCCGTCGGTCACGCTGACGACCTCGCCGAGGTACTGCGGGCGCAGCCCGTTCTTGCGCAGGCTGTACAGGAAGAACCCGAGCATCGGGCCGAGCCGCAGCGGCCCCATCGGTGTCTTGGGCTTGTCGCCCCCGCGGGCGCGATCGGCGTCGTCGGTGTGCACGTAGACGGGGATGCCGAGCTCGCGGCGCAGGCGCTCGGCGAAGCCGATGTGGTCACTGTCGCCGTGCGTGAGCACGACGCCTTTCACATCGGCGAGGGGCCGGCCGAGCTCGGCGAGCTCGGCGAGCAGGTCGTTCCAGTGCCCCGGAAGGCCGGCGTCGATCACCGTGATCCCCTCGGGAGTGACGATCAGGTAGGCCGCGACGATGTCGTTACCCAGGCGGTGGAGGTTCGGTGCGAGTCGCATGAGGACTCCTTCTTTCTTGAGATGCTCGCTCGAGATGTAAGCTAATCTCCGTAGCCATCATAGCTTAGCACCATAGCCATCACAGGAGGCGGCCGCATGCCCACCCCGGAACGCACGTCTTTGCCCGCGATCATAGACGCCGCCCGCGAGCTGCTCGAAGAGGGCGGCGCGGCCGGAGTCAGCATGCAGGCCGTCGCCGAACGGGTCGGGGTGCGGGCGCCGTCGCTCTACAAGCGGGTTCGGGACCGCGATGCGCTGCTGCAGCTCGTGGTGGAGGCGACAGTGACCGACCTGGGCGCGCACCTCGCGGCATCCGACGGCACACTCGCCGGCCTTGCGCGCGCCTACCGCGCGTTCGCGCACGCGCACCCCGAGGGGTTCCGCCTCATCTACGCCTCCTCCCCCGATCAGTCGGCGCTCGAGCAGGCGAGCCGGCCGGTGCTGCAGGCGGCGACCGCAGCGGTGGGCCCCGAGCGCGCGCTGGATGCCGCGCGCCTCGTGACCGCCTGGGCCACGGGCTTCGCGAGCATGGAACTGGCGGGCGCCTTCCGCCTCGGCGGCGACATCGACGCCGCATTCGAGTACGGCCTCTCACGGCTGCAGGTGGCGCTGACCGCGTAGTCCCCGACCGGACCACTCGCGATCTCACTCGTCGGGAGGGTCGTCTCGCCAGATCCCGCGGGCCCGGTCCTCCCGGTCGTTACTCGACCACACGTACGCGACAACCCCCATCAGTGCGGCAGGGGGGATGGCGCCGAACCCGAACACGGCGAGGGCGGCCCCCGCGCCTTGAGTCGCGGCAACGGAGCCGGCGGAGAATCCGAGCCCTGTGATGACGAGGACCGCGACGAACATCAGGCGGTCACGATGCTTCTTGGTCACCGGCATCCCCTCCTCGATGAGGCCCTAGTCCGTTCGTGACCCGACTTTAGCCAGATGCGTGGGGGCGGGCGCAGCATCCCAGGCCCAGAATGGAGCCGTGGAAGCCGAACCCCTCATCGAGCCCGTTGATTTTGCATCCGACGAGCCCACGTTCTGGGCGCGCTTCTGGCGGCGACCCAGCCGCGCCGGGTGGGCGTGGAGCACCGAGGACTGGCTTCTGACCGGGGCTGGCGACGTCGCCGAGGCACTGGACTGGGCGCGAGCGCGGTCGCGCGACGGGGACCGCTTCGAGATGCATGTGGTCACTGCCAACGGCGATCACGTCCGCGTGTTCGGCTCTCCACCGGAAGAGACGTTCACCACCGTCGA